>NZ_JBIUAG010000012.1:12907-304550 GCF_044547355.1 Kutzneria sp. NPDC052558
CCCCGCGCTGTGAGGGGGCGCCGGGCCCACACCGCGACGGGGCGATGGGGTGGTCTGGGGTCACCCCCCCCGCCCCGCCCAACCACACGAGGGGTGGGGGGGCCCCCCCGGGGCGCCCCCCCGGCCCTTCTACCAACCAAGCCGAGAAGCTCGCGCGGGAGGCGGCCGAGGCCGCCCAACGGCGGGCATACCAGACCCATCCGGACGTGGTGGCGCTGCGGGTCGAGCATGTGCGCACTCAGGTCGACCGGCTGTGCTGGGCCGGCATCACGCTCGGGCTCGGCTTCACCATGACAAATGTGCAGGCGTTCGCAGCAGCGGGCGCGGCGCTGTGGTCGCTTCCGTGGTTGGCAGCGTGGCTACTCGACCCAACCGTGTCGCTCGTGCTACTGGCGATCCTGCGAGCCGAGCAGGTTACGGCTCGCTACCAGGTCCACACCGGTCCATGGGTGCGTCGTGCGAAGTGGCTCACCGTCGCGGCCACGTACGTGATGAACACGTGGGCGTCCTTCGCGGCAGGTTCGCTGCCGGGGATCGTGCTGCACTCGGTTCCGCCGCTGGTGGTGTTCGTCGCCGCCGAGGCGGTCACCGATCTCCGCGACAAGTTGACCGAGGCAGTCACCGCAGCGTTCACGAACGCCTCGGCGGCGAACGCACCTCAGCCCGTTCACCAACCGAAGGTCGAGGAGCCGAAGCGCAAGAGCCCCCGTCGTCGGAAGCTATTCGGCGAGTACCTCGCCGAGGCACGTGCTGCGTGGTCGCCCGGTGTGGAGATCACGCCCGCATGGATCCGGTCAGTGACTGACTGCGCACGAGGGCTATCGCCTCGCTTGGCCGCCGATCTCAAGTCCGAAGTGGAGCGTACTTCTGCCAACAATGCGAACGATGCCAACAACGCGACGCCGGAAGGCGAGGTGCAGCAATGACTTCGCGCGAGTACGAAGTTGTTCCCGCCGATCCGGTCTACGACGCCGAACTGGTGGACGAGAGCGCACCGCGCACCGACAAGCCATCTGCGCGGCGAGGGTTCGCGTCGTGGTGGCAGCGTTCACCGAAGGTTCCGTTGGCGCTGAAGAGCCGCCGGGCGGCCACGCAGGCAGGCAAGGATCTGGTGGTGCGCGTACTGCGGTCGCCGTACCGCTTCGTCGGCGCAGTAGCCCGTGGTCTGGTAGCGGCGATGCGCGGGTGGCGGCGGTGGGTCACCGTTCATGACTACCGCGATGCCGCCGAGCAGTCGGAGAAGTTAGCCGACAAGTTCACCGAGATTCGCGCGCTGACGCTCTTCCGATGGAAGGTCACCGGTGCGGTGACGGTCGCCAGCATCGTCGTGGTGCTGGTGGCTCAGCTCGTGTACGGCGCGGTGGTGCTGTGGATCGTTGGCGGAGCTGCATCCGTCGCGCTGGCGATCCTCGGCCGACGCAAGGAAGGTAGTCCTGGCCGCAAACCAGTCCTGTCCGGTCCGCGCTCGCTCACATGGACCATGGATCCGCAGGTGTTGGTGGATGCGTTCCGAGACGCCAAGCTGATCGGCAAGGACGAGACTCTGCGACTGGTCGAACGTGCTGCGCGACAAGGCGACGGGTGGGCCATCACTGTCGACCTTCCGGCCACCCGCAAGGCTGCCGATGTCGTGAAGAACCGCGAGGCGCTGGCGTCGGCGCTGGCGGTGGACGAGGTGCAGCTGATCGCCGAGCGAGTCCGAGGCAACGGCGGCCATGCCGGCCGCGTGTCGATGTGGGTTGCCGACGAAGATCCTTACGCGGCGCCACCGCTTCGGACACCACTGCTGAACGTCGAGCACTGGGACGCCTGGCGCCCGGTCCCGTTTGGACACGATGCGCGCGCCCGGAAGGTGAACCTCCCGCTGGTGTGGACGTCGTTGCTGATCGGCGCAATTCCTAGGCAGGGCAAGACTTTCGCCGAACGACTCGCGGCCGTGGGGCTGATCTTGGACCCGTACACGCGGCTGTACGTGGCGGACTTCAAGGGCGGCAAGGACTGGGACGCGTGCGAGCCGTGCGCGCACCGGTTTTTCTCGGGCGACGACGAGATGCACCTGGCCGCGTTCAAGACATGGCTTGAGGAGTTGGTGTCTGAGACACAAGGCCGGTATGCCCGCATGCGAGAGCTGGACGACGAGACGTGCCCCGAGTCGAAGATCACGCCAGCGATCTCGCGCGACAGGGCCCTGAACATGCCGATCACGGCCGTCATCGTGGACGAGGCGCACATCCCGTTGGAGTCCCGCATCCCGGTCGAGATCGAGGGGAAGAAGATCCCGCTCGGGAAGTATCTCGGCGAGCTGCTCACGTGGCTGGCGAAGAAGGGGCCGGCGGCCGGCATCGTGGTCATCCTCGCTACGCAGCGCCCTGACGGCAACTCGCTGCCGACGTCGCTGCGGGCGGTGCTCGGCTCACGGTTCGCGCTACGGGTGATGGACTGGCGCGACTCGAACATCATCCTCGGCGAGCAGATGAACACCCGTGGCTACGACTCGTCGAAGCTGTTGGCGTCCCACAAGGGGGTGGGCATCCTTCGGCCGGACGGGGAGACCGAGACGGGAGCGGACGTGTTGGCCATGACGGTCCGGACGTACTACATGCCCAACCCCGACTGGAGGGCGATCTGCGAGCGTGGCCGGATGCTGCGAGAGGCTGCCGGAACGCTGAGCGGACACGCCGTCGGTGCCGACCCGACGCCGATGCTCGACCGGGCTGCGGTCGCCAAAGCGATCGGCGGCGGGACCGCACCGGCCGAGGATGTGGAACTGGTCGAGTTGCCGGAGCCGCTGGCGTCCGTTGTGGACTATCTCGGCGAGGATCTCGACGGGCCGGACGGACGAGAGTTCGTGCCTACGGCCGAACTGGTCGAGGCGCTCGGCATCGAGCCGACGACGTTCGGGACCCAGATGAACGATCTGGGCTGCCGGTCGAGGCGTGATCGGATTCCGATGGCGGACGGCAAGGTGCGACAAGTGCGCGGCTACTTCACCGCCGACATTCGCGCCGCTATCAGGGCTGCCGGCGACGGCGAGGCGGCCGACGATGCGGAGGACTGACACCCGTCACAGGGGCCGTCACACAGCTGTTCCCCCGTCACAGCCGCCGTGACGGGGGAACATGTGCGCCTACCAGCGCAAACGTCGATTGTGACGGGTGGGACAGGGTACCTGGCACCCCGTCCCACCCGTCACCTACGCCGCCGATCTGGGCGAAACCACGTTGGGTTGTGCCATCACGAAGTTGAACGCCTTCCATGCGTCTGCTGTGTCAATCCGCTCGAACGGTGGCGATGCGCTCAGGGGTGCCCGACACAGGACTACCGTCGCCTCAGCCCCGCCAGCAGTTCCCCAGATGGTGATCGTGACGCGGTCCGCGCCGTCACGGGTCGCGGTGAACACCTCGCCTGGCAGCCCCGTCAACGGGTGCACCAATGCGGTGGCAACCTGAGCGGCGGTACGGCCACCGGCCCACTCCACGCGAATGCCGGTAGGGCCGTCTTCCCGGATGGTCAACCACACGGTGGTGCCTAGAACGCAGAGGCGGCGGAACAACGCGCTGGCCAACCACGTCGATCCACGGAATCGACGCGCTGCGATCGCGCTGCGTTCGGGGGCGCTCGGCGCGTCCACGAAGACCTGTGGCCACTCGTAGCCGGTCAGCACGCCAGCGAAGGCGAGCATGGCGCTCCACTGCCGAAAGCTCGTGCCCGCTAGCCCGACGGACATGGACTCGCCACTATCGAAAAGGCACAGCCGCACATGCCGGCGACACAGACTCACACGCAGCCCCGGCATCCCGTACACACGACCGTCAACGATGTATGGGAGCAGGGTAGCCAGCATTGGCGCGGCGGCAGCCGGGCGCATGTGCAATACCGACTGTCCGTCCTTGCCGTCGGGGCGAACCATCGCGCACACAGGCATCGGTGCTACCACACTCGTCGCCGGCCACCGGTAGGGCGCGATACGACCCAGCGCGAACAGGATCCCGGCTTCAAGGTGTTGCTGGGCAAGGTTTGTGGCGTCGGCCAACACCGCGCGGCGGAGCACGTCGCCTGGCGGCGGAGAGGAGTTCTCGCCGAGCAAGCGGGTCTCAAAGCCAGCGTCGAGGACCGCTCTGATCTTCTCCCGTTCCTCTGCGGTGAGCGTCTGGATGCCTTCGGTGATGGTGTGCAACAGGGTGGAGTCGGTTTCCCCGGTGTAGGACCGGCGTAGTTCGCCGAGCCGACGGACCAGTGAGAGACGGTGGGTCATGGATGAGTGCTCCGGGTCAGCACGGATCAGGGGTGGAGGGCAACGGCGGCGAAGGCCAGCGACTCGGCCGGGTCGCCGATGTCGGCCCAGTGCTCAGGTCGCCACTCGGGGGTGTAGACGACACCGGGAAACACCAGGTGTTCGAAGGGGGCGAGCATCGCTGTCACCTCGGAACGTGACCGTAGGTGTGCGGTGTTCTGCGTCTGCCGATAGATCTCGATCACGTGGGCGAGTTGCTCGGGGTAGTCAGTGGCGGTGGCGTGCGAGAGGGCGAGATAGCTGCCCGACGCCAGCGCGTCGGAGTAGGCGCGCACGATCTCGGCGGGACGGTGTTCGTCTGAGAGGAAGTGCAGTACCGCGCACATCACCACCATGAGCGGCCGGGAGAAGTCGATCAGCCGCTTGGTATCTGGATGGTGTAGGACGCTGTTGGGCCTCCGGATGTCTTCGTGGATGCAGGTGGCGTACGGGTTGTTCCTGAGCAGGTCGAGGCTGTGAGTGACGGCAACGGGTTCGTTGTCGACGTAGATCACGCGGGCATCCGGTACGGCGCGTTGGGCGATCTCGTGCACGTTGCCGGCAGTCGGCAGTCCAGAACCGAGGTCGAGGAACTGTCGGACTCCATGCTCAACGCCGTACTGCACAGCCCTGCGCAGAAAGCTTCGGTTCTGCCGAGCGAACGTCCGAGCTTCGGGCAGCACCGCCAAGACTTCCTCGGCCTTGACTCGGTCGACCTCGAAGTTGTGCGATCCGTCCAGGTAGTAGTCGTACATACGGGCGGCGCTGGCACGCTCCGTGTCGACCTCGGCCGGCCGCCAGTCAGCGTTGAGGCTCCATTCATTCGGGTTGTGGCCGTCGGCCATGCCCATGTCGTGCTCCTTGAAGTGATCGAACGATTGCTCGCGTCGCGCGGTGGTCACGCCGATCGGCGCTTGTCCGGATGCTGGGCCGCCTTGGTGTCGACGTCGTACCGAACTCCAAGCCCTGCAAGCGAAATGTGCGTGCACGTCTTGGCTTCGTCCCAACAGCGAACGCATGTCGGCCATGTCCACTCGGTTGGTCCAAGTCGCTGCGTCGGCACCGTCACGCGCTCCCCCACCAGAGTCGTGACTTGCTCGCCCGGCTTCACTCGGCCGCCAGGAACCGCGTGGCGCTTGCCGTCGGCAGGCTGCCACCGGTAAGTGCGGATCTCCGATCCGGTCACGCCGTTCGCCTCCGACGGTCGAGCTGCGGCGGGAGCCGAGTCGGGGTGACCAGCGCCCGCCGCAGCAAGGGGTTGTCCGGCGTGTGCGGAGCGGTGCACGTGACGGAATCGCCGGACGGCCTGCTGACCACGTGCGAGTGGCCATGGCAGACTGAAATCAGACTGTCGTCATCCCGAGCCGAGGTCCACGACACGGGCACGACATAGGCACGACATATCGGGGCCGACCGAGAGGAGGCGAGATGGCCCAGCGAGGTCGAGGGGGACACCCCGCGCGGACCGTCCTGGAACAGTTGATCCGGGACCGGCAGCAGACGTTCGAGGAGTTCGTCAACTACGCCGAAGAGTTCGCGCAAGAGAACAAGGAACCCGGAACACTCAGCCTCCGCCATCTGCAAAGGCTCGTTGCCGGCCGCCGGTCAGATGGAAGCGCACTCGGCCCCGTACGTCCAGCAACCGCGCGACTACTCGAACGCATTTTCAGTATGGACATTGACGAGTTGTTGGAAGCACCACCTCCCGTGGAGGTAATATCCGACTCGACCGGCGAGCTTCGCCAAATGATCAGCACCTCTCGACGCGTCGACAGCGCCGTAATCTCGCTACTTGGGGAGCAACTCAACACCATCCGCAAAATTGACCGCCAGTTGGGCGCTGTCGTTGCACATGAGGAGGTGAAGACAAAGGCCCGACAGGTTGGACGCTTGTTGTCACACAGCCTGCATCCACACATGAGGGCTCAGCTTGCCGGCCTACTCTCCGAGTTGCACACGCTAGCAGGATGGCAAGCGTTGGACATTGGCAGCGTCTCAGAATCTTGGCAACACTATGAACGAGCAAAATCGGCAGCGATCGAATCTGGCACACTATCGTTCGAGACACACTCACTCGCCGAACAAGCCTTCGTCCTGCTCGACCTTGGCCAGCCGGGGGACGCCGTCGACATCCTTGCCGACGTACGGGCTCGCGCCGATCGTTCCTGCTCGCATCTGTTTCGAGCATGGCTCGCGGCAGCACACGGCGAGGCGCTGGCGGCAGACAGCCGACGAAGTGAAAGCCTCCACGCATTCGATGAAGCCGCCAACCTACTTCCCATCGATTCGATGAATTTCGACGGCCCGTACGTCGCGCTCGATTCGACACATCTTGCACGCTGGCGCGGTCACGCGCTCGCTCGTTTCGGCGACGCCGAGGCTGTCGCGGTATTGTCCAGCGCGCTCGACCGGCTTGACCCGTCATTCACCCGAGCCGAGACAGCCCTGCGCGTCGACTTGGCAACCGCACTGGCGACGCTCGGCGAACGAGACGCCGCGCGTGAACATGCGACAGTGGCCCGCCAACTTGCCGCAGACATTGGTTCCGCACGACAGGATCGACGGCTCCGAGCACTCACCAACCGCCTTCGATGACACCAGTCGCAGAACGAGAAGAAATAGACAGTCACCCCTTGAACCGATACGGAGCCAACCAAGACGGCATGCGCTCGGACTGGCTGCGGTCACGGTGCCCACGACAGATGAACAGCGGCCATCACTCGACCACGTTGATCGTCCATGGTGGACTCAATGTCGTCACGAGCCCATGGTGCCGGTCGTGGTGCGAAGTGCAACACAACCGTGACCACAGGGACCATGGTGCAAGCGTGACCGCCACATAATCCCAGGTAGACACGGGTGCGCGAGCGGATAGGAGCATTCCTAAACCGTGTGTCGCAGGTTCGAATCCTGCCAGGGGCACGCGATCGATTGGGTGAGCTGTGCCCGCGGAGGGCGCGGGCCGTTATCGATCGGGGGTCTTCTGGGGGCACGGCCCCCAGGCCCCCACGCCGGGAGGGCTTCGCCCCCCGGACCCCCGGCGGGGAGGCCACTTTTCATGGCCGGGCTTTGGGCTTGTGCCGGGGAGGCTTCGCCCCCCGGACCTCTAAGCCAGCGAAGCGGTGGGGGGCGCACAGAGCCTGGGGGCTTCGCCCCTGGGCCAAGCCGAAGAGGGGCTTGGGATGGCGTTTCGGGGTGCGGTCGCGCAGCTGTCGAAAGCCATCGTTCCGCCGTGCTGCGCGGGTGCTCTAGGGCTTGGAGCGGCGGTGTAGGAGGTTGTAGCGGGACCACATGGCCTCGGCGGACTCGATGGACTCGGCGGTGCGGGTGGGGTCGACGGCGGCCAGTTCGGCGACGATGGCCTGGGCCAGGGCCATGCCGGCCGTGAGGGAAGCGGAGAAGGTCACGCCCTCGGCGGGCACCATGAGGACCTGCTCGGCGGCGGCCGCGAGGGCTGGCTGGCGGGGTGCGTCCTCGGACAGCGGCCCTATCTGGGCCCGGACGCCGCCGCCGTCCGGGAGGTCTTCGCCGACCACCGGCTGATCGCGGAGCTGGGCTGCGGCGCGGTGATCAACGTGCCGGTCGTGGTGGGCGGTCGGACGTTGGGCGTGCTCAACATCCTCGACACCGAAGGAAGCTACGACGAGGATTCGGTCGCGGCGGCCGAGTCGCTCGCGCCGCTGGCGGCGGCGGCGCTGCTGGAACTGGAGGAACGGTGAACGGATCCCTGCTGCTGCGCAACGCCCGGCTGCTGGACCCGGCGACAGGCGAGTACACCGAGGGCGACCTGCATTGCGTGGACGGCCGCATCGCCGACGAGGGCCCGGCCGATGTGCGGACCCTGGACCTGCGAGGCGCGGTGGTGCTGCCGGGGCTGATCGACGCCCACGTGCACGTCACAGCCTTGACAGCGGATCTCGGTTCGCTGCCGTCGACGTCACCGTCCTATGCGGCCGCGCACGCGATGCGCACGATGAGCCAGATGCTCGACCGCGGTTTCACGACCGTCCGCGACGCCTCGGGCGCGGACTACGGTCTGGCCGATGCGCAGGCCGAGGGCCTGTTCCGTGGCCCACGGCTGTTGTTCTGCGGCCGGGCGCTGAGCCAGACCGGCGGCCACGGGGACAGCCGCACCCGCGGGGCCAACGCCCGCGAGGACCACCCGTGTTGCGCGGGCCTCGGCCGGGTGGCCGACGGTGTCGACGCGGTCCGCGCGGCGGCGCGCGACGAGCTGCGCAAAGGCGCGCACCACATCAAGGTGATGGCCTCCGGAGGCGTTGCCTCCCCGACCGACCGCATCGACTCGACCCAGTACTCGGCCGACGAACTGCGCGCGATCGTCGAGGAGGCCGAGGCGGCCAATCGCTACGTGGCCGCGCACGCGTACACGGCCCGGGCGGTGAACCGAGCCCTGGAACTGGGCGTGCGTTCCATCGAGCACGGCAACCTCATCGACGACCGCAGTGTCGAGTTGTTCTTGTCCCACAACGCGTTCCTGGTGCCGACCCTCGTGACCTACTGGGCCCTGAAGGAGGAAGGCCGCGAGCACGGACTCCCGGAGTCGAGCTGGCGCAAGGTGGACGATGTCCTCGGCGCGGGCCTGGCAGCCCTGGAGCGAGCGTCTCGTGGCGGCGTGAAACTGGTCTACGGCACCGATCTGCTCGGCGGCATGCATCGGCGCCAGAACCACGAGTTCCGGCTGCGGGCCGAGGTGCAGACGCCCCTGGAGGTGATCCGCGCGGCGACCACGACGGCGGCGGACCTGCTGGACCTGACCGGTGAGATCGGGACCCTCGCCGTGGGCGCGCACGCGGATCTCCTTGTCGTGGAAGGAGATCCGGTGGAGGACATCGGGGTGCTGGCCGAGCCGAAGAACTTTCGGCACGTGATCCAGGGCGGCGAGCTGGTCGCCTGAGGATCAGCGCCGGGCTTCGATCTTCATGGCGCCGCCGATGACCCGGCGGTCCCCGGGCCTGCGGCGGGAGGAGGTCGCCGAGCTGGCCGGGGTCAGCGTCGACTACATCGTGCGGCCGGGCCGGTCCGCAGTGGACAGACTGCGGTAGCGCCGTCCACCCAAACCGTACCTATCCCCCAAATGGGTGATAGGTGGTCAACCACCCCCAACCGGCCCCGCCACTCTGCGACGGTTGCTCACAGCACGGTGACCGGGGAATCAGGGGCGACATCATGACTGGCGGCTTCGGCGCGGTCCCGGAGGAGCTGTTCCGGACCGCGAACGCCATCAGCGACGCGGTGGGCAGTGCCGCCGCGATGCTGTGGCAGGAACCCAGCGGCGACTACGGGCACCCGGGGGTGCAGGCCGGCTGGGGACAGTTCATCGAGGACATGAAGTCCGAGATCGGCAAGCTCCGGGACAAGGCCGAGGGGCACGGCGAGAGCCTCAAGGCGGCGGCCATGGGCTACGCCGACTCCGACAGCTTCGCCGGCAAGGTCATCGGCGCCATCGAGGGCGAGTTCGGGCAGCCCGGCGGCACGACCGGCGGGGTCGCCGGCCGGATCGGCCGGATCCTGGGCGGCGAGAGCGTCGACCCGGGCGACGTCCCGATCGGCGAGCGCCTGCCCGGCGTGCCCGGCGGCGGCTTCACCGGCAACCTGACGCCCAACGAGCTGCACGAGCGGCTCGGCGAGCCCAGCACCGAGGCCGCCGACGGCGGCGGCATGCTCAAGAAGGACCGGGTCGGCTACGCCGACGGCCCCGGCGGCGTGATGAGCCCCGAGCGGTCCCGCGAACTGTTCCCCGGTTCCACCGGCGGCGACGAAGCCAAGGATGTCGAGTACTGATGCCGGCCGAACTCGGGCAGACCAGCAACCCCAAGGACCTCATCCCCGGCGAGCCGGAGCGCATCTCCAGCGACCTGCGGGACCTGGTGGGCAACATCCAGCTGATGGGCGGGATCAAGGACGATCTCGGCGGCATCGACCCGGCCCAGTGGGTCGGCGAGGCCAGCGACGCCTTCCGCGCGGTGTTCGGCGCGGAGCCGTCCAAGTGGGAGCAGGCCATCGCGACCGTCGGCGACAAGGCGACGGCGCTGGCCGACTTCGGCGACGTGCTGACGTGGGGCCAGAGCGAGGCCCAGCGGGCCATCGAGGCCTTCACCCAGGCGCAGGCGGCCAGCAGGACGGCGGCCGCGCAGTACAACGCCCAGGCCCAGCAGGCGCAGGCCGCCGGGCAGACCATGGACCCGTTCCAGGATCCCGGTCAGGCCGCCGCCCAGGAGGCGCAGCAGATCCTGGACAACGCCCGCGAGAAGGTCGAGACCGTCGGCGGTCTGGTGGCCAGGGCCCTCGGGTTCTCCAAGAACGACGACGGCAGCTATACCAAGAAACTCGGGGGCAAGGACTTCGGCGCCGACGAGCGCGAGAAGGTCAAGAAATGGGATCCCGAGAAGGGCGAGTGGGTCGAGGAGGACCCCGGCGGCTGGCAGAAGAACAAGGGCGGCCGCAGCTACAGCCGTGAGTTCGGCAGCCAGTCCGACGGGATGTTCACCGACAACATCAAGGGCGTCCTGGACGCGCTGGGCATCGACACCTCGGAGTCGACGGTCGCGGCCTCGGCCAATGTGGACCTGCTGCACGGGTCGCTGGAGGGCCAGTTCGACAACGGCGCCTTCTCCGGCAGCGGCAAACTGGACGGATCCGTGCTCGGCGCCGGCGCGGAGGCGCACGGCAGCGCGAGCATCCTCGGCCTGGCCGGCGGGGCCAGCGCCGAGGCGTACCTGGCCAAGGGGCACGCTGAGGGCGAGCTGAACGCCGGGCCGGCCAGCCTCAAGGGCAGCGCCGACGGTTTTGTCGGGGCCGAGGCCAAGGCCGACGGCCAGATCGGCTGGACCGGCGCACAGGCCAGCGCCGAGGCGTTCGCCGGGGCCCGGGTCTCCGGCGACGCCAGCGCCGAGGTCGCCGGTGTCACGGCCGGTGTGCACGGCGAGGCGTGGGCCGGCGCGGGTGCCGAGGCCAGCGGCCAGATCGGCATGGGCGACGACGGCAAGTTCCACCTCGGCGCGTCCGTGGGCATCGGGCTCGGCGTGGGCGCGAAGGTCGGCTTCGACATCAGCGTCGATCCTGCGGCGGTCGTCGACACCGTGGAGAATGTGGCCGAGGACGTCGGCCATGTCGCCGCCGATGTGGGCCACGGGATCGCCAACGCGGCGGCGGACGTCGGCCACTTCCTGGGCTTCTGACCCTTCCCCCATCGATCAGGAGAGAGACGCAACGTGGCAGCCACCATCCCGGTGCCGATCGAGTTCTCGCTGCCCGAGGGCTGGCGGTCGGTGCCACCGGACGAGGTCGGCACGCCCGACGCCGCCTTCGTGGCCCTGCACCCGGGCACCATCCAGAACGGGTTCACCGCCAACATCACCATCACCGGCGAGCTGCGCGGCGAGTCGGAGTCGCTGACCGCCATCGGCGACGAGGCGGTCGCGCGGCTGCGGGCCAGCGGCGCGCGCAACGTCCAGCTGGGACGGCGCAACGAGGTCGGCTCGGCCGAGAACCCCGGCCTCACCCAGGCGGTCAAACTGACCATCGACCTCAAGGGCCAGCCGCGGGACATCATCCAGTTCCAGGTCTTCCTCGGCATGCGCGACCAGCGCGACACCGAGCTCCGCGCCGTCCTGCACGTCGTGCTGTCTGCGCTGCCGGAACAGTTCGAGCAGGTCATCGGCGATTTCCAGAAGTTCCTGTCGACCATCAAGCCCGAAGGCGCCCAATGAGTGACACCGCGCGGCAGTTGCTGTCCCGTATCGAGGCGATCGACAAGGCCGCCGCCGACAACCGGATGCGGGCCGAGTCCTACCAGCGGATGGCCGACGAGCTGCGGAACGCCGAGGGCCGCGCCACCTCGCCCGACGGCGTGGTGACGGTGGTGGCCGGGCCCGGCGGGTCGATCACCTCGGTCACCTTCACCGACCAGATCCGCTCGACCACGCCGGAAGCGCTGTCGGCCGGCGTGATGCAGGCGATCGCCCAGGCCCGGGCGTCGGCCGCCCAGCAGCAGGCCGAGGTGGTCCGCCGCGGGCTCGGCGACACCGAACTGCTGGACCGGGTGCTCGACTCGGACGAGCGGCTGTTCGGCGACGCCCGGCCGACCGCCGTCGTGCCGCCCCCGGCGCGGTTCCGCGAACCGCGACCGCCGCGCGACGATCAGTCCTTCGAGGACAGTGGCGTGCTCAGTGAGGACGCCTTCTGATGAGTCCGGCGGCGATCCTCGCCATAGCCGGCGGGGGCATTGTGCTGGTCGCGGTCGCGATCATCGTGATGATGGTCTTCCTGCGCCGCTCCTACAACGCCGACGAGCAGGGGATCATGGAGCGGCTCAACGCCGAACTTCCCCGTCGAGGCTGGAAATATGAGGAGCGCAACGACTCGTTCGTCTCGGTGTTCAACGCGCAGAGCGAGCACACCCGGCGACCGTTGATCAAGATGCCGACCAGGCAGGGCCCGCTGAACCCGTTGCAGCCCTACCACCTGCCGCCCCGGGCCGACCAAGCGCACAAGATCATCACCGGCACGCACCGAGGACGGCCGTTCATCTCCGCCCTGTTTCGGGTCCACTACGCCGGCAACATCGAGTGGAACAAGGTGATCTTCGTGCGGACGGTCGCGCCTGGTCCGGCGCTGACCGTCTTCAGGGAGCCGCGTCTGGCGAACCAGGTCAACAGCGCACTGGGCATGGGGGACCTGAAGTACGGCAACCCGGACTTCGACGCCCAGTTCCGGGTCAGCGCCGAGAACGAGGGCTTCGCCCGCGCGGTGCTGAATCCCGCCGTGATGCAGTACCTGCTGGCCAATGCCGAGCAGATCCGCAGCATGGAGTTGCTGGGTGACAACCTCGACCTGTCCGACCCGGTCTCCGACCATCGGGACCCGGCGGCGCTGATCCCGGCCCTCGACCGGCGATGCGATCTGCTCGACCGCATCCCCGAGTCGGCCTGGGTCTGACCAGATCGTCGAGGTCGCAGCGGTAGGGCTCGGCCAGGTCGCGGACCTGGCGGCCGAGGTGGCCGCCGGTCTGCGGTGCGACCAGGCCGGGCCCGAATCCGTCTAGTCGAAGACGCTGAAGACCTCCTCGGCGCGGTCCCGCTTGACGTGCAGATCCCAGGCGACCTCGGCGATGTCGTCGGGGTCGAGGGTCCCGATCTCGCCGAAGGTCTCCCGGTTGGCCAGCACATGGTCGTGGATGTCGCCGCGCGCGATGAGGCCGCCGACGATCAGGTTGGCGGCCAGCACACCCTTGTCGGCCACGGTGGCGTTGAGGGTCAGGACGTAGTTGCGCAGGGCGGCGCTGGGCACGGCGAACGCGCCGATCATGGGCATCGGGCGGACGGCGCTGAGGCCGCCGGCGAACAACAGCGTGCCGCTGCCGCGTTCGAGCATGCCCGGCAACAGGTGCTGCACGGTGTCGACCGCCGGGTAGACGTACCGCATGGCCGTGCGGATGTCGTCGGACGTGGCGACGTCGAGCGGGGCCGTCGGGATGTCGAAGTCCCCCGGGCCGATCGAGCTGGGGCCGTAGTAGACGACCTCGACCGGCCCGAGCCGGTCGACCGCGGCGTCCACAGTGGACCGAAGCCGGTCGGGGTCCTGGACGTTGGCGACGAAGGCCTCGGCCTTGACGCCGGCATCGGCCAACTCGGCCAGGTAACCCGCGTGCCGGGTGTCGCGGCGCGAGATCAGGGCGACCGGATGCCCCTCCCGGCCGAACCGGCGGGCGATCGACATGCCCAGGCCGGGGCCGACGCCGATGACCACTGCCGTCATGATTCCTCCCAGTAACTTGAGGGTTCTCTCGACTTTCACCGTAGCACAAGTTGAGGGTGCCCTCGGGTTGCTTACACTGGAGTCATGACCAGGCCACTGCGGTCGGACGCGATCCGGAACCGGGACAAGCTGCTGGCCGCGGCCTCCCACGAGTTCACCGCCCACGGCCTGGACGCCCCGCTGGAGCACATCGCCAAGCGGGCCGGCGTCAGCATCGGCACGCTCTACAACCACTTTCCCACCCGCGACGACTTCTTCAACGCGCTGCTGCCGGAGCGGATCGGCCCCGCGCTGGACGCCATCGCCGCCAAGGCGCAGGCCGAGGACGACCCGTGGCGGGCGTTCGAGACCTACCTGTTCGGAATCTTCGCGTTGCAGGTCAAGGACCGTGGCCTCAACGACGCCATCGCCCAGCGCATCACGCTCACGCCCGAGGTGCTCGAGGTCTGCCACCGGGGGCAGGTGCACGCCGAGCTCGTCATCGAGCGGGCCAAGGCCGCCGGCCGGCTGCGCCCGGACTTCCAGCCCTCCGACGTGACGCCACTGGTCCTGGCCATGTCCGAGGTGATCCACCGCGATCCCGACGGCTGGCAACGGTTCCTGGCGTTCTACCTGGACGGCCTGCGAGTCGACTGACCCCGGCCGAGCTATCCGGCGTCGCGGTCGCCCTCGGGGCGATCCGTGGGCGGGCACGGATCGCCGGGCGGGTCACACCTGAAGTTCGCCCTCGATGCGCTTGAGGTTGTGCCGGGCCAGCGCGAGGTTGGCCTGCTCCCGCTCCAGCACCAGGTACAGGAACAGGGAGCTGCGGGTCTTCATCGAGTTCATCAGGCGGATCAGGTGGTACTGGCGGTGCAGCGTGATCAGGATGTCCTCGATGCTGTCGTTGAGCGCGAGGGTGGACATCACCCGGAGCTTGGACCGCACCACCTCGGTGTTGCCGGCGGCGGCCAGCTCCAGGTTCAGCCAGTCGCCGCCGCCGCTGGTGCCCAGCGACATGCCGCTCTCGTAGTCGACCAGCGCGACGCCGACCGCGCCGGCGATGGACATGGCTTCCTTCAGGGCGGTATCGATGTTCATCGGACGCACTTCCTTACCTGAGGGGTCTAGGGAGCGAGGATCGAGCCGATCCGGTCGGTCATGGGCCGGGTCTCGTACAGCAGGCGGCCCAGGTTCAGGCCGCTGTCGCCCAGCACCACCAGCAGCGCGACCCGGCCGATGGCGTACACGGCCATATAGCCCCCGCTGTTGAACACGACGGTCTGGTTGAGGGTGCCCTGGCGGGTCACCTCGGCCGCCTGCCGGGCGATTCCGAGATTGGCGGCGGCGAGCGCGGATATGTTCAGCGGATCGACACTGTCCGCGACGTCCGAGACTATGGGAATCCCGTCGACCGCGGCGATAACCGTGTCCGTCACGCCGGCCACGGTTTCCCTGAGCTTGCGCAACTCGACGGCTAACGCGTCATAGTCCACGGTTCTTCTTTTCCCTTTCAGAAAGGCCGGCCGGCGCCAGGCGAAGCGCGCCACCGCTACGGCTCCGGCGCGCGGGGACGCAGCGTGGCCGAGGTGAGGTGCACCCGTCCGCCGAACGCCGATGCGGGCACGATCGCCAGCACGTCCTCGCCCAGCATCCGCGCCACGTCGACGGTGACCGGGTGGACGCCGCGGCCGATCGCGAACGCGATGTCCCGCGCGGTGCGCCGGCCGGTGGCGTGGTCGACGATCTCGCGGAACTCGCCTGCCGGCTCACGACCGGTGGCGACCAGGCGTTCTCGATACGGCGACACCGGGCAGGGCGACGCGGCGAGCACCGCCAGCCGGACCGCGACCTGCCCGAGCAGTCGACGAACGGGGACGCCGTCGACCACGGGCGGCAGCACATCGGCGGTGTCGTCGACGACGAAGTGCGCGACGCCGCCGACGGCGATCGCGAACGCGGCGTCCGCGATGGCCGCGCCGAGGGGGTCCTCGGCGACGGCCCGCAGCGTCGCCACCCCGGGCGCCCCGGGGCTGTGCGCCGCGATCACCGCGCCGTCCCGAAAATGGATCACCCCACCCGGATCGCCGACCAGAACGAGGGCGGCGCTGATTCGATCGGCGTGACACTGGGTGAGGGCGTGGGTGAGCACGTCGAATGATGTGCGATAAGCGGGTCTCATCGCCGTACGTTCTACCCGCCGACGCCACCCCTCACATCAACCCCTACACGATCGTGTGAAGGAATTGCGCGCGCCGTAACAACGGCCGTTTCGACGTTCGGTTTACGCCGAAAGCACCCATTTTCCGATCAACCGCAGGTGATCTTCGGGGCCGGGTCGTAGACCTTTTTGCGGGTGTGCCGGGAGACCTCGCGACCGGTGAGGTCCTTGATCACCCGGGTGTCGGTGGCGGTGAAGCCGGGGCCGCCGTTCGAGGCGTGGCAGTTGTGGGCCGGGCCGGGGCGGGGCTGCGGTTCGACGAAGTTGGTGCGCTCGCCGGGCACCGACTCGACCTGGTAGCGCTTGACGCCCCACAGCCGCACGGTGATGTTCTGCGGCG
This sequence comes from Kutzneria sp. NPDC052558, assembly GCF_044547355.1. NCBI lineage: Bacteria > Bacillati > Actinomycetota > Actinomycetes > Pseudonocardiales > Pseudonocardiaceae > Kutzneria > Kutzneria sp. NPDC052558. The sequence continues at coordinate 29,498 of NZ_JBIUAG010000012.1, forward strand.
TCCAGATGGTCTGGATGGCGATGCCGGTGGGCCCGTCGTTGGTGAACTTGAGATCGATGACGCTACTGCCGTCGGGATTCTGGAAGACGGTGGCCTCGCGGGCGGCCGGGTAGCGGCTGATGTAGTAGCTGTGCTCGGTGTGCCCGGCGTCGGCCATGCCGGCGAAGTACGAGGCGTTGTAGAGGGTGGTGGCGAACTGGGAGATGCCGCCGCCGACGGCGGTGCCGGGGGCGCCGTTCTCGATGATGCCGGCCTCGACGTAGCCCTGCTTGGCCGTGCGCGGGCCGGTGTAACCGTTGAGGCTGAAGGTTTCCCCGGGTTTGACCACGGCCCCGTTGACCTTCTCGGCCACCACCCGGATGTTGACGCCGGAGTCGGCGGCGAAGCCGCCGGTGGTGAACTCGCCGACGATCTCCTTGACGCCCAGCTGGGTGGCCTGCTCGGTGGTGAGCTTGGCCGGCTGCTTGGCGTAGGTCGCCGTGACCACCCGATTGTCCTTGTGCGACAACAGGTCCGGCAGCCCCGCCAGACTCTTGTCCCAGTCCACGCCGCGCCCGTCGGCCGACGGCTTGACCACCGGCTTGTCGCCCTCGATCACCACCTGGGCGTCCTTGCCCTGCTGCTCGGTGCTGGCTAGCTGGGGCTTGAGCGCCTCCACCACCTTGCCGTGGTCCAGCTTCGGCGCGAGCTTTCCGTTGTCGCCAGGAGAGAATCCGAGCGCGGCGGCGATGGTCGCCGGCTGGAGGGTGGCGTCCTTGCCGTCGCCCTTCACGGTGACCGGCCCGGACACCGCCGGCTTGGCGTAGTTCTCCACGGCCTCGCGCACGGCGTCGGCGCTCACCTTCGGCGAGGCGCTGGCCACCGGCAGCGTCACGGGCGCGCCGCCGATCCAGTTGTCCACCACGGCTCGCCTGGCTGCGGCGCCATCCAGCCTCTGGCCCGACTGCGGGTTGACGGCCGTGGGCGTGGTGCCGTCGAAGCGGATTGTGCCCTCGATCGGGTCGCGGTCGACCTTCAAGCCCTGCAAGGCCTTGTCGAGCGCCGATTCGTCCACTTTGGACACGAATGGGGACTCTCGGCGGTCGAAGAAGGACACCAGCCGGACGAACGGGTTCAGCGGCTGCTCCCCGGCCTGGTCCAGCGTGGCCGGCCAGTCCGCGGCCAGCCCGGCCGACTTGGCGTCGAGAGTGGTGTCCACGTCCCCGGCCCGAACCTTCAGCGGCTGGGCGATCCTGGCGTCCAGGGCCGAATGCAGCCGCTGCTCGGCATCGGCCCGGCTCAGCCCGCCGACGTCCACTCCGGCCACCGTGGTGCCCCGGGGCAACGCGCCTTGGGACAGCAACAGATCCACGCCGTAGAGGAGCGCGAGGGCGCCCACCACCGCGCCGGCCCCGATCAGCCCGCGCTTCAGCAGCCGACGCCGCCCCGGGTCGCCCTGGGTCGGCGGCTCCAGACTGCCCGCCACCGGCGGGAATTTCAGGGTGCCGTCGATGCGGACGGTCTGGTCTTCGTCGGCCACCCGGCCGAGTTTACCGATTTGTCCGTGTGTCCCGGTGGCAGGCCCGACCTGGTGACCGGCAGCCCGCGCGAGCCGGCGGTGGCCGGCTACCGGGTTGTCGAGCGCGACCGCCACGACGCCGCCACCGAGATCGCGGCCCGACTGCTCACGGTGCCCGGGCCGACCGCCGTGGCCGATGCCGTGATCGACATCCGACCGGTCGCCGAGCGCCGGCACGAGCTCTGACCAGGCATTTCCCCGTTATCCTTGACGCGTGCCCGTGCTGCAGTAAACATTTACTTCATGGATAGCCGGGATGCCCTGCTCGCCGCCGCCGCGGAGGAATTCGCGCGAAACGGGTTGAAGGGGACGCGGATCCGGGAGATCGTGCAGCGCTCGGGCGTGAACGAGCGCATGATCTACCACCATTTCGGCAGCAAGGAGGGGCTGTTCCAGGCGGTGTTGCAGCACGAGATCGGCGGCATGACGGTGGCCTGGCGCGAGCGGATGGCCCCGGCCGGCGAGCTCGAGCCGTACGAGGGCATGAAGCAGGCGTTCGAGGCGATGTTCGACCTGGTGCAGGACCGGCCGCTGGTCATCGCCCTGGCCCTGCAGGAGGGGGTCGGCGGCTGGGAGGCGCGGCCGCCGGTCCCGGCCGACCGGCTGCCGGCCGGGCTGCGTGAGCTGCACGAACGCGGGGTCGAGGCCGGGGTGTTCCGCGCCGATGTGGCGTTCGAGGTGCTGTACGCGACGGCCATGGTGACCCTGATGGCGGTGCCGGGCATGGCCGGACGGATTCCGGCGATCATGGCCGGCCGCGATCTGAACCAGCTGCGCGACCAACTCGTCGCGTTGCTCCTGAACGGAATCACAGGGGGAGAGTCATGACAGTTCTGGTGGTGGGGGCCGGCCCGACCGGCCTGACCCTCGGCCTGGACCTGGCCCGGCGGGGCGTGCCGGTGCGGGTGATCGACAAGGCGCCGGCGTATTTCTCCGGCTCGCGCGGCAAGGGCTTGCAGGACCGCAGCCTCGAGGTGCTGGCCGATCTGGGCGTTCGGGACGAGATGCTGGCCGAGGGGCAGCATTCGAGGTCGCGGCTCTACGTCAACCGCGAGTTCAGCCGCGAGGTCGACGCGACGGCGCTGATCATTCCACAGTGGAAGGTCGAGGAGGCGTTGCGGGACAAGCTGTCCGTCCACGGCGTCAAGGTCGAACTCGACACCGAGCTGCTGGCCCTGGACGGCACGACCAGCCAGGGCAGGATCGACGCCGACTACATCGTCGGCTGCGACGGCGGGCGCAGCACGGTCCGCAAGCTGCTGGGTGTGCCGTTCGAGGGCGTCAGCGCCGACGGCGAGCACGTGATGCTGCTCGGCGACGTCGAGGTCAGCGGCCTGGATTCCAGCATCGCGCACATGTGGATCGGCCAGGGCTTTTATGCCCTGACGCCGTTCCGCACGGTCCCGCAGTGGCAGGTGCAGATCGTGACGGGCGACGGCTCGCGGCTGGAGCCGTCGCTGGAGGTCTTCCAGCGGCTGTTCGACGAGATGGTCGGGCAGCCGGGCGTGACGCTGAGCAACGCGACCTGGCTGTCGACCTATCGCGTGAACGTCCGCATGGTGCGGAAGTTCCGTGTGGGCAACGTCTTTCTGGCCGGCGACGCGGCGCACGTGCACCCGCCGGCCGGCGGGCTCGGCATGAACACCGGTATCCAGGACGCCTACAACCTGGGCTGGAAGCTGGCCGCTGTGATCAACGGCGAGGCCGGCGACAAGCTGCTCGACACGTACGAGCTGGAACGGCTGCCGATCGCCGAGTGGACCTTGGACACCAGTTCCGAGCGTCTCCAGCTGATCACCGAGGCCGTGCAGGCCGGCACCGGCGGCATCGAGACGGGGCGCAAGCCCGAGCACGCCCAGCTGGGCCTCGGCTATCCCGACAGTCCGCTGTCGCGCAACCTCGTGCGGTGGGACGGGCCGGCCGCCGGCTTCCGCGCCCCGTGGCAGGAGTCCTTGCGGCACCAGGACTTCACCCTGTTGACCTTCGACGATGTGCGGGTGCTGGTCCGGCCCGACGGCCACATCGGCGTCGTCGGCGGTCCCTCGGACGATCTCACCGTCGCCACCTATCTAACGGATACCTTGTAGCCCAACCGTTTGACAGGGCCGCCCATCCGTGCCACCATCGGTTCAGATTCCGAACCTTTGGGGGACGTGATGGGCGGCTTCCACAGCGGTGAACTGGCCGTGCAGGAACGAGCCGGCGTGCGGCTGCTGGCCCAGCGGCTCAGCCCCATGCTCGCCCCGCCCGACCTCTCCGGCGGGGCCGGCCGGTTCTTGGCCGGGCGGGACCTGGCCGTCATCACCGCTCGCGGCCGGGACGGTCTACTGTGGACGTCTCCCCTGGTCGCCCGGCCCGGCTTCCTCGCCGGCCACAACGCCTCGCTGCATGTGAACGCCGTGCCCCACAAGGGAGATCCCCTGCACGACCTGCCCTCCGGGCAGCCGATCGGCATGGTCGCCATCGACTTCGCCGCCCGGCGGCGGATGCGCGTCAACGGGCTGCTCACCCGCGTCGACGGAGGGCTGCACATCGAGGTCGAGCAGGCGTACGGCAACTGCCCCCAGTACATCAACCCCGCGCACCGCTTCCCCGCCGTGCCGCCACCTTCGCTGGCCAACCGCTCCGCGCTCATCACCGGCGCCGACACCTTCTTCCTCGGCACCATCCATCCCCAGCGCGGCGCCGACGCCTCCCACCGCGGCGGCCCCGCCGGCTTCGTCCACCTCGACGGCGACGACCTGTGGTGGGACGACTTCCCCGGCAACAACATGTTCAACAGCCTCGGCAACATCGCCGTCACCGGCGACACCGCCCTGCTCTTCCTCGACTTCGACACCGGCGCCCGGCTCCACCTGTCCGGCACCTCCCGCATCGAGTGGACCGGCACCGACCGCCGCGTCCGCTTCACCACCGTCGCCCGGGCGTAACCGCACAGCAGCGCGGAACGGTCCGGTCTTCACGCCCGCACTGGCACAGCGCTGGACGGGCAATGGCCTATCGAGGCACTGTTGGGGCAAGCTTCGCCCAATGGCGCTTCCTTTGGCGTGGAACTCCGCGTTGCGCAGGAGGCTTGCCCCCTGAGCCACCCCCCATTGCCCACCCAACCCAAGGGGGCGTCCCCCGCTGCCAGTCTATCGAGAGTGGACCGGCGCCAACCTGAGCCAAGATCCACATGTGGACAACTCACGGCCTGTGGACAATAGCGGGTTCCGCAGGTCAGCCCATGCTCTTCTGGCCGTCGATGGTCTCGCGGATGATGTCGGCGTGGCCGGCGTGCTGGGCGGTCTCGGCGATGATGTGCATCAGGACGCGGCGGATGGACCAGCTGCTGTTGGGCGGGAACCAGGGGGCGACGGGCAGGGGCCGGCTCTGGTTGAGGTCGACGCCGGAGGTGAGCAGCTCGTCGGTGCGGCGGGAAACGGCCTCGTAGTCGGCGAGCACGGCTTCGAGGGTCTCGCCGGGCAGCATGCGGAAGCTGTTGAGGTGCCCCTCGATGTCGGTGCCGGAGTGGGCGTCGGGGCCGTGCTGGATGAAGTCGTACCAGCCCTGCTCGGCCCGAGTGACGTGCTTGATGAGACCGCCGAGGCAGAGCTGGCTGGCGGTGGGGGTGAGCGCGGCCTGCTCGTCGGTGAGGCCCTGGACGGTGTAGCGCAGGAAGAAGCGGTGCTTGCCCAGCGCCTCCAGCAGCTCGGCGTGCTCGCCGGTCAGCGTCTGCTCGGTGGTGGTCATCGTGAGCCCCTCTCGTGGTGGTTTTCCCGGTTGAGAACCACGCTAGAGGCCATTGCGGACAGGTTCCGTCCTTGATTCCGGACGACTTTGGCAGTCGGGCAGATCGATGGCGTTGGACACGTCGCGGATCTCGGCGCGGACCTTGTCCATGATCTTGGCGGTGCCGGGCAGGTAGGGCATCAGCCGCATCATGAGGGTGGTGAGCCAGAGGGTGAGCCGCGAGCCGGACACCATGCGCTTGATGTTGCTGGACAGCTTCTGGTTGACGGTGACGAAGTGCCGCATTCGTTGCTCGTACGCAGCGAAGGCGGCCTTGTGGTCGCCCCCGGCGGCGGCGAGTTCGCCGGCGAGCACGTAGGCGCCGACGAGGGCGAGACTGGTGCCCTGGCCGGACGCGGGCGACGGGCAGTAGGCGGCGTCGCCGACCAGGGCGACCCGGCCGGCGGACCAGGACTCCATCTCCACGACGCTCAGGCTGTCGAAGTAGAAGTCGGGGGCGGCGGGCATGGCATCGAGCAGTTGGGGCGCGATCCAGCCGTGCGGGGCAAAGACCTCGGCCAGAATCTGTTGCTGGCGGGCGGTGTCGCGCCGTTCGTAGGCCGACTCGGGCGACACGAACAGGAACGAGGCCTTGGCCGCGGTGTCCTGCCTGGTGCTGTAGACGTTGAGGGAACGGCCCTTCTCGCCCTGGATGGTCTCCCAGCGGTCCAGCCCGAGCAGGTTGGGCACGCTGAAGATGGCGATGTGGTGGCCCAGTGAGCGCAGAAAGCGCTCTTCCGGCCCGAAGGCCAGCGCCCGCACCACGGAGTGCAGACCATCGGCGCCGATCACGAGGTCGAACCGCCGCGGCAGGGATCGTTCGAAGGTGACGGCGACGCCGTGCTCGTCCTCGGTCAGCGACGTGATCGAGTCGCCGTAGCGGTATTCGACGCCCTCGGTGGCACCGAGCAGGATGCGGGCCAGGTCGCCGCGCAGCACCTCGACGTCGGTGGGCTCGCGGAAGCCGACGGTGTCGGCGTCCATCTCCACGACTGTTCGGCCACGGCGGTCGAGGAACGCGCCGCCGCGCATGTCGGTGTGGTGCAGGCGGACCTCGTCGGCGATGCCCATCCGGTCGAGCACCTCCATGGCGCGGCCGCGGACGTCGATCTTGTAGCCGCCGGTGCGCGGCTCAGGAGAGCGCTCTACGACGGTCACGGTGTAGCCGTGTTCACGCAGCCAGTAGGCGAGGGCCGGGCCGGCGATGCTGGCCCCGGAGACCAGGATGCTCTTCGTCATGCCGCAGACTCTGCGGCGGCCGGCTCACCAGTCGCTCACGAAGCGCTCACGGAGCCGGTGAAGCGTTTGCTCCCAGGTCAGGCCGCCGCCGGACAGTCCCTGCTCGGCGGTGGCCACCATGGGCAGGTTCTGCCTGGCCAGCGCCTCGTCACGGGCCCGCTCGTAGTGCTCACGGGCCCGATCGGCATAGCCCTGGGCGGCGGCGACGGCGCCGAGCCCGCACAGGATCCGACCCCGGATCTCGGTGGCGACGATCGACCCCGACGGGCACTCGGAGAGCGCTCTCTCATGGAGTTGACGGGCCGTGTCCAGGTCGCCGGCCAGCCGGGCGATCTCGCCCAGGCCCCGGTGCGCCGAGGCCGTCGTCGGCACGATGCCCAGCCCCGCCACCCGCTCGTAGATGGCCCGCGCGGCCGCCACTTCGCCCAGCCGCACGAGGTTGTCGGCCCGGCGGCACTGCAATTCGGCCGCGTCCTCGGCGTCCCCGAGTTGGCCGATCACCTCGATCGCCTCGTCCACCAAAGACAGCGCGGTCGCCGGATCTCCTTCCAGGGCGGCGATTCCGGCGAGCAGGTCGACCGTGTTGGCGATACCCCACCGATCCCCCACCGCACGGAACAACGCGCATGCCCGCTCGAAGGCGGCCCGTGAGACGTCGAGCTGACCGTGATAGAGGGTCCGCAGCCCCTCGCCCGTCTGCACGAACGCGCGGGACCACTGGTCGTCACCGAACATCTCCAAGGCGAGTGCGTCGGCCGTACCGATCAGGGCCCACAGCATCAGCAGGTACGGGAAGCGCAGCGTCCGGCCCAGCTCACGAAGCACGGTCGCGACCTGGTCGAGGTGCATGTTGGCGCTGATCGCGCAGAGCGCGTACTCCTCGCCGAGACCAGCGGGAGAGCGCTCTCCCAGATTGATCATCAGCTCGGTGATCAATGGGATCGACTCGCTGCGCAGGCCTCGGAGGTAGAGATACCAAGTGGTGTTCGCGGCCAGCCGGAGAGCGCTCTCCGAGTCCGCCCCGACGGCCCAGCGCAGGGACGCCATCAGGTTGGCGTGCTCGGCAGTGAGCCGGTCCATCCACTCCAGCTGCTCGCCCGTGCGAAGCCGGGGCTCGGCTTCCTCGGCCAGGCGGAGGAAGTACTCGGCGTGCCGGCGGCGCGCCCGCTCGCTCTCCTCGCCGAGTTGGTCGGAGCAGAACGCACGGACCGTCTCCAGCATCCGATACCGGCCGTCGTTGACCTCGACCAGCGACTTGTCGACCAAGCTGGCCAACACGTCGGCGGACCGGCCGCACACCTCCTCAGCGGCGGAAAGCGTTGCCCCGCCGGCAAATACCGACAGACGGCGGGCCATCGCACGCTCGTCGTCGTCGAGCAGGTCCCAGCTCCAGGCCACCACCGCACGCAGCGTCTGGTGCCGAGGCTCGGCCGTGCGATCACCGTGCGAGAGCCGCCCCAGCCGGGCCCGCACCTCGTCCAGTTCGAACGACCGGAGCCGCGCGGCCGCGAGTTCGATGCCGAGCGGCAGCCCGTCGACCGCTGCGCAGATCTGGCCGACGACCTCGGCGTCGAGCCGGTAGCCCGGACGGACCGCGTGCGCGCGTTCCTCGAACAGCCGGATCGTGTCCGGGGCGGCCAGCGGTGGCAGCGGGCAGAGCAATTCACCCGTCAGGCCAAGGGTTTCACGGCTCGTCGCCAGGATCCTCAGTCCCGGGCAGGACGCCAGCAGCCGCCGCGCCAGCCGGGCCGCGCCGTCGATCACGTGCTCGCAGTTGTCCAGCACCAGCAGCAGATCCCGATCGGCCAGCCCGGCGATCAGACGGGTCACCGGATCCGGCGCATCGCCACCGGCGAACAGCCCGCCGTCACGCAACCCGAGCGCCCCGATCACCGCCTGCGGCACCTGCGCGGAATCACCGAGTTCGGCCAGCTCGACGAAGCACACCTCGTTCACCCGTCGGGCGGACTCGATGGCCAGACGGGTTTTGCCGGCGCCGCCGGGGCCGGTGATCGTGACCAGCCGGGCGGCCCGCAGTGCATCGCCAACCCGGCGGATTTCCTTGTCCCGTCCGATAAAACTGCTCAGCTGGGCCGGCACCGGACGTACCGGATTGGCGCCGCGCAGCACAGCCAGGTGGGCGTCGGCGAGCGCGGCCGACGGGTCGGCGCCGAACTCGTCGGCCAGTGTTCGGCGAGCGTCGTCGAAGCTGGCCAGTGCCTCGGCCTGACGGCCGTCCGCCGCCAGGGCCCGCATCAGCTGACCACGAAGGCGTTCGCGATAAGGGTGATCCGCCGTGAGCTGCCGCAGTTCGGCCGCATCGGACTGGCCGGTCGCCAGGTCCGCCTCGATGCGGTCCTCCAGCGCCGACAGCCGAAGGTCGTCCAGTCGCACGGAAGGCGCCGGCCCCCGCCACAACGCCAACGCCTCGCTGAGCACCTTGCGCGCGTTGGCGTGGTCGCCGAGGGCCAGCAGTTGCCGCCCCTCCAGGGCCAGGCGCTCGAACCGGTGGGCGTCGACCTCGTCGGGTTCGATGGCCAGGACGTAGCCGAGGGGATGCCGGGTCACGCTTCCGGCCGGCAGCAGCGACCGGATCCGCGACACCTGTGACTGCAACGCGTGCTGGGCGTTGGCCGGCGGTTCGTCCCCGTATACGGCGTCGACCAGGTCCTCGAACGGAACCGGCCGCCCGACGCTGAGCGCCAGGGCTGCCAGCAGCGCGCGCGGACGCGGGCCGCCGAGGCTCACCGCCGTCCCGTCCGGCCCCCACAGCTCGACCGCGCCGAGCACCCCGATCCGCACCGGGACATTCTGCTTGCTCAGGACGTCGGCCGCGGCCGGAATCCCTCGATGACCAGGGTCAGCAGATTCCCGGCGGGGCTTGGTCGCTCGACTCGGTGACCATGGCGTTGGCCAGGGTGAGCAGGTCGTCGAGCCCGAGGTCGACACGGACGACGCCGGCCCGCTGCGCGTCCTGGAGCAGGGCCGTGGCGACCTCACCCCGTTTACCGTACTCGTCGGAAACCGGGGAACTCCCCGCTTTCCGACGATGAGGAGGCGATCCCCCGTGTACAAGAAGCTCTCGTTCCTCCGGAAGCGCGCCGACCTGGCCACCGAGGACTTCATCGACTACTACGAGAACCACCACGTCCCGCTGATCCTCAGCCTCGCGCCGCGACCGGACGTCTACAAGCGGCACTACGTGGTGCGCGGCGACTCCCTCAACATCCGGGAGGACGAGATCGACTTCGACGTGATGACCGAGATCGCCTTCCCCGACCGCGCCGCCTTCGACGCCTGGCTCGCCGCCCTGGCCACCGCCGGCACTCTCGTCCCCGACGACGAGGCGCGGTTCCTCGACCGCTCCTACCTCCGGTCCTTCGCCAACGATGAGCGGGTGACCGTGGACAACAGCCGGCCGTGACGTGGCAGGGCGAGGCTTTGCGGAAGACGATTGGCAGATAACAGCGGGAGCGGTGAGGAAGGCGTCAGCGAGGGGTGGGGCGGAAGTTGTTGCAGGGGCTGATCGATCAGCTGCCGGAGGATGCGGAGCGGCTGTGGATCGAGCACTTCGCGGCGAACGAGCGGGCGGGGGCGTTCTATGAGCGGGAAGGGTATGGGGTGGAAAGGATCGAGCCGAGTCCCGACGGGGACCCGGCTCGATCGGTGGTGTGGCGGGTGCGCCGGCTGAAGCCGGCCTAGTCAGTCGCGGTCAGGGGTTGGTGGCGGCGGAGACGGTGTAGCCGTAGGGAAGCGAGGCGAAGGTCTGGGAGCCGCCGGAGCTGGTGTTGCTGAGGACGTTGACGGCCCCGGTGACGGAGGTGCCGGAGGGGGCGGTGGGCTTGAGAGTGGCGGTGAGTAGGGCGGAGGTGCCGGCGGGGAGGTAGACGGAGGCGCCGGGCGTGATGTCGGAGGCGGTGGGGCTGAGGCGGAAGGTGCGGCCGACGCCGGTGGTGTTGGCGACGCGGAAGTAGAGCGCGGTGCTGGACTGGGGGGCGACCTTGGTGCCGACGGCGGGGAGGTTGTAGGCGGAGGCGTCGGAGCGGTTGTAGGCGACGGTGCCGTGCACCTGCTGCGAGAACTCCTTGCCGCTGGCGGTGAGTTTGAGCATGACGTCGATCTCCCACCGCCCGGGCTTGGGGTTGGCGGTGACAAGGGCGGCATCGCCGACGGGCTTGTCGGAGCCGATGCCCTGCACGGTGGTGGCGGGAGTGGCGTCGGTGGTGACGACCTTGCCGTCGGGGTCGATCAGGTAGTACGAGATCCCGTTGTCAGCACTGGCATCGGTGGCGTGCAAGGTGACGGCGAGGTCCTTCTTGCCGGCGGGCACGTCGAGGTTGAGGGTGCTGATCTGGCCGACCTCCCGGCCGACGGTGCTGGTGATGTCGGTGGTGAAAGAGCCACCGGCGGAGGGGACCAGCGTGCGGCGAGCGACGGGCAGCGAGGTGGTGGAACCGTTGGCGGCCAGGAACTGCACGGACTCGGGGTGGTCACCGGGGGCGGTCGGCATGGCGACATTCAGGGCCACGGCGGCGGAGCCGTGCGCGGGAATGGTGACGGGGCCGGTGGCCGGAGAGGTGACGTAGTGTTGGCCGGTGGCCCGGAAAGAGACGTTGCCACGGTAGGAGCCGGGCACGTTGGGCGGGGACTGGAGATGCGCCCGGCCGTTGGCCCACAGGATCTTCGCGGTCCAGGCGCCGGATGTCGGGGCGGCCACCTCGACGTGCTGGATGTTGGACACGGTGCCGATCTTGGCGCTGCCCGAGGGCGCGGTGCCGTAGTCGTAGGAGATCTGGCTGAGCCGGCCCTTGGGGTCGACCAGGGTGAACGAGAGAATGGTGCCGTTGGCGGGATCCGGGATGATCAGGTCGGCGTTGAGCCGGTCGAGTCCCTTGGGCACGTCGAAGGTGATCGGCGAGGCGGCAGTGGCCCCGGCGGCCGGAACCGGCAGGCTGGGGTCGGGCGCGCTGACCGGCTCGGTGACGGTGGCGCCGATCTGCTTGGCGGCGCCGAGTTCCCGGTACGTGCCGGTGACGGTGGTGGGCAGCGCGCTCGCGTTGTAGAGGTTCACGGTCTGGGCGCTGGAACCGGCGTCAGCGGTGATGTCCAATTGGGACGGTGACGGCACGAGGGCCGGGGCGTCGGAGACCAGGGTGGTGCCCGGCTGCTGCTGGGCGGCCCGCACGGCGGCGTACACGTCGAGCAGACCGGCGCCCTGCTGGTCGGCCGGCGCGCCGACGTCCTTGGCGGTGCCGGTGAGGATCTGCTTGATCAGGGCGGGGGTCGGCTTCACGCCGTGGTGGGTGTCGGCGTAGGCCTGGATGACGTCGGCGACCGCGCCGGCCACCAGTGGACAGGACTGGCTGGTGCCGCCGAAGGCCTCGGTCAGGGTGTTGGTCGGGCAGTCCGAACCGGTCGGGCTGCACGCGGCCTCGCCACCGTAGCCGGGCGCGACCAGGTCCACGACCCGGTTGTTGGGCGCGGTGCCACCGGAGGACAGCGGCGTGATGTCGTTGTTGATCCAGGAGTCGTAGCCGTAGGCCTGGCTGGTCAGGCGCAGCGTGTTGGTCGCGCCGACGGCGATCACCTGCGGGTCGGTGGCCGGCGAGGACACGGTGCCGGAAACGCCGCTGTCACCGGAGGAAACCACCACCGTGACGCCGGCGGCGACGGCGGCGTCGTTGGCCGCGTAGAACACGGAGTAGCGGCCGGGACGCGGAAGATAGCCGTAGGACTCGGAAATCACGTCGGCGTGCTCGGTCACGACCGCGTGGTCGATGCCGGCGACGACCTGTGACTCGTACTGGACCTGGCCCGAGGCGCTGGGCGGGGTGTCGATCAGCGAGGAGTCGACCAGCGACGCGTCCGGGGCGAAACCCTTGATACGGAAGGTGCAGCCGGCCGGCAGGCCCGAGTAGGGCAACTCCTTGCTGAAGTCGTAGGTGACCAGACCCTGGCCGGCCACCGAGGAGGCGTCGCCGTAGTACTCGCCGTCGCTGTCGTCCTCGTTCGGGTTCGGCGCGTCGATCACCACGTGCGAGCCGTCGGGCCGGATGAAGTTGGGGTTGCCGGCCAACTGGTTCATGCCGTCGATGGCGACGAGCACGCCCTTGCCGGTGGCGATCTTCGAGGCCTGCTCGGCATCGTTCGGGTTGTCGGTCTCCACCTTGTTCACCGACAGCGCTTCCGGCTCGAGCAGCGGGTGCGCGGGGTCGCTCGGGCACACCTTCTGGCTCAGCTTGGCCGGCGCGGCCTTGGGCGTGCTGTCCGGGGCGCCCACGGCCATCGGCTCGTCGGGCACGATCTGCCGCACGGCCGGGTTGGCCCGCAGCCGGTTCACCTCGGCGGCGGACAGGTGCGCGGCGACCGCGTTGACGCTGACCAGCTGGGTGACATCGGTGCCACCATTGGCTTTGATGTCCGAAACGACCGACTGCTGGTCGGTGTGCGTGGTGGCGGTGCGCTGCGAGCTCTGCGCCCGTAACGTGAGATCGCCGTGCTGGTTGGCCAGCACCACGATGACGCGTCCGCCGTCCGCGGCGCCGTCGACCGCGGGGGCCAGCGGGACCGGCGTGGCCGCGGCGACGCCGTTGCCCAGCAGGGCCAGCGCCGCACTCATGGACAGGGTTGTCGCCGCGGTGAGCAGGCGAGATCTATTCACTCCAGACACCTCGGGCAGTCGTCGCCGAATGATCGTCAACGGCCAGTCAAGTCCCCGCGCCCGAGGTGAAACAAGCGACGATCGGAGCTGTTTTCGCCGCCCGGAAACGACTAGCGTGCCGCGGACGGCAGCCCGAAGGTGATGGTCTCCCTGGCGGTTTCCCGTTCCTCCACCCGCACCGGGCCGAAGCGGCGAAGCCAGTGCACCACGTCGTCGACCAGCTGGGGCGGGGCCGACGCGCCGGCGGTCAGGCCCACCACGCGCACGCCGGCCAGCCACTTTTCCGATATGCCCGAAACGTCGTCCACCAGGTAGGCCGGCGTGCCCATCCGCCGTGCGACTTCCACCAGCCGCACGGAATTGGACGAATTGGCCGATCCGACCACCAGCACCAGGTCGGCCTCGTCGGCCACCGCGGCCAGCGACCGCTGACGATTGGTTGTGGCGTAACAGATGTCGTCGCTGCCGGGGCCGCGCAGCGCCGGGAACCGGGCCCGCAGCGCGTCGACCACCGCGGTCGTCTCGTCGACGGCCAACGTGGTCTGGGTCAGGTACGACACCCGAGACGGGTCCTCGACCTCAAGCGCGGCAACGTCTTCGACGGTCTCGACCAGCACCATCCGCTCAGGCGCCTCGCCCAGGGTGCCCTCGACCTCCTCGTGCCCGGCGTGGCCGATGAACACCACCGTGTCGCCACGAGCGGCGAAACGCCGGGCCTCGGAGTGAACCTTGGTCACGAGCGGGCAGGTGGCGTCGACAACGTCCAGACCGCGGCCGGCGGCCTCGGCCCGGACGGCCGGCGAGACGCCGTGAGCCGAGAACACCACTGTGGCCCCGGCCGGGACTTCGCCGAGCTCGTCGACGAAAACCGCGCCACGGCCGCTGAGATCGGCCACCACATGGGTGTTGTGCACGATCTGCTTGCGCACGTAGATCGGCCCGCCGCGACGGGCCAGCAGCTGTTCGACGATCTCGATGGCCCGATCGACGCCGGCGCAGAACGACCGCGGCGAGGCGAGCAGCACGGTCCGCTCAGTGGTCACGACGGGTCACCAGCCTGGCCAGCGTCTCCAACTCGGCGGCGACGCGGGCGACCGGGGCCGCCAGTGCCAACTCGGCCAGCGCCAGATCGAGTTGATCGGCGGCCTCCCGCTGGGCCCACGACCGACCGCCGGCCAGCTCGACCAGCTCGGCGGCGCGGGCAAGCTCCACATCGGACAGTGGGTCCTGCCGGCCGTACAGGGCGGCCAGCTCGGCGGCGGCCGGCGAACCGGAGGTCAGTGCGGCCACCACCGGCAGGGACTTCTTGCGGCTGACCAGATCCGAGTGCACGGACTTGCCGGTCACCCGCGGATCCCCCCAGATGCCCAGGAGATCGTCGACCAGCTGGAAGGCCAGCCCGAGGTGTTCGCCGAAGACCCGCATGTGCTCGACCTGATCGGCGCTGCCGCCGCCGTAGAGCGCCCCGACGGCGGCGGAGCAGGCCAGCAGCGCGCCGGTCTTCTCCCCCGCCATGGCCAGGCACTCGGATAGGTCCACATCGGACCGTTCCTCGAAGGACACGTCTTCGCACTGGCCCTCGACGAGATCCTGCACAGCCGCGCTGATCATCCGCATGGCGTCCTGCGACCGGCCGTGCCCGCTGCCGGCGAGCACGTCGAAGGCCAGCGTGAGCAGCGCGTCGCCGGCCAGGATCGCCGAGCTGGTCCCGAAAACGGTCCACGCGGTCGGCCGGTGCCGCCGACTGACGTCGCGGTCCATGACGTCGTCGTGCAGCAGCGAGAAGTTGTGCACCATCTCCACCGCGACGGCGGCCGGCACAGCGTCCACAATGGACCCGCCGACGGCCTCGGCGCACAACGCGGCCAGCGTCGGCCGGATGGCCTTGCCGGCGTCGCCCTCGCGGGGCGTGCCGTCGGCGTCCCACCATCCGTAGTGGTATCCGGCGACGCGGCGCATGGACGTGGGCAGCGTGTCCACCGCCGCCCGCATCGCCGGGTCCACCACACTTCGGCTCCAGGACAGCACTTCCCGGGCCGATCTGGGCTGGGAGATCACGTCGATCGGGACCACCTCCTCGATCACGGGGCGAACATCCGCACCGCGGACGTGCCGAAGCCGGTGGGCAGCGCGAAACCGTGCCCGCCCCGGGCACGGACCAGCTCGTCCTGTCCATATCGGACGGTCTCGCGGTGCCAGTTGAGCACCGCGGCCATCCAGTCCTCCAGCTCACGCACGTACGCGTCGACGGCCTTGCGCTGCGCGGCGGTGAAGCCGAACTCCTCGCACAGCGCCGGGATCTCGTGGTCGCGGGTGCGGATGAACTGCTCGACCCGGTCGGTCATCAGGTTGTCGACCACGCCGACGGCCCGATCCTTGTCGCAGCCGAGGAAGTTCTGCACGACCAGCACCATGTTGAGCAGCTCGCCCTCGAACTCGATCTCCTTCTGGTAGGAGAAGACGTCGTTGAGGAAGCAGCCGTAGTCGGCGGCCGAGTCCTCCAGCCCGCGCATCTGGCTGGTGGCGAAGAACTCCGCCGGCAGAGCGAGGTGGCTGAACCGGGCCAGGCTCATGGTCAGCTCGGCGCCGAAGCTGGCCCGCCGCATCTCGATGTAGTCCACCGGATCGGGAATCCGGTTGTGGTGGTGGCAGTCCGCCTCCCAGGCCCAGGATTCGACCATCACCATCACGGCGTGCCGGAACTGGGCGCGGTGCTCGTCGGACATCGGCAGCGCGGTCCGCACCCACAGGTCGGCCAGGCCCCGCTCGTAGGGGGTGGTCGGCGTCGGCATGGTCACGCAGTCCAGCGGCATGAACTGCCCGGTGCGCTCCACGAACGCCCGGACCCCGGTCGGATCGGGGCTGTGGAAGAACAACTGGGGCACGAGGTCGTCGGCGTAGGTGCCCCAGCTCAGCCAGTTCGTGCCGAGATCCAACTCCTCCTGGGTGGCGTCCGGATCGATGCCGGCCGCGCACAAGGCGAAGTCGAAGCCGGCCAGCTTATCGTCGGTCCAGACGCCGTCGCTGGTGATGCCGATCTCCTTGGACCACACCGCGTTGTTGCGACGCGCGGTGTCCAGCAGCGGGCTCAGCGTCAGCGTGAACGGCATGGTGAAGTCGGGCAACGTGGTCGGGCCGACCGCGTGCGGCGCGTGGGTGAAACGCCCCAGCCGCTTGGGAAAGCCGAACCGCGCGCCGAGCGTGCCCAGGCCGGTCGGGCCGCCGGGCACCCAGCCCGACTTGTCGGCGCCGGCGTTCATGTACCGGCTGGAGCGCATGTGCCACTCGTGCCCGCCCGACTGCCAGTCCTGCAGGCCACGGGCGTAGACCAGCGCGGCCATGCGCTCGTCCGGCCGTAATCCGTGCTGGTCGAACAGGATCGGCAGCTCGGTGAACACGGTGTGCTCGAACTGCTGCATACGCGAGGAGATCAGGTCGTTGGTGGCCTCGGCCGCCTCCTGGGTGGTGCAGCCCAGCGCGGTTTCCAGCACCAGCACCATGTTGGCGTTCTCGCCCTCCTCCTCCACCTCACGCTGGTAGGAGAAGACGTCGTTGCGCAGGTGCACGCCGTCGGCGAAGGTGTCGCGCAGCACCCGCATCGGCCGGGTCCGGGCGATCGCGTCCGGCACCTCGGCCCCGACCGCGACCTCGACCAGGTTGGCCGACCACGGCGCGCCGCCGACCTTGCGGCGCATCTCGATGTAGTCGATCGGGTTGGCCACCCGGCCCTCGTCGATGTTGATGATCTCCCACATGCACTCGACGAGCAGGTTGAGCGTGCTCTCGATGAAGCGGACCTTCCACTCCTGGGACATCATCGGGATGGTGCGTTCCCACAGGTCCTTCAGCCCGGCCTCGACCGGGTTGGTCGGCGTGGCGGTGATCTCGCCGTGCAGCGGCATGAACGCGCGCAGCCCGTCAAGGTACTTCTTGGCGCCCTTGATGTCCTTGGGCTTCTTGTAGAGCTCGAGGAAGTGGTCGTCGAAGAAGAAGACCCAGACGTACCAGTCGGTGATCAGGTCCAGCACCGGGCCCGAGCACTCGGGATGGGTGTACGCGCACAGCAGCGCGTAGTCCATCGCCTCCAGCTTGGCCTCGGACCAGATGATCTCGCCGCCGGGATACGCGGGCGTGTCGACCATGTCGAAGTCGCGCGCCCACTTGCGGGTGTGGGCGCGCGCCCCCTCCAGGTTGGGGTTCAGCCGCGCAGGGTGAACCATGTAGAACTCGGGCAGTTCGAACGGCTGGGCCATGGTGAGTGAGCCTCAGTTTCCGAGTTCCACGTCTTCCAGCACACCGAGGGCGTCGGGCACCAGCACCGCGCACGAGTAGTAGGCGGAGACCAGGTAGGACATGATCGCCTTCTCGCTGACGCCGGTGAAGCGCACCGACAGGCCGGGCTCGCGCTCGTCCGGGATGCCGGTCTGGTGCAGGCCGATCACGCCGTTGTCGTCCTCGCCGGTGCGCATGGCCAGGATGGACGTGGTGTTGGTGGCCGGGTCGATCGGGATCTTGTCGCACGGCAGGATCGGCACTCCGCGCCAGGACTGCATGGGCTGGCCGTCCACCAGCACCGGCGGCGGGTAGAGCCGCCGCGCGTTGAGCTCGCGGCCGAACGCGGCGATCGCCTTGGGGTGGGCCAGGAAGAACTTCGTCTTGCGCCGGCGGGACACCAGCTCGTCCATGTCGTTGGGGGTGGGCGCGCCGTTGCGGGTGTGCAGCCGCTGGCTGTGGTCGGCGTTGTGCAGCAACCCGAAGTCCGGGTTGTTGAGCATGTCGTCTTCCTGCCGCTCGCGCAGCGCCGCGATGGTCAGCCGCAGTTGCTCCTGCACCTGGTCGTGCGGCCCGTTGTAGAGGTCGGCGACGCGGGTGTGCACGCGCAGCAGGGTCTGGGCCACGCTGAGCTCGTACTGGCGCGGCGACAGGTCGTAGTCCACGAAGGTGCCGGGCAGGTCGATCTCGCCGGAGTGGCCGGCCGACATCTCGATGGCGGCCTCGCCGTGCTTGTTCTGCGACTTGGCCCCGCTGCCGCGGAAACGGTCCACATGGGACGCCAGCGCCGGCGAGCCGGCCAGCGCCTCGGCGAAGGCGTTGCGCGGCAGGGAAAGCACGACACAGCCGGTGTTCGCGCGCACGGAGAACGGCCAGCCGCCCTCGCCGAGCAGGACCTGCTCGCCGAAGTAGTCGCCGTCGGCCAGTGTGCCCAGCGCGGCCTCGTCGCCGTACTTGCCGGCGCCGACCTTGTCCACCCGGCCGTGCACGATCAGGAACAGCTCGTCGGCGGCGTCGCCGCGGCGCACGATGGTGTCGCCGGCGGAGAACTGGCGGCGGGTGAAGCGGCCGGCCAGCGCGGTCAGCACGTCGGCGTCGTCGAATCCGCGCAGCGCCGGCAGTTCGCCGAGCTCGGCCGGGATCACCCGGACGTCGTCGCCCTGGCTGACGAACTCGATGCGGCCGTCGCCGACGGTGTAGGTGAGCCGGCGGTTCACGCGGTAGACCGCGCCCTTGGCCTCCACCCACGGCAGCGAGCGCAGCAGCCAGCGCGGCGTGATCGCCTGCATCTGCGGCACGGACTTGGTCGTCGTGGCCAGCTGCCGCGCGGCCGCTGTGCCAAGACTCAACTGGGTGGAGGCCGGGTCCAGGGTCTCGGTCACGACGAAGTGCTCCAATCAGGAACGGGTTCACAGGGGAAAGCCGAAGGGGTGAGCACGTGGCGGCGTCCCGCACGCCGACGGGGGATCCGCCCCGGCGGCGTGCGGGCACTGGTGGCCCGGCCCCGGCCGCCGGCGGATGGGCCGGCGGCCGGGCGGGCCCGGGGTCGGATCGTCAGTTGGCGCCGAGCTGGACGTCCTCGAGAATGCCGAGCGCGTCCGGCACCATCACGGCGGCCGAGTAGTAGGCGCTGACCAGGTAGGAGATGATCGCCTTCTCGCTGATGTTCATGAAGCGCACCGACAGGCCCGGCTGGTACTCGTCGGGCAGGCCGGTCTGGTGCAGGCCGACGACGCCCTGGGTGTGCTCGTCGCCGCAGCGCATCAGGATGATCGAGCTGGTGCGCTGCTCGGTGATCGGGATCTTGTTGCAGGGCAGGATCGGCACGCCGCGCCAGGCCGGCACCTGGTGGCCGTTGAAGTCGACGTTGCCCGGGTAGAGGCCGGCGCGGTTGCACTCCTGGCCGAAGGCCGCGATCGCCCGCGGGTGGGCCAGGAAGACCGTCGGCGCCTTCCACACCGTGGCCAGCAGCTCGTCCATGTCGTCCGGGGTGGGCGCGCCGGAGCGGGTGTGGATGCGCTGGCTGAAGTCGGCGTTGTGCAGCAGGCCGAAGTCACGGCTGTTGACCAGCTCGTGCTCCTGGCGCTCGCGCAGGGCCTCGATGGTCAGGCGCAACTGCTGCTCGGTCTGGTTCATCGGCTGGTTGTAGAGGTCGGCAACGCGGGAGTGCACCCGCAGCACCGTCTGCGCGACCGACAGCTCGTACTCCCGCGGCGCGGCGTCGTAGTCGACGAACGTGCCGGGCAGGTCGGGCTCGCCGGTGTGGCCGGAGGCGACGTTGATCGCGGCCTCGCCGCTGTCGTCGCGGCCGAGCGCGGCGTTGGCCTGGAACAGCACGATCTGCTCACGCAGCGCCGCCGACTGGTCGCACAGCGCCTGGAAGTCGGCGCGGGACAACGACAACACGGTGGCGCTGGTGACCGCCTTGGCGGTGAAGTCCCAGGCCGCGTCCGGGTCGACCAGCGCCTCCGCGCCGAAGTACTCGCCGTCGGCCAGCGTGCCCAGCACCGACTCGTCGCCGTACTTGCCGGCGCCGACCTTGTTGATCTTGCCGTGTGCGATCAGGTACACCCGGTCGGCACCGCTGCCGGACTCGGCGATCACGTCGCCGGCCGAGTACTCGTGCTGGCTGAACCGGCCGGCCATGGCCTCCAGCACGTCCATCTCGTCGAAGCCGCGCAGCAGCGGCAGCTCGCCCAGCTCGGCCGGGATCACCCGGACGTCGGCGCCGGTGTTGGTGAACTCGATGCGGCCGTCGCCGACGGTGTAGCTCAGGCGCCGGTTGACCCGGTACACGCCGCCGTTGACCTGCACCCAGGGCAGCACGCGCATCAGCCAGCGCGAGGTGATGCCCTGCATCTGCGGGACGGACTTGGTCGTGGTGGACAGGTTCCGCGCGGCGGCGGTGCCCAGACTCAGCTGGGACTGCCCTTGCTCAACTCCGGCTCCCGGCTCCAACGTCTCCGTCACGGCGGAACAACTCCTCACCAGATCGACACAGAGGAATAGAAAGAAAGAATAGGAGGACCACTCGGCCCGCCCACCCGCCTTTGCTCGCGAGACAAATGGCGATTTAATCGCAGGCCGATATGGACGCCGACACGAGCGAAACTAGCACCGCCGTTCAGCGGACGTACAGTCGCCCGAGCGGGTGACTATTGCACCGCCGGAAGTTTGGTCTTTTGTTCACCCAACTCGGCTAGCCGTGGTCCACCGTCGGTAGCACCACTCACCGATTCCACCCGGTCGCCGGCTGACAATAGGACGGCAGGGTATTGCCGCACCGCCATTCGGGTTCTCTTCGCCGGCGAACCCTTGGCGGCCATTGCCAGGCACTGGCGACAGCGACGACCTCGGATCGGGTCATGGGACGTCTGGCAAGTCACACTAAAGAGACAAAAAGCGCCGGGTCGACGCCGACATTGGGCCGTTCGGGCGGCCCGCCGTCACACCGCGCACAGAGGTGGTCGTTGACGTGTCACGAAACCAGAAGTGACGGATCACTCACCCAATGTCACCGGATCGTGCGGCAAAAACTGGCCACAAGTCGTGGCCGCCTCGGAAATCCCACCACCCAATAGCCGCCATTACACCATCGCGACCACCGCCGTCCGACCAAACCCGAGGTCACGCGATTGGGCGGCGGCGTCCATTTCCGGCGCATCCGCTGACAAAACCAGACATCGGCCCGGGCCGGGTTGACACTTCGTCAGATCAAACGGCGTCACGGATAGCTCTTCGCGATCATCCACGCGCACCCGGTAGCGTCTGGGCCTCAGCGTCGGACGGGGGCGAGTGGATGCGGGAGGCCGGCGGCGCCGGGCGGCGACTGATGCCGCGCCGGGAACGGGCCGCGAGCATCGTGGCGGCCGCGGCGCGGGCGTTCGCCCGCGGCGGCTACGCGGGCACCTCGATGGACGACGTGGCCGCGGAGGCCGGCGTCACCAAGATCATTCTGTACCGGCACCACAACACCAAGAAGGACATCTACACCGCGGCGCTGGACACCACCTGGCAGCGGCTGGTGGACAGCTCGCAGCTCGGCTACGACACCGAGGCCGGGCTGCGCGCGCTGCTGGCCGCCGCCCGGCGCGACGTGGCCGGCTTCACCCTGCTGTTCCGGCACGCGGTCCGGGAGCCGGAGTTCGCCGAGTACGCCCAGCAACTGGTCGGGCAGACCGTGCGGGTGGCCGAGGAGACGCTGGCCGATTCGGTGCGGGACCCGCGGCTGCGGGCGTGGCTGGCCCGGGGCGTGACCGACCTCGTGCTCAACTCGGTGCTGGAGTGGATCACCACCGGCGACCCGGCCCGTGACGACGAGGCCGCCGGCCTGCTGTTCCAGACCGCGGCGGCGGTCATTGTCCACCACCGGTCAAGGGCAACCCCTAGCCCCGCCGCACGACGATCGGACGGACTTCGCGAAACTGTATACTGAGCAGTTGCTCAAGGAGTACTGTCGGGCCTCCACGGTCAAATCTGGGGAGGTGACAATGGCGACTGGCCAATTCCCGGCGGATGACGCCGAGACCGCCGCGAACGTCTTCGCTGGAGAACTCAAGCGTTGGCGGACGCTGCGCGGGCTGTCGAGGACCACACTCGCACGACGGATGGGCTATGACCGCTCATACGTGTCCAAAGTGGAGAGTGGGGCCAAGCCGCCGTCCCGGGACTTCGCCTTTCACGCAGAGAAGGCGTTGCACTCGGGTGGCGCGCTGTACAACGCGTATCGGGAGCACAGCAGCTCGGTCGAGCGGTCCAAGGCCGACGGCCAGCTGGTGCGCGCCGCGTCGAGGCCGACGCAGCCGTACGCGGACCTGATCGTCGGCGGGGTTCCGCCGGCCGGGAGGTAGATCGGGTCACAACCTGCCGATCGGGAGACAGTTGGCGCGAACCCCCGCCGTGCCACTAGGACCCCGTAAGGCGCCGGGGCGGGTCGCAGCCAGCGACCCGCCCCGGTTCTTTTGTGCGAAGTTGCAGGTTTAGGAAATGTTCATCCGGTGAAGGAACCAGGCGAAGCGATTCGACTGGGGAACGTCGCCCAGATCTCCGGCGTGTAGAAGTGTCCGCCGGGCAGCTGCTCCACCCGAACCGGACCGGCGGCGACCTTGGTCCACTCCTGGGCGTTGGCCGCCGGGGACTTGCCGTCCTCCGTGCCGAAGATGACCTGCACCGGCGCGCTGACCGTGGTGCCCGGCCGGTACCGGTAGGTCTGGCTGACCGCCAGGTCGGCCCGCAGCAGCGAGACGGCCATCTGCACCAGCTCCGGCTCGGCGAGCAGCTCCGGCGGCAGCTGGCCGACGGTGCTCATCCAGTGCAGCAGCTCGTCGTCGGTCTGCCCCATGTGCGGCGGCTCCCCGTCGGAGCGCGGCCAGTCGGTCGGGGCCTCGCTGGCCGACACGGTCAGCGCCGCCGGGCCCCGGCCGCGCCGCTCGGCCCTGGCCGCGATCTCGAACGCCATCACCGCGCCCATGCTGTGCCCGAACAGCTGGTACGGCCGGGTGGCGACGTCGGTGACGACGGCGTCGACCACCTCCTCGCACAGCTGCTCCCAGTCGGTGGCGTACGGCTCGGTGAACCGCCCCTCCCGCCCGGGGTAGCAGACCAGCACCAGCTCAGTGCTCTCCGGCAGCTGCCGCACCCAGCGGCGGAACGGCGCGGTGCCGCCGCCGCTGTAGCCGATGCAGACCAGCACCCGGCTCGCCTGGGGCCGCGGCAGCGGCCGGACCAAGATCTTGGATCCCGTGCTCACAGGGACCAAAGTACCTGGGCCCGTAGCCTGGATCGGTGCGCCTGCTGCCGCCTCGGGCCCGCCGCTCCGCCGTCGGCCTCGTTGTCCTGTCCGTTGTCGTGGTGGCCGTGGGGGCGGCGCTCTATCACGGCGAACGCCGCGCCGGGCGGCTCGACGACGCCGTCGACGACTGGCTGTTCACGATCTTCGGCCGGGATCGGGCGCTGCTGTACCAGCTGCTGCACGTGGCCGACCTGCCGGTGGTGGTCGCGGTGCTGGCGGCCGTGGTGGCCGGGGCGCTGATGCGCGGCCGGCCGGACATCGCGGCGCTGGCGGCGATCGGGCCGGTGGCGGCGATCGGGCTCACCGAGGTGGTGCTGAAGCCGCTCGTGCAGCGTCGCTACAACTTCTTCCTGTCCTATCCCAGCGGTCACACCGTGGGCACGGTCTCGGAGTGCGCGGTGCTGGGAGTGATCCTGCTCGGCGCGACCGGCCTGACCCTTGCGCTGCGGGTGGCAATGGGCGTGCTCCTGCTGGCCGTGTCCGGCCTGGTGATGCTGGCGCTGATCGTCGACGACTTCCACTATTTCACCGACACCGTCGCCGGGGCGGCCCTCTCGGTGGGGGTGGTCGCGCTGACGGCGTTGGCGGTGGACGCGGTCACGCGGCGACGGATGGTAGCCGCGACTGCGGTGTGACCCCGCCGAACGGTGGATTCCCGCGACTTGCCGGAAGTGACACTTCGGTAGCTATTTACACCGTCACCTACCATCGCGAAAATCCTTGACCAGGGCGGACGAGCGAGGTGACGGCGTGCGAAGGCTCGCGATTGCGATGGCGGCGCTACTGGTCGTGGTCACGGCGCTACCGGCGGCCGCGGCCACTTCACATTCCGATAGCGGGAATCGGGAACTGCGCGGCCTGTGGATCGCCAGCGTGGCCAACATCGACTGGCCGTCGAAACCGGGACTGCCGGCGGCGCAGCAGAAGCAGGACTACGAGAACCTGCTCGACCGGGCCGCGGCGATCGGCGTGAACGCCGTTTTCGTGCAGATCCGGCCGACCGCCGACTCGTTCTACCCGTCCTCGCTGGAGCCGTGGTCGCAGTACCTGACCGGCGTGCAGGGCCAGGATCCCGGCTACGACCCGCTGCGGTTCCTGGTCGCCCAGGCGCACCTTCGGAATCTGGAGTTCCACGCCTGGTTCAACCCGTACCGGATCAGCCTCCAGAGCGACGTGGCCAAGCTGGCCCCCGACCACCCAGCCCGGCTGCATCCGGACTGGGTCGTCACCTACGGCGGGCAGCTCTACTACAACCCGGGCATTCCGGCCGTGCGGGCCTTCGTGGAGAAGGTCATTCTCGACACGACCCGGCGCTACGACATCGACGGCGTGCACTTCGACGACTACTTCTACCCGTATCCCGTTGCCGGCCAACAGTTCCCCGACCAGCAGACGTACGCCCAGCACGGCGGCGGCTTCGCGACCGTCGCCGACTGGCGGCGGGACAACGTGAACAAGCTGATCAGCGAGCTGTCGACGCGGATCCACGCCCTGAAGCCGTGGGTCGCCTTCGGGGTCAGCCCGTTCGGCATCTGGCGGGACGCCCGCACCGATCCGACCGGCTCCGACACGCGGGGCGGTGTGCACGACTACGACGACCTCTACGCCGACACCCGGACCTGGATCCGCAACCGCTGGGTCGACTACATCGCGCCGCAGCTGTACTGGCCGGTCGGATACACGATCGCCGACTACGGGAAACTACTGCCGTGGTGGGCGAACGAGGTCGCCGGCACCGGGGTGTCGCTGTACGTCGGGCAGGCCGTGTACAAGATCGGGACGTCGAGCCCGACCCCGTGGCTGGATCCCGATGAGATGCCCCGGCACATCGCGCTGGACCGCGCCACTCCCGGCGTGAGCGGGGACATTCTCTTCAACACCAACACTTTGCTGGCCAACCCGCTCGGCTTCGCCGACCGCCTGCGCACCGACGTCTACGCCAGGCCGGCGATCGTTCCGGTCCGGCCGACCGTCGCCGGGCACGCCCCGCCCCCGCCGATCCTGCTGCCGTTGTTCGGCAACACCCTGCACTGGATCGGTTTCGGCGCCTCCTACGCCGTCTACCAGGACGGTCAGCTGCTCACCACGGTGCGCGGCGCCAGTTTCGCCCTGCCCGAGGGCCGTCACCGCTACGCGGTCACGGCGCTGGACCGCACCCACCACGAGAGCCGCCCCAGCGGCACCGAGGAGTACCGATGAGCCCTGTGCACAACCGGTTGACCAGGCTCGCCATGGTGGGCACCGTCGCCGGCGCCCTCATCGCCGCCCCGGCCGAGGCCGCCACCACGGCCGCGCCGGTGGACTTCCACCAGTGGAACAGCGCCGCCGAATTCCACAGTGGACACTCCGACGGCCTGCTCGTCGGCGCCGGCCTGAGCATCGGCCGGCCGGCCGGCACCGTGCAGCACACCGAGCCGGATCTGGGCACCACCAAGGCCTACGACTACGGGACGTGGACCTCTCCCCGCTACAGCCAGCGATTCGGGGCCACGCAGCTGGTCGCGTCCTGGAACGCCACCACCCCGGCCGGCACGTTCCTCCAGGTGGAGATGCGAGGCACCTCGTCCACCGGTGCGCAGACCGGGTGGTACGTGATGGGCCGGTGGGCCTCCGGCGACCAGGACATCCACCGCACCAGCGTGCCGGACCAGACCGACGCCACCGGCACCATCGACGTCGACACCTTCGAGGCGGCCGAGGGCGTCACGCTGACCTCCTACCAACTGCGGGTCACGCTGTACCGCCTGCACGGCACCAGGGTCTCGCCGAACCTGCGCATGGTCGGCGCGATGACCTCGGCCATCCCCGACCGGTTCGCCGTGCCCACCAGCCCCAGCGGCGGCGCGTGGGGCATCGAGCTGCCGGTTCCCCGCTACTCCCAGGACATCCACGACGGCCAGTACCCCGAGTACGACGGCGGCGGCGAGGCCTGGTGCAGCCCCACCTCCACCGAGATGGTCGTCGAGTACTGGGGCAAACACCCCACCGCGCAACAACTTTCCTGGGTCGACCCGAGCTACGCCGATCCCAGCGTCGACCACGCCGCCCGCAACACCTACGACTACGACTACCAGGGCGCCGGCAACTGGCCGTTCAACGCCGCCTACGCCGCCAGCTACGGCCTGGACGCGCACATCACCCGGCTGCATTCCCTTCAAGAGCTGGAGAAGTACATCCGGCGGGGCATCCCGGTGATCACCTCGCAGTCCTTCCAGGCCAGCGAGCTGGACGGGGCCGGCTACTCGACCTCCGGGCACATCATGGTGGTCGTCGGCTTCACCAAGACCGGCGACGTGATCGTCAACGACCCCGCCTCCCACGACGACCCGTCCGTGCGCAACGTCTACAAGCGGGCCCAGTTCGAGAACGTCTGGCAGCGCACCGAACGCCCGCTGCCCAGCGGCGGCACCGGCTCAGGCCCCGGCGGCGTCGTCTACATCATCACCCCGCACGGGATGCCGCTGCCCTAGCGATCAGCCTGGTGTTGTGGGGATTCAGCGTGTTCGCGGCGATCATCTCGGTGGCGACCTCGGTGACGAAGTCGCCGGCGTCGTCACCGAGCTTGTCGGCCTGGGCGGCGAGGCCGGCCGAGGCCATGATCCGGCCAAGGGCGACGGGATCGGCCACGAACTGGGCGTCGATCTCGGTGGGCGGCAGCTCCAGGGTCAGGCCGGCGGCGAGCAGGCGGGCGGCGACCTCGTCGGCGGGGTGCTGGTGCATGGCGAACGGGGTGTCGGCGAGCCGGTCGCGCCAGCGGGGCCGGTTCATCACTGCGTGCAGGACGGTCACGGCGTCGCCCTCGCAGCTGCGGGGATTGCCCCGGCTCCACTGCAACACCAGCGCGCCGCCGGGCGCGACGGCGCGGGCCATTTCCGTGAGGGCGTGGTCGATGTCGTCCAGCCAGTGCAGCACCCACGAGCAGTGCACGATGTCGAACGTCCCGTCGAGCCGGAGTTCCCGGGCATCCTGGACCTGCACGGTGACCGGGAATCCCTGGCAGTGCTCACGGGTCGCCTCGACCATCGACGGGGAGAAGTCGCTGGCGGCCACGGTGTAGCCGCGTTCGGCCATCGCCCGGGTGATTTCCCCGCTGCCGCAACCGATGTCGGCCAGCCGGCCGCCGGTGAGCCCGGCCAGTTCCAGCGCCTCGACGGCGGTGCGGAACTGGCGGCTGTTGGCGCGGCGGTAGTGCTCCGCCTGCCAGACGTGACGGTCCATGCCCACGACAATGCCATCACCAGCGGTGGGCGGCGAAGTCCACCGGCCGGGGCCGCATGGTCGCGGCCCGTTCGACCAGGCCGGCCAGCCGCGCGGCCATCTCGTCGGCGGGACGGCGCATGCGGTCGCCGTGGCCGGCCAGCACCCACTCGAAGCGGATCAGGGGCGCGGTGCGGGCCAGGGACTCGGCCAGCACGCGGATGTCGTACCAGGTCACGTGTTCGGCCACTTCGAGGTCGCCGGAGGTGCGGGACCAGTAGAACGAGTCGCCGGTGAAGCAGTACTTGTCGTCGGCCACGAAGATGACGCTGCCCTCGGTGTGGCCGGGCAGCGGATGCGCGATCACGCCCGGGGTGATCTCGACCGGGTCGAGGCCGCGGATGACCACGTCGGCCTCGGGACAGGAGTCCAGGTCGCCCTCGTGGATCCACAGCCGGGCCCCGTACCGGTCGGCGTACTGCCGGCCGTGGGCGACGTGGTCGCGGTGGGTCAGCAGCACCTCGGTGACCGGGCCCAGCTTCTCGTACCGGTCGGCCAGACCGGGGCTCCACCGCGGGGTGTCGATCATCAGGTTGCCGGTGTCCCGCCGCAGCAGGAAGGCGTTGGCGGCGGCGGTCTGCCGGGAGTTGTGTCCACAGTGGAACAGGTTGTCGTCCAGCTCCATCGGGAACGGGTCGAGGCCGGGATCGAGGCCGTCGCTGGGATTGCGGATGGAGCGGGTGGGGCAGGCGTACGCGGCCGCGTGCACGGCCGTCAGGTCGGCGTCGGTCTGCGGCTGCCGGAGCAGCTCGGACTTCCCGCCCACCTCGGCGATCAGCTCCGGCGCGAACTGGCGGGCCACATCGCAGTTCGTGCAGCGGTCGTCGACGTGCCAACCGGTCATGGTCTCCCCCTGGAGAAAGTCGGTATGCCAGGAGTACCAGCGTTTTCCCGGGAAAAGATAGCGTTGACTTTGCCGGATGACGCTGCTCTACAAGATCCTTCCGTTGCAGCGCAACAAAAAGGCCGATCCCGACGAATTCGGGACCGGCCTTTTCGCGCATCCGGCTCAGCCGGCCCAGACGTCCTCGACGTAGCGGTCCTCGGCGATCAGCCCGTCCAGCCACTCCTGGTCGTCGCCCGTGCCATGGGCCCGGTGGATGGACTTGAACGCGTCCCGCACGGCCGGGGCCATGCCCTTGCCGTCGCCGCAGATGTAGACCCGGCCGCCCGCCTGCATGGCCGCCCAGACCTCGTCGCCGTCGGCGGCGATCCGGTCCTGCACGTACTTGACACCGTCGACCTCGGCCCGGGAGAACGCCGGCCGCATGGAGATGACGCCGGCCTTCTCGGCCGCCTCCAGCTCGGCCCGGTGCAGGTAGTCGACGTCGGGGTGGCGCACGCCGAAGAAGCACAGCCCGGCGCCGAGTTCCTGGCCGGCGGCGGCCTGCGCGGCCCGGTCGCCGATGAACCCGCGGAACGGGGCCAGGCCGGTGCCGGCGCTGACGTAGATCACCGGCACGGTGGTGTCGGCCGGGGCCTGGAAGGCCGCGCGGGCCGGGTCGACCCGCGCCCGCAGCTCGTCCCCGGCGGCCAGCCGGGACAGGTAGTACGAGGAAACCCCGTGGAACTCCCCGTCCCCGGTCCGCGACGGGCCGGAGACCACGCCGACGATCAGCTCCACCTCGCCCGGCTTGGCCAGCGCGGAGGACGAGATCGAGTAGTGCCGGGCCTGGATCGGCGAGAGCATCTCCAGGAACATCTCCGGCGCCAGCTGGCAGGCCGGGTTCTGCTCCAGCAGCTCCAGCAGGCTCAGGTCGGTCTCGGTCAGGCCCTCCAGCGCCGCCTTCTCCGGCGGGCACGGGTTGCACTCGGCCAGCACCTTGATCTGGGCCGGGGTGGCCGGGTTCTGCAACTCCACGAAGTGGGTGAGCAGCTGGCGGATCGTGACCGGCCGGTCGACGGGGATGGCCCGCCGGGTCTTCTGCCGCGGGTTGACGGCCACGACCAGGTCCAGGTCCAGGCCGAACCGGGCGGCGACGCGGGCCACCAGGTCCTCGGGGTTGTCCGGCACCACGGTGAGGTGGTCGCCGGTCCGATAGGTCACGCCCTCGGGCAGCTGGATCCGCAGGTGCCGCTTGGACCGGCCCATCGGGCTCTCGACGTCCACCAGCTCCTCGTTGGCCAGCACCGTCATCGGGCCGACCTCGTAGCGGGCGTCCAGCGCGGCGGTCACCGGGCCGGTGATCACGCGCACGTCGTAGAGACGGTCGTCGCCGGCGGTCTCGGCGGCCGGCGCGGCGTCCGGGTCCCCGTACTTGGTCAGGAGCTCGCCCCACAGCCGGTCGCTCCACGCCTCGATGTCGCCGGTCAGGTCGCCGGAGGCGTCGGCCTCGCAGCGCTCCACCAGCCGGGTCGCGCCCAGCTCGGCGAAGCGGGCGTCCAGGCGGGTCGGGATGTGCTGGTAGGTGGCGGCCCAGTTGCGGTCGCCGACGCCGAGCACGGCGTACGAGACGGCCGACAGGTCGTCCGAGGTGTCGTTGAGCCAGGCCACGAACTGCGCGGCGTCGTCGGTCGGCTTGCCGTTGTAGGAGGCGGCGACCACCACGACCGGGCCGTCGGTGGGCAGCTTGCCGGTGAACTCGTCCAGCGGCGCGGCGACGGCGGTGAAGCCGCGGTCCTCGCCCTCGTCGGCCAGCTGGCGGGCCATCGCCCGGCAGGTGCCGAGGTTGGAGCCGTGCAGCACGGTCAGTGTGGTGCCCTGCTTGGCCCGGCCGGCGGCGTGGCCGGTCTGCTTGACCGCGGCGCCCCGCGCCGGCTGGATCCGCTCGGTGCGGCGGGCCAGTTCGAGCCGGAAGCCGGTCGGCTTGAGGGTCAGCGTCTCCTTGATCTTCAACTGGTAGTCGAAGCTGTCCAGCAGGCGGTACCGGTGGATGATCATGCCCAGCAGCAGCGTGGCCTCGTGCAGCGCGAACTGCCGGCCGATGCAGGCCCGCTCGCCCGTGCCGAACGGCTTGAACGCGTGCACCGGGCGGGCCTTCTCCCGCTCCGGGTCGAAGCGGCCCGGGTCGAACGCCTCCACATTGTCGCCCCACACCTTGTCGCGGTGCAGCATCGGGGCCAGCACGACGACCCACTGGCCCTTCTTGATCGGGTGCCCGCCGATGGTGGTGTCGACGATCGCCTCACGGGAGAACGCGGCCGCCGTCGGCCACATCCGCAGCGCCTCGTTGAGCACCTGGCGGACGTAGCGCAGCTTGCCGACCTCCTCGTAGCTGGGCTGCGGGCTGTCCTGGTCGCCCCACAGCGCGTCCACCTCGGCCTGGGCCTTGGCCAGCACGGCCGGGTTCTTGACCAGGTAGTGCAGCGCGAAGGAGAGCGCGCCGGAGGTGGTCTCGTGGCCGGCGATCAGGAAGGTGATCACCTGGTTGCGGATGTTGGTGTCGTCCAGCACCGTGCCCTGCGTCGGGTGCGGCGCGTTGAGCATCAGGCCCAGCAGGTCGTCGGTCGAGGTGTCGCCGGACTGCTTGCGCTCCTTGATCACGTAGTCGACCACGCCGGCCAGGAACTCGGCGTCCTTGGCGAACTGCTCGTCGGCCCCCTTGTTCAGGATCGGGCCGATCCACGGCAGTTCGCGGGCCTTGGCCTGGGCATGGGCCAGGCCGCGGACCAGGGCCTGCACGAACGGGTGCGGGTCGGGGCGCCGGAAGGACTCGAAGTCGAAGGCGAAGCCGGTCAGGCCGATGGTGTCCAGGGTCAGCCGGGTCATGTCGTCCACGACCTCGACCGGCTTGCCGCCGGCCAGGTGCTCGTCCCAGGAGGCGATCAGCCGGTTGGCCACCTCCAGCATCGCCGGGTGGTAGCCGCGCATCGACTGCAACGAGAACGCCGGCAGCAGGATGTCGTGGGCCTTCTGCCAGTTCGGCTCGTCGTTGAACGCGGTGAACAGGCCGTCGCCGGCGATGGCGCGGATGCGGGCCAGCGAGGGCGCGACGTGCTTGGCGAAGCGGTCCTCGTCGGCCACCTCGGCGACCATGTCGGCGCCGGCCACGAACACGACGTCGTTGCCGAAGAAGCTGCGGGTGAAGATCGGCCCCAGTTCCCGGCACTGCCGCATGGCGTCCTGGATCGGGGTGTTGGGCGAGGTCCCGATCACATCGCCGACCACTGGGATCCGGTTGGCCGGGTGCGGGAGGCCCGTGGTGTCCATCGAGGTAGTCATGGTGGTGGTTCCCCAGGTCGGTGAAGTCTTGATCGCTCCATATCAGCGTGGCAGCGACGGCGGGTGCGCGCTACGAGAAGGACTACAAGAACCTGTAGTTTTGCCCGGTGAGTGAAGCGGGCCACGGTCTGGGCGAGCTGCGGGCGGAGCAGCGGCGGGCCGGCATGTGGCGCAACCGCTTCCTGGCGCTGCTGGACCGCACCCCGGTGCCGACCGCGATCTGCCAGCTGGACGGCACGATCATCGTGGCCAATCCGGCGCTGGCCGAGGTCCTGGACGCCCGGCCGTCCCAGCTGCGCGAGCGGCACGTGCTGGAGTACTTCCAGCCCAAGGTCCGCCGGGACTTCGAGCGGCTGGTCGCCGGGCTGGAGCACGGCGGGCGGGCCCGGCTGGTGATCGCCGTGCAGTTCCGGGGCGGGGCCGGCGAGCTCACCGTGCAGGCCGTGTCCGACGACGGCGGCTCCGGGTTGCTGATCACGTTGCGGATCACGCCGGTGCCGGCCGACGTGCAGCTGTCCGACCGGGAGTCGGAGATCCTGCGCCTGATCGCCGGCGGCGCCACCTCCTCGGCCGTCGCGGCCGAACTGGGCATCACCGGCGACGGCGTGAACTACCACCTCACCCGGCTCTCGGACCGCTTCGGCGTGCCCAACCGGACCGCTCTGGTGGCCCGCGCCTACTCGCTCGGCCTGCTCGATCCGGCCTCGTGGCCGCCGCGCTGACCTCGATGTCACCGGAACGCCGGTACCGGCGGACAACCCAGCCCACTACGCTTTTCGGACTAGCCGGTCAGGAGCGTGCCGACGCGCATCGTGCGCGACCCTGGCCGGCTTTCCCATGCCCCCTGAACAGCCACTCCCTGCCCGCGCCGCCGCCGGTTCGCCGCCACGTGAGTGGCTCATGTGCCTTCCAGCGCCACCTGAGCCACTCACGTAACCCCGGCCCGCCGCAGCACCGTCACCCGTTCCGGTGACACCCCACCCGCCGTTTTCCCCACATGCGCTTCCCATTTGCGCCCAGATGCCACATGGGAAGCGCATGTGGGGAACCCGCTGCGGTTTCCGCCACATGCGCTTCCCATGTGGGTCCAGGCGCCAAGTAGGAAGCGCATGTGGCAAAAACCCGTGCGGGGGTCGCGACACGTGCATGGAAGTGCCAGGCTGCCGATCAAGGCGACGAAGCCGGAAGGGGTAGCCGTATGCCGTACGAGGTCGACGGGGTGGTGGCGTCCGGGAAGGGCGCGCCGGTCAGCGTCCAGCGGATCACCGTGCCGGATCCGGGGCCGGGCGAGGTCGTGGTGAAGGTGCAGGCGTGCGGGGTCTGCCACACCGACCTGCACTACCGCGAGGGCGGCATCAACGACGACTTCCCGTTCCTGCTGGGCCATGAGGCCTCGGGCGTGGTCGAGGTGGTCGGCGAGGGCGTGACCAGCGTCGAGCCGGGCGACTTCGTGATCCTGAACTGGCGCGCGGTGTGCGGCGACTGCCGGGCCTGCCGCCGGGGCCGGCCCTGGTACTGCTTCAACACCTTCAACGCGAGCCAGCCGATGACGCTGGCCGACGGCACGCCGCTGAGCAACGCGCTGGGCATCGGGGCGTTCGTGGAGAAGACGCTGGTGCACGCCGGCCAGTGCACGAAGGTCGACCCACGGGTCAGCCCGGACGTGGCCGGCCTGCTGGGCTGCGGCGTGATGGCCGGCCTGGGCGCGGCGATCAACACCGGCGGCGTGGGCCGCGGTGACACGGTGGCGGTGATCGGCTGCGGCGGCGTGGGCAACGCGGCGGTGGCCGGGGCCCGGCTGGCCGGGGCGTCGAAGATCATCGCGGTGGACGTGGACCAGCGGAAACTAGACTGGGCCAAGGACTTCGGGGCCACCGACACGGTCAACGCCCGCGAGGGCGACGTGGTCGCGGCCATCCAGGGCCTGACCGGCGGCTTCGGCGCGGACGTGGTGATCGACGCGGTCGGCCGGCCGGAGACCTGGAAGCAGGCCTTCTACGGCCGCGACCTGGCCGGCACCGTGGTGCTGGTCGGCGTGCCCACCCCGGACATGGCGCTGGACATGCCGCTGGTCGACTTCTTCTCCCGCGGCGGCGCGCTGAAGTCCTCCTGGTACGGCGACTGCCTGCCCTCCCGTGACTTCCCCACACTGGTCGACCTCCACTTGCAGGGCCGGCTGCCGTTGGAGAAGTTCGTCACAGAGCGGATCGGCCTCGGCGACGTAGAGCGGTCGTTCGAGCGCATGGGGCGAGGCGAGGTGCTGCGCAGCGTGGTCGTGTTCGACTAATACTGGAAACGTGCGAGCACCGTTCGGCGACGAGGAGTTTCCCGCAGCGCCCTACCCGGGCGCCCGGCCGGACGTGTCCTTCGCGCACCTGGACGGGGTCGGCGCGCCGCTGAGACCGGACCGGCACAGCCCGGCCGGCTGGCGCGTCGACCACACCGGGCAGGACCTGGACGAGTGGCTGGCCGAGCACGACGCGGCGCCGATGAGCAAGCGGGTGCCGGTGCTGGCCTACGGCTCCAACGCCTGCCCGTCCAAGATCACCTGGCTGCGGGAGTCGCTCGGCCTGGCCGGCCCGGTCGTGGTGTTGCGGGCCCGCTGCGAGGGCCTGGCCGCGGTCTGGGCGGCCGGCCTGCGCATGGTGGACGACCAGCGGCCGGCCACGCTGATGGCGGCCAAGGACGTGGTCGAGCGGCACGCGGTCTGGATGGCCGACCGCGAGCAGGTGCGGGTGCTGGACGCCTGCGAGGGGCGCGGCCGGCGCTACCGGCTGGCCAAGGTGCGCAGCGGCAAGGTGGTGCTGGACGACGGCGCGGTGGTGGACCGGGTGCTGGCCTACGTGGCCGAGGACCGGGTGCGCCAGCCCATCCTGGTCCGCGGCAAGCCGGTGCGCTGCGCCGACATGGACCAGGCGGCCGCCCAGGGGCTGGTCGGCAAGCGGGCCGGCAGCGACGGCCTCAAGGCGTCCACTGTGGACGGTGAGCCGAATCCCGATTCGTGGCCCAAGCGGGTTTTCGTCTACGGCACGCTGCAACCCGGCCACGAGGCCTGGCATCTGCTGGAGCCGATGGTGACCGGCCGGCCGCGGCGCACGGCGATCCGGGGCACGCTCTACGACACCGGAATGGGCTATCCGGCCCTGCGACTGGACGGCGAGGGCACGATTCCCGGCTGGGTGCTGCCGATCCGCTCCCCCGGCCGCACTCTGTCCACTTTGGACAAGTATGAGGGGCCGGACTACCGGCGGATTCGCATCGTGCTGGCCGACGGCCAGGTGTGCTGGACCTACGTGTGGACCGAGCCGACCAAGGGCATGCCGGTGCTGCCGGCCGGGTGGCGGGCCTCGGCCTGACCATTTGCAAGATCAACCAAGGCAACCGGGGTTGTTCGGCGGGCGTCTGGGTGGTGGAGGTGGTCCAACCATGTTCATCAACCGCGCTCTGGTCGCCACAGGGGTCCTCGCCGCGGCGGCGACGGCGCTCGCGCCGATCGCGTCCGCGCAGCCGGCCACCGGCGGCCGCTGCGACAACACCACGTTAGCCGCCACACTGGCCAATCCCGATGCCGGCGCGGGCCAGCGCTACATCCAGTTCGTCGTCACCAACATCAGCCACACCACGTGCACGCTCTACGGCCACGGCGGATTCGCCCTGGTCGGCGCGCCGACCCAACTCTCGTGGACGGCCAACCCCGGCTCGAGCCTGGTCACCCTGGCCCCCAACCAGCGGGCCGCCATGACCCTGCACTGGACGGCCATCCCGGCCGACGACGAGCCCGGCGCGCAGTGCGAGCCGATCGCCGCCACCGCGATCTCCATCCCGCCGGACGAGACCCAGCCGCTGACCGTGGCCTGGACCGACGGGCCCGTCTGCCAGCACGGCCGGATGGACGCCAGCGCTTACTACAAGCTGTGAGATGTGCTGAAGTGGACCGGTGATCCCACCGATCGAATGGACCCTGTCCGGTCACGGGGGCGAGCTGGCCGCCCGCACCTGGCCCAATCCGGACGCCCGCTGGCTCGCCGTCCTCGTGCACGGGCACGGCGAGCACCTGGGCCGCTACCAGCACGTGGCCGACGCGCTGGTCGCCATGGGGGCCATGGTGGTCGGCGCCGACCTGGTGGGGCACGGCCGCTCGGCCGGCGAGCGGGCCCTGGTCGGCGACTTCGAGGACGTGGTGTCCGATGTGGACACCGTGCTGGGCGCGGCCCTGGACGGGCATCCCGACCTGCCGGTGGTGCTCATCGGGCACGCGGTCGGCGGCGCGATCGCCGTCCGCTACGCCCAGCGCCACCTCGACAACCTGACCGCCATGGTGCTGTCGGCCCCCGTCCTCGGCACCTGGCCGCCGCTGGATCTGTTGGAGTACGAGGACATTCCGGACACCCCGATCGACCCGGCGGCGCTGTCGCGGGACGTCTCGGTCGGCGCGGCCTACGCGGCCGACCCGCTGGTCTGGCACGGCCCGTTCAAGCGGCCGACGCTGGTGGCGCTGGACGAGCTGTTGCAGACCATCAGTTTCGACCACCCGCTCGGCGACGAGCTGCCGGTGCTGTGGCTGCACGGCGACGCCGACGAACTGGTGGACCAGGCCGACACCCGGGCCGGCACCGACCGGGTGCGCGGGCTCGGCTTCGAGGAGCGCACCTACCTCGGCGCCCGGCACGAGCTGTTCAACGAGATCAACAAGGACGAGGTGCTGGCCGACGTGGCCGCCTTCACGGCCAGGGTGGTCAAGGGCTAGCGTCGCTCGGATTCGACGACACCGCGACCGCGCCGGCAAGCTCGGCGCGGTCGGGTTCGGCCGGGGCCGACGGCGTCGCCGCCCTGGTCGGGGGCAGCGCCACGTTGCGCACGCCCGAGGCCAGCTCGTGCAGGCCGAGGTGCCGGTTGTGCAGCCGGGCGAACAGCAGGAAACCGAGCGGGATCGCCACGCTGATCAGCACCGCGAACGCCGCGAACGCCACCTCGCCCGGCCGGTCCTCGACGATGCCGACCAGCGTCTCCAGCCGCAGGTCCTGCATGGCCGCCACGAGCCGTTCGGCCGACACCGCCACCACGATCACCGCCAGCATGGCCACGAAGGTCACCGGCACGAAGGCGATCGCCAGCAGCGCTTCGCGTAGCAACAGCCGCCACGGCGCCGGCCGCCTGTCGTCCTTGTCCACCAACCGAAGCCGCAGGATGTGCTTGCCGACCGTCGCCCCGGTGGCCCACGGCGCGAGCACGAACCAGACCAGAAAAACCAGCAGCCCCACCAGAAACGCGCTGCTCAGCGTGGTGCCGCCGAGCAGGTGCCAGAGGCCGGCCGCGAACGGCAGGCAGAACGAGAAGCCCATCGCGTCCAGCAGCAACGCCAGCAGCCGGCGGCCGAACGGCACCGGCACCCGGGCCAGCGCTCGCACGTCGATGCTGTCCAGAGTGGGCAGCCAGCGGGTGATCGGCCCGGCCACCGCCCAGCCGGCGGCGCAGCCCAGGGAGTTGACGATGATGTCGTCCACGTCGAACAGCCGGTACGGGCACGGGTAGATGCCCCACAGGCCGGTCAGCTGCGTGAACTCGAAGAAGCAGGCCACGCCCAGCCCGATAGCCGCCGTCGTCCAGAAGCCGCGGCGGAAGTGGTAGCGCAGGTACATGCCCAGCGGCAGCAGCAGAAGCAGGTTGAAGCCAGTCTCCAGGACCGCGGAGTTGTGCAGCACCAACGCGTTCAGGCTGACGCTGCCCTTGGCTTCCTGCCAGATGTCCGAGAACGTGTTGCCCGGCGCCAGCTGCGGGTGGCCGAAGGCGGCGTACCGCACGCAGACGTCGACCTGCCGGCTCGGCAGCGGCACGATCACCAGGCAGAACGCCGCCAGGCAGTAGTACAGGAAGGTCGCGAACGACAGGCCCCGCCAGCCGGTCAGCACCCCGTGCCGCCGATACAGCACGATCGCCGTCGGCACGAACAGCAGCATCGCCAGCAGCGGAAACAGCAGTGCCGCGGTGCGGATCGGCAGCAGGTACGCGTTCACCACCAGTCACACTATACACAGGGTGAATACTGGCCGCGGAAGCCGTGCGGTCCTCAAATTGACCCGTCCGAGTGACGGTAGCGCCCGGAGCCCGATCAACACCGCCCGAGGGACCGTCGGTACCCGAACAACTGCCCGCGAAACCACCGGCCCGCACGACCCGCCGGGCACACAGCGACACCGTTTCCTTGATCGCGCGACGACCCGCGCCACACATGTGGGTGACCCTCGTGTTTCCGCCGTCCCGTCGCGGAAATCCCTTGCCCCGAGCGGACAATCGGAGAAAGGGGATCCCCTCATGACCAGCATCGCCAACCCCCGCGACCTCATCGGCGCCGAGGTGCTCGACCGCGACGGCGAGCGGGTGGGCAAGGTCGGCAACGTCTACGTCGGCGACGACAACCGGCAGCCGCAGTGGGTGACCGTGCGGACCGGACTGTTCGGCCAGAAGGAGAGCTTCGTGCCCTTGCAGGGCGCACGGCTGGGCTCCGACGGCGTGCGCGTGACCGCCACCAAGGAAGCCGTCAAGGACGCGCCGCGGATGGACGCCGGCGGGCACCTGTCCGACGACGAAGGCCGGCGGCTCTACGAGCACTACGGCATGACCACCGCCATGCCCGGCCAGCGCGGCCGCACCCAGCCCGGCTCGGTCGGCCGTGGCGCGCCCGACCGCGACCGGGACAGCGCCGACCACACCATGGTCCGCTCCGAGGAGCAGCTGCGCGTGGGCACCGAGCAGACCGAGTCCGGCCGGGTGCGGCTGCACAAGTACGTCGTCACCGAGGAGCAGCAGGTCACCGTGCCCGTGCGGCACGAGGAGGTCCGGGTCGAACGCGAGCCCGTCACCGGCGGCGAGCAG
This sequence comes from Kutzneria sp. NPDC052558, assembly GCF_044547355.1. Classification (NCBI taxonomy): domain Bacteria; kingdom Bacillati; phylum Actinomycetota; class Actinomycetes; order Pseudonocardiales; family Pseudonocardiaceae; genus Kutzneria; species Kutzneria sp. NPDC052558. Next base: position 68,082 of record NZ_JBIUAG010000012.1, read on the forward strand.
GCCCGGATCGGCGAGGACGACCAGGAGGTCGTGCTGCACGCCGAGCGCCCGGTCGTGGAGACCGAGGCCGTGCCGGTGGAGAAGGTGCGGCTGCGCACCGAGACCGTCACCGAGCAGCGCACCGTCAGCGGCAAGGTGCGCAAGGAGCGCATCGACGTCGACGACTCCGCCGAGCACAGGAAGTAACCAGGTCCGGCGCCGGTCCGCCCCTCAGCCGGGCCGGCGCCACCCCACGTGAGTGGCTCATTTGCGCTTCACGGCCATCCAAGCCACTCACGTGCCGCGACTGCACCGCCGGCCGCCGCCACCCTCCGCACACCCCACCCGCCCTGCGACACGCCGCCTGCCCTGGGGGACAATCGGCGGCGATGGTGGAGCAGGACCTCAGGCTGCTGATCTCCGTGGTGGTCAGCGCCGAAGACGAGCGACAGGCCCATGACGCCTGCCGCGACCTCGTGGACCGGATCGGCGGCCGGGTCGTTGAGGCCGCGGACTGCTCGGACGAGGAACCCGGCTGCTGGTCGGTGACGATCGGCAAGGACCTGCCGGCGGTGCAGGTGCACAACGACGCGGCGGCGCTGGCCCGGTCGGTGCGGACCTTCGTGCGGGAGCTGGCCCCGGACTCGCCGCTGCCGCGGGTCTGCTGCGAGCCGCCGACGGCCTGGACGGTGCTGGACGACCCGGAGCTGATCGGGAAGCTGGTGGCGGGCGCGGAGCGGCTGCTGGTGGAGGCCTGGTCCGAGCAGGCGCCGTTCCAGCCGATGAGCTACCAGGAGCCGACGGCCCCGGCGCCGGCCCCGGCCGAGCACACGACCCGGCTACGCCTGCGGGTGGACGTGGCGGTGCAGCATCCGGCCGGCGCGCAGTGGCAGGCCCGGGCGCTGGCCAGCCGCGTCACCGAGGCGGCGGCCATCACCGAGGTCACGCAGGGTGGCGACGGCGTCTCGGTGCATCTCGATCTGGGGAGATGGCCGCAGCCGCCGCAACAGGCGGTGACCGACGCGGCCGAGGCGCTGGGCCGGCCCGAGTGGTCGCCGATGGAGCTGGCCGCCGACGGCACGGTCACCCAGCGTTGGCTGGACCTGCTCCGGCCGACCTCCGGCATCACGTCGTTGGAGCTGGTCGCGGACCGGGTGGAGACCGAGGTGGCCTGGCCGACCGAGGACGAGCCGCCGGTGTGGCGTGAGCCGGGAAGTTGATCGTCTACAGTGGAGCGACACAGCAGGTCCGACCGTGCACACTAATGCGCCCCAACTTCGCTCGATCAGCCCATCCTGGTTGTGTGATGGTCGTGTGACAGTACTAAGTTCGGGAGCGTGGGACTGCACGGTCGGGCAGTCACGTTACTGGGAGGGACCGGATCAGCGATGGCTAGCGTCGAGCAGGTGAGGGGCCAGATCGGTCTGGCCAAGGAGCAGGCCGAACGCGGTGCCCAGGCGTTGCAGGAAGCGGAGACCCAGATCGGACAGGCCCAGCAGGCCTTCCAGGAGGCCGCGCAGGGCAGCAACCAGTCCGAGGCCAGCGACGTGAACAACATGTTCACCCACGCGCTGCAGAAGATCGGCGAGGCCCGCGACGCGGTGATGGCCGCGATGAGCAACGCGGAGTCCTACGCCGGCCGGTTGTGACCGGTGGCCTCAGTCGAACAGGTGCAGGCCCGCATCGCGCTGGTCGGCGAGCATCTCCGGACGGCGCACCAGCAGCTGACCGAGGCCTGCGAACGGCTGGCCGAGGCCCACGCGATCCTCACCGAGGCCAGCCGGATGCACCCCCGTTCACTTGTGCCCCCGGAACTGACCAAGGCGTGCGACCATGCAGGTGAGCAGCTGACGCTGCTGCTGGGCGTCATGGAAGCCGTGGAACGGTTCTCCAGCCGCCTGTGAACTGACCGTAGAGGTGGGCGTTGAACAGGCGAAACGATCGCCGGCAACGGATACAGGACGCGTTCGCCGCCTTCCACGACGCGGTCGCCGCGGCCCGCGGCGCCGCCAAGCGGGCGCACGACGTGGCCGCCGTGCAGCAGGCGCGCGAGACGTTCGAGCAGGATCTGCGGGCCAAGGGCATCGACCAGGCGCTGCGTGATCCGGACTACGCCGAGTCGCTCACCGACCCGCGCCTGGCCGCGATCGTGGCCCAGGCCAAGGAGGACTGGGAGCAGGCCTTCGCCAAGTGGACCAACAACGGTCCGCGGGCGCTGGCCGACCTGGTCGCCGAGGCCGCCCCGGGCAGCGCGTCCGAGGACTACGAGAACTGGCTGGGCCAGATCGGCACGGTCGACGGCCGCGGCCCGGTGCCCGGCCTGTGGCGCATCGGCGCCGCGGTGGCCACCACCTCGCCGGTGCCGGTGTCGTTCCCGGTGGCGGTGCCGCTGCTGGACCGGTCACACCTGGCCATCTTCACCTCGTCGACCAGCCGGCCACAGGCCGAGAACCTGGTCGAGTCGTTGCTGCTGCGGGTGCTCAGCCACTTCCAGCCCGGCCTGGTGCACGTGCACGTCTGGGACGTCGGCCAGCTCACCGGCTCGCTGCCCGGGCTGTATCCGTTGACCCGGGCCGGTTTGCTCACCGTGCACGACCCGGCGCGGCCGGGCGAGATGCTGGACGAGCTGGCCGAGCACATCCGCAAGGTGCACACCACGGTGCTGGTCGGCGGGCACGACTCGTTGCGCTCCATGGAGTCCGACGCCGGGCTGCGCACCGAGCCGTGGCGGGTCGCGGTGCTGTTCGGCCGGCCGGACGCGCTCAAGGACGAGGAGCTGCACAAGCTCCAGCGGATCGCCCGCAACGGCCTGGCCGCCGGCGTGCAGCTGGTGCTGGTGGACATCCCGATCACCGTCAACAGTCCTATTGAGACGGTCAAGCTGTTCGACGACCGGCCGTGGCGCACCACGATGTCCGGCGAGCACGCCACCTTCCACGTGGATCCGGTGCTGCCCCGGGAGATGGTGCCGCGGGCCTGCGCGGCCATCGCCGCCGCGCTGGAGGAGCGCCGCAGCCGGGTGTGCACGTTCGAGGAGCTGCTGCCCGAGCGTTTCTGGTCCTACCAGTCCTCTTCCGGCGTGCAGACCCCGATCGGGCACCGCGACGGCGTGGCCGTGCCGATCACCATCGGGGACAGCTCGCCGCACGTGCTGATCGGCGGCCCGAGCGGCTCGGGCAAGACGAACTTCCTCTACGCCATGCTCGGCGGCCTGGTCGCCCGCTACTCGCCGGCCGAGCTGGAGCTGTACCTGCTGGACTTCAAGGAGGGCGTGTCCTTCGCCCAGTTCGCGCCGGGCCGCAAGGACCCGACGTGGCTGCCGAACGCGCGGCTGGTCGGCGTGAACGTCAACCAGGACCGGGAGTTCGGCGTGGCGCTGCTGCGCTTCCTTGCCGACGAGATGCGCCGCCGGGCCGACGCGGCCAAGGCGCACGAGGTCACCAAGCTGGAGGAGCTGCGGGCCGAGGACCCGGACGGCCGCTGGCCGCGGATCATCGCGGTGGTCGACGAGTTCCAGTACCTGTTCGCGGAGAAGGACGCCGTCACCCGGGAGGCGACCGCGCTGCTGGAGGATGTCGCCCGGCGCGGCCGGTCGCAGGGCATCCACCTGGTGCTGGCCAGCCAGGACGTGTCCGGTATCGAGGCGTTCTGGGGCAAGCCGGCGATCTTCGAGCAGTTCACCGTGCGGGTCGCGCTGCCCAAGGCGCGCCGGGTGTTGGTGGACGGCAACAACGAGGCGATCACCCTGCCGCGCTGGCACGCGATCGTCAACCACGAGTCGGGGGTCAAGCAGGGCAACGAGATGGCCCGGGTGCCCGACGCCACCGGCCGCGGCACCGTCGACCGGGTGCAGTCCCGGCTGTTCGAGATGAAGCCGTCCGACCTCCCGGTGCCGCGGCTGTTCGACGGCAGCCGGGTGCCGGTGCTGGCCGACATGCCCGGTTTCCGGGCCCTGGAGCCGGTTTCCGGCCGCGCGCCGACCGTCCTGCTGGGACAGGTCATCGACGTCGAGGACCGGGCGGCCCGGGTGTCGCTGGCCCGCGCGCCGGGCCGCAACGTGGCCGTGTTCGGCTCCGTGCTGAACGAATCGACCAGCGTGCTGGCCGCCGCCGCGCTTTCCCTTGCCCGGCAACACCTTCCCGGCCAGGCCCGGTTCACCGTGGCCCCGATGATCGACGACGCGATGCCGGCGGCCGAGTCGCTGGCCGCCCGGCTGCGCGGCCTCGGGCACGAGGTGGCCGAGGTCGGCCTGGACGGCATCCGCCAGCAGCTGGGCCTGGTGGCCAAGGAGCTGGAGGGGCGGCTGTCCGGCGCGGTGATCGAGCAGCCGGTGCCGCACTATCTCGTGCTGTACGGCATGGACGCCGCGAACTCGGTGCTGGAGACCAAGGATCCGGAGACCCGGGTGTCCGGTGTGGACAGTTTCCGGCAGGTGCTCAGGAGCGGCCCCGAGCACCGGACCCACCTGATCGGCTGGTGGCGCAGCCCCGCGCGGCTGAAGAACCTGCTGATGATGGGCGCGTCCGCGGACGACATCGGCTCCTGGGTCGCCTTCGACGTGCAGGGCCAGGACCTCAACACCTACGCCCCGGGCCAGCTGATCACCTGGTCGCCCCGGCCCGGCCGCGGCCTGTTCTTCGATCGGTTCGAGCACGCCCGGCCGCAGGTGGTCATCCCGTTCGACACCGATGGGGAGCAGCCGTGAACGACGCGATCGGCGCGACCGAGCGCTACAAGGAGATCATCGGCTGGATCGACGACGCCGTGCAGGACATGCGCGAGCACAACGCCGAGCGGGGCGACGTGGTCACCGAGCGGCTGGACGACGCCATGGCCGCCACCAACGAGATGCTGGTGCGGGCCGACCAGAGCATGTCCCAGATCGACGAGCTGTGGCTCAAGGCGGTCGGCGAGCTGTTCCACGAGCGCTGGATGCAGGTGACGCCCATCCCCCGCCCGGACACCAGCGTGCCGCCGCGCCCGCTGGAGTTCTACGAGGCCGAGGTGGAGCGGACGCAGCTGGCGCTGATCGACGCCATCCGAAAAAAGGGCATTCTCGGCCGGTGAGTGACCGTCGCCACTCGCGGGAACAGCCGGCGAGGGCCAAGGTGTTGTCTGAGATGAGCGTCAATTACTGAACTGATCAGTCTCGAAAATGGAGGCTTCGCCATGTCCGTTCCGACCACCGTCCGCGAGATCCGGCTCGCCGCCCGGCCGAAGGGCTGGCCGACCGAGCAGACCTTCGAGGTCGCGGAGGCCCCGCTGGTGGTCGAGCCCGGTCGCCTCGTGGTGCGCAACCTGTTCATGAGCGTGGACCCGTACATGCGGGGCCGAATGAACGACGTCAAGTCCTACAGCGCCCCGTTCGAGGTCGGCAAGGTCATGGAGGGCGGCGCCGTCGGCGAGGTCGTCCAGTCCGACGTCGAGGGCTTCGCCGTCGGCGACATCGTGCTGCACTTCGCCGGCTGGCGCGACTACGCGGTCATCCACCCCAAGCAGGCCGTGAAGGTGGACCCGCAGGCCGCCCCGATCAGCACCTATCTCGGCGTGCTGGGCATGCCCGGCCTGACCGCGTACGCCGGCCTGCTGCGCTCCGGCGAGTTCAAGGAGGGCGACACCGTCTTCGTGTCCGGCGCGGCCGGCGCGGTCGGGCAGGTCGTCGGCCAGCTGGCCAAGCTCAAGGGGGCCAAGCGGGTCATCGGCAGCGCCGGCACCCCGGACAAGGTCAAGTACCTGACCGAGGAGCTGGGCTTCGACGCCGCCTTCAACTACAAGGACGGCCCGGTCACCGAGCTGCTGGCCCAGGCCGCCCCGGACGGCATCGACCTGTACTTCGACAACGTGGGCGGCGACCACCTGGAGGCGGCGCTGGCCAGCCTCACCGTGCACGGCCGGGTCGCGGTCTGCGGCATGATCTCCGGCTACAACGCCACCGAGGCCACCCCGGCCCCGCGCAACCTGGCCCAGGTCATCGCCAAGCGCCTGACCATCCGCGGCCTGCTGGTCGGCGACCACTACGACCTCCAGCCCCAGTTCGTGGCCGAGGTCGCCCCGCTGGTGGCCGGCGGCAAGCTCAAGTACACCGAGACCGTGGTGGACGGCCTGGAGAACGCCGGCCAGGCGTTCCTGGGCATGCTGCGCGGCGAGAACACCGGCAAGATGCTCGTCAAGATCGCCGACTGACCCCTCCCCCCGCCCTTTTTTGATGTCATGAAGGGCCCCATCCTGACGTTGAACGTGAGGATGGGGCCCTTCATGACGTTGGTTTGGGGTTAAACGACGCGGCCTTGGTGGACGACGAGGGTGGGGGCGAGGCCCTGGCGGATCACCTGGGCGACGGTGTCCCCGGGCAGCACCACGAATTCCGCGCGGTCGCCCTCGACCAGGCCGTGGTCGCGCTCGCCCAGCACGGCCGCGCCACCCCGGGTGGCGGTGTCGGCGCACATCTCGATCATCGGGTCGGCGGTGTAGCCCTCGGCCTCGGCCAGCTGCCACACGTCGATGCCGCCGATGCCGACGCGGACGCCGCCCCAGCGCAGCTTGCGCAGCGGCAGCGGCCGGGTCGCGACCACGGCCACGTCGGCCTCGGCCAGCCGGTCGATCAGCTCGTCTTGCCGGTCCGGGTCCACAGTGGACAGAGCGGTGGCGTGCACCACGCTGACCTGGCCGCGCATATCCAGCGCGGCGGTCCGCTCGCAGATCAGCTCCAGCTCGAACGCCCCGAGCTCGCCGGGATCGTCGAGCTGGATGTCCACGCCGCAGCGGTGCTTGTCGGCCAGCCCGAACACGACATCCAGGTGCCGCACCGGATCCCGGTCGACCCGGGCCGGATCGACGCCGCCGACCAGGTCCGCGCCGGCGGTCAGGGCGGCGTCGAGGGCGTCCATGCCGGTGATCGCGCCGGCGGGCGCCAGAGCCACCAGCTGCACCTCGACCCGGCCCAGCAGCTCGTCCCGCCGGGCCAGGGCCTCGTCCAGTTCGTCAACCGGCACGTGGGCCCGGACCATGGTGATGCCGGGACGTAACGCGTCCAGCCGGCCGTGCGCGTCGACGAAGGACGGCAGCAGCACGCCGCCCCCGCCGTCGACCACCGGCGCCTCGGCCGGGGCGGCCAGCCCGACCCCGATCTGGTCGATGCGGCCGGCCGAGCAGAGCACGTCGACCGCGGGCAGCTCGGCCGCGCTCGGCCACGGCCGAACGCCCCTGATCAGCAGTTCTCCACTCATCTCGGGAGGTTAACCCCGATCGGCCGCCGGCAACAGCTTTCCGGGATTGAGCACGCCGGTCGGGTCCAGCGCCCGCTTCACCGAGGTCATCACCTCGATGCCCAGCGCCCCCACCTCGCCCGCCAGGTACGGCGCGTGATCGGTGCCGACGGCGTGGTGGTGGGTGATCGTGCCCAGCGGCGCGATCGCCTGGGACGCCGCCTTCTTGGCCCGCTGCCACTGCCCGATCGGGTCGTCGTCGGCCCGCGCGGCCAGCACCGTGAAGTACAGCGAGGCCCCAGTCTCGTACGCGTGCGACACGTGGCACATGACCACCGCGCGGTTCAGCGACCGTTGCAAGGCCCCTCGCACGGCCGAGCGAAGGGTGCTCAGCTGCGACCAGTGCGTCGCGGTCTCCAGCGTCTCCACGCACACACCGGCGTCCAGCAGCGAATCCCGTTGGCGCGGACCGGAGAACCGGCCGTGCCGCCACGATTCCCCGATCAGCCGGCCCAGCCGCACCGCGCGGTGGGCCCGCAGCGCCCGCAGCGTCCCGGCGCGACGGACGGCCAGCTCGCCGGCGGACCCGGCCTCCCAGCCCAGGATCAGCAGGCACGGGTCGGCGACCCGCCGGGCCCGCAGGTAGGCCTTGACCGCGCCGGCCCGCACCCCGCCGGTCAGGGCCAGCTGCACCTCGGTCTCGTCGGTGTCGGACAGCCGGGTCACGTCGGCCAGCACGCGATGCTGGGCCAGGTCCCGGATCGCGTCGGTGGCCTTGTCCCAGCCGTCCAGGAAGTAGCCCTCGTACCGGGTGTGGGTGGCCACCGGCCGGACCCGCAGCGTCACCTCGGTGATCACGCCGAACGCGCCCTCGCTGCCGATCACCAGCTGCTTGAGGTCGGGGCCGGCGGCGGTGGCCGGGGCGACGCCCAGGTTGAGCTCGCCGAGCGGGGTGGCCAGCCGCACGCCGTCGACCATGTCCTCGAACCGGCCGTAGCCGGCCGAGGCCTGCCCGGCTGAGCGGGTCGCGGCGAAGCCGCCGATGGTGGCCCGTTCGAAGGACTGCGGGAAGTGGCCGAGGGTGAAGCCGTGCGCGGCGAGCATGCGCTCGGCGTCGGTGGCCCGCACTCCCGCCTGGAACACGACCAGCCGTGACAGCGGGTCGATGGACACCAGGCGGTTGAGCCGGGCCAGGTCGAGCACGACCACCGCGTGCTTGCCGCCGCGCAGCGCGGTCACGCCGCCGACCACGGAAGTGCCGCCGCCGAAGGGAATCACGCCGATGTCGTGCTCGGCGCAGGCCTTGAGCGCGGCCACCACCTCGTCCGGGTCGGCCGGCAGCACCACCGCGTCCGGCACGGCCAGGTCGCCGCAGCCGCGGTGCCTGAGCAGGTCCACATAGGACATTCCGCCGGCCCGGCCGAGCCGGGAGTCGCGGTCCAGCAACACGTTCTCCGGGCCGACCACGGCCTCCAGCGCCGCTCTCCCGACGATCGACAGCTCCGGCTCCGGCACGGTCAGCACCGAGTCCGGCGCGACCGGCGTCGGGTGTTCGGCCAGGCCGGTCCTGGCCCGCAGCCAGCGCAGCGCGTGCGGGGGCAGCACGTGCTCGCCGAGCGTCCAGCCGCCGCGCAGGGTGTGATCGATCCCCGGTTCCATTGCTACAGTGTTACACATGTCGTCACAACGTCACATCGGCCGAGAGCGTCACGGCGCCCGAGTCGGAGACGACGTCCTGCTGGACGCCGCCCACAAGTGCGTCCTGCTGGTCGGTGTGCGGCGCACCACGCTCACCGACGTGGCCCGGGAGGCCGGCGTCAGCCGGATGACCCTCTACCGGCGCTTCCCCGATGTCCGGAGCCTGGTCGCGGCCCTGATGACCAGGGAGTTCGGCGCGCTGCTTGGCGAGGTCGGCCCCGGCCGGACCGCGCGCGAACGGCTGGTCAGCGGCGGCGTCGGCACCATCCGGCGGCTGCTGGCCAACCCCCTGATGGCCGCCGTGCTCGACCGCGACGCCGAACTGCTGCTGCCCTACGTCGTGGAGCGGCTCGGGGCCACGCAACGCATCGCCGAGCAGTTCCTCCGGGTGGAGCTGGCCGCCGGGCACGAGGACGGCTCGGTCCGGGCCGGCAACCTGGACGTGCAGGCCCGGACGCTGCTGCTGATGGTGCAGTCGTTCGTGCTGTCGGTCCGGCCGGCGATCGCCGAGCTGGATCCGGACGCCGTCTTCGACGAACTGGCGCTGATGATCGAGGGGGCGCTGCGGCCGTGAAGACGTCGTTGAACGCCGCCCGCCGGTCGCGGGAACTGGCCGAGGTCGCCGGCGGCGCGGTCGTGGACCTCCTGGTCGTCGGCGGCGGCGTGACCGGCGTCGGGACCGCACTCGACGCCGCCTCGCGCGGGCTGTCGGTGTGCTTGGTCGAGGCCCACGACCTGGCCTTCGGAACCTCCCGCTGGTCGAGCAAGCTTGTGCACGGCGGCCTGCGGTACCTGGCCCACGGCGAGGTCGGGCTGGCGTACGAGAGCGCCGTCGAGCGGGGCATCCTGATGACCCGCACCGCCCCGCACCTCGTCCGCGCCTTACCGCAAATCGTTGCCCTGCATGGCAAACAGCGCGGCTCGCTGGTCATGGCCGGCCTCCGCGCCGGCGACCTGCTCCGCCGCGCCGCCGGCACCCCCAGCCGCGTGCTGCCACCCCCGCGTCGCATCTCCGCCGCCGAAACCCTCGCGCTTGTACCAGGCGTACGCGCTTTGGGTCTCACCGGCGGACTACTGTCGTTCGACGGCCAACTCATCGACGACGCCCGCCTGGTCGTCGCCCTCGCCCGCACCGCCGCCGGCTTCGGCGCTCGGATCCTGACCCGGGCCCGCGTGACGGCGTTGGCCGGCGACGGCGCTCAGGTCGTGGACACCTTGACCGGCAACGAATTCGCGATCAGGGCACGCCGCGTCGTCAACGCCACCGGAGTCTGGGCCGGCTCCCTTGTGCCGTCCGTTCGCCTGCGCCCGTCGCGCGGCTCCCACCTGGTCGTGCGCGCCTCCGCCGTGACGATCGGCTCCACCGCGCTGACCGTTCCCATTCCCGGCTCCACCAACCGTTTCGCGCTCGTGCTGCCCCAGTCCGACGACCGGGTCCACATCGGCCTCACCGACGAGCCCGTGGACGGTCCGCTGCCCGATGTGCCCACCGTCCCGCAGTCCGATGTGGACTTCCTGCTCGGGGTCGCTTCCTCAGTCCTGCAACAGCCCTTGACTCCCGCCGACGTCATCGGCTCTTACGCCGGCCTCCGCCCGTTGATCGAACAGGACGGCTCCCGCAGCGCGGATCTTTCCCGCCGGCACGCCGTGCTCACCTCTCCCGAGGGTGTGATCACCGTTGTCGGCGGCAAGCTCACCACCTACCGCCGCATGGCCGCCGACGCCGTCGACGCCACTCATCTGACCACAATTCCCGGCCGTACCAAGGACATTCCCCTCGTCGGCGCCACTCGCTGTCCCGTCGACGCCCCCTCCCGCCTCGTCGCCAAGTACGGCTCCGAGGCCCCCCTCCTGGTGGCCCTGGACCGCCCCACTCCCGTCCTCGGCGACATCACCGAGGCCGAGATCGCCTGGGCCTACGACCACGAAGGCGCCCTGGACGCCGACGACGTCCTCGACCGCCGCACCCGCATCGGCCTCGTGCCCGCCGACCGGGAGCGCGCCCTCCATCGCGTGATTCGTTGACGGCTTGTTAGGTTTTTGCAACACTGCGCCGGGGTGCTGGCAGCCGGCAGTCCTGCTCCTGATCACGGCCGCGTTGCGGATGCGGAACAAGATGCTCACAGACGACACTGGGCGAGCGGTCGGCGCGGCTGTCGGATGAACGCGAACTCGCGCCACGCGGCGGCTCCGGTTACCTTGGGTTCCTCGTCGCCACGTGGAGCATGGTTGCCGCCGCTGTGATTTTCGCAGCGCCGCCGATCAGACGGCTGCCACTTGGTCCGTTCGTGGCTTTAATGAGCCTCGTGCTGGTCGCCAGCAACACCCAGATCGCCGAAGGAGAGCACCGTGGCTGAGGGAGTGCTGGAGATCGACCGGATCTCCAAGCGCTACGGGAACGTGCAAGCGCTGCACCAGATGACGTTCGAGGTGCACGCGGGCGAGCTGTTCGGCTTCGTCGGCAGCAACGGGGCCGGCAAGACCACCACCATGCGCATCGCCCTGGGCGTGCTGGCCGCCGACGCGGGCGAGGTCCGCTTCGACGGCCGGCCGGTGGATCTGGCCACCCGGCGGCGGATCGGCTACATGCCGGAGGAACGCGGCCTCTACCCGAAGATGAAGGCCCGCGAGCAACTCGTCTATCTGGCCCAGCTGCACGGCATGTCGGCCGGCGACGCCCGGCGGGCCACCGACGGCTGGCTCGACCGGATGGGCCTCGGGCCGCGCCGCGACGACGAGGTGCAGAAGCTCAGCCTGGGCAACCAGCAGCGGGTGCAGCTGATCGCCGCGCTGGTGCACGATCCGGCGGTGCTGGTGCTGGACGAGCCGTTCTCCGGGCTGGACCCGGTGGCCGTGGACCTGATGAGCGAGGTGTTGCGGGAACAGGCGGCGCGGGGCGTGCCGGTGCTGTTCTCCAGCCACCAGCTGGATCTGGTCGAGCGGCTGTGCGACCGGGTCGGCATCGTCCGAAGTGGACAGATGGTGGCCAACGGCGGCGTGACCGAGCTGCGCGAGAGCGGCCCGGTGCGGCTGGTGGTGGACGGGGCCGACCCGGACGGGGACGAGGTGAGCTGGGCGGCCGGGCTGACCGGGGTCCGCGTGGTCGCCGTCGACGGCGGCCGCGTCACGGTCGAGCTCGGCGAGGGCGCCGACGACCAGGACGTGCTGGCGGCGGCGTTGAAGGCCGGGCCGGTGCGGGAGTTCACCCGGCTGCGGCCGAGCCTGACCGAGCTGTTCCGCAACGTCGTGACCGAACAGGAGGCATCGTGACCGTCACCCGCGTGATCGGCCTGGTCGCGGGCCGCGAGTTCACCACCCGGCTGCGCAGCAAGTCGTTCGTGATCAGCACCGTGCTGATCCTGGCCGTGCTCGGGGCCTACGTGGTGCTGTTCACCTTCATCGGCAAGGAGAACACCACCAAGATCGGGTTGACCGGGCAGGCCACCGCCATGTCCCAGCCGCTGGCCGCCGAGGCGGCCGCGCTCGGCAAGCAGGTGCAGATCAGCACCGTCGACAACAAGGACGTCGGCGAGCAGCAGGTCCGCGACGGCCAGCTCGACGTGTTGGTCGAGGGCCCGCTGGGCGAGCCGCAGGCGGTCGTGAAGTCCACTTTGGACCCGGTGCTGCGCAACGCGTTGCAGCAACTGGTCCGGGCGCAGGCGATCCAGGGCCTGATCGCCCAGTCCCAGCTGCCGGCGGCCGCGGTGGCCGCCGCGCAGAACGCCAAGGTGGACGTGGTCGTGCAGCAGGCGCCGGATCCCGAGCAGGGGCAGCGGATCGCGCTGTCGCTGGTGACCGGGGTGGTGCTGGTGATCTCCATCATGACCTTCGGCACCGCGGTCGCCCAGGGCGTGGTCGAGGAGAAGTCCAGCCGGGTGGTGGAGATCCTGCTGGCCACCATCCGGCCGTGGCAGCTGCTGCTGGGCAAGATCCTCGGCATCGGCGTGGTCGGGCTGATCCAAGTGGCGATCATCGCCGCCGCCGGCCTGGCCCTGGCCAACACCAGCGGCGCGTTCACCTTGCCCACGGTGGCCTTCGGCGCCATTCTCGGCGCGCTGGGCTGGTACGTGCTGGGCTTCTTCCTGTACGCCGCGCTGATGGCCGCCGCCGGCTCGCTGGTGTCGCGCCAGGAGGAGCTCCAGTCGGCGATCACGCCGATCTCGATCCTGCCCACGCTGGCCTTCGTTGTCGGCCTGAACCTGCTGATTCCCAACCCCACCAACACGATCAGCACCGTGCTGTCGCTGTTCCCGCTGTTCACGCCGACCCTGATGCCGGCCCGGATCGCGCTCGGCGTGGCCCCGGGCTGGCAGGTGGTGCTGGCGGTGGTGCTGATGATCGCGGCGATCGCCCTGGTCACCTGGCTGTCCGGGCGGATCTACCGCAACGCGGTGCTCCAGACCGGCGGCCGGGTGCGGGTGCTGGACGCGCTCAGGGCGTCCTGACCGCCTCGTACCGGTCCAGCGACACCCGGCGCTCGTGGTTGTGGTCGACCAGGGGCGCCGGGTAGTCGGCCGGCAGCTTGCCCAGCTTGTGCACGGCTTTCCCCGGCACACCACGCAGTTGCGGCACGTACTTGCGCACGTAGTCGCCGTTGGGGTCGAACTTCTCGCCCTGGGTGATCGGGTTGAAGATCCGGAAGTACGGGGCCGCGTCGGTGCCGCAGCCGGCCACCCACTGCCAGTTGTGCTGGTTGGACGCCAGATCGCCGTCGATCAGGTGCCGCATGAAGTGCCGCGCGCCCCACCACCACGGCAGGTGCAGGTCCTTGACCAGGAAGCTGGCCACGATCATCCGGACCCGGTTGTGCATCCAGTTCTCGGCCAGCAGCTGCCGCATGCCGGCGTCCACCACCGGGTAGCCGGTGCGGCCCTCGCACCAGGCCTGGAACCGTTGGCGCGCGGCCTTTCCGGTGTCGTGCTCGAACTTGTCGAACTTGCGGTCGTAGTTCTCCCGGGCGGTGGCCGGCCGGTGCCAGAGCACGTCGGCGTAGAACTCCCGCCAGGCCAGCTCCGAGCGGAACGTCTCGTGACCGGGCTTCAGCTGCGCCAGCAGGGTCCGCGGATGCACGCAGCCCCACCGCAGATACGCCGCCAGTTTGCTGGTTCCGTTGCGGTCCGGGCGATCCCGGCCGGTGTCGTAGTCGGCGAGGGCGCCGTCCCGGAAGTCCTGCCAGGTCTCCAGCGCCGCCCGCTCCCCCGCCGGCAACTCCGACTTGCCGGCGGGCACCCGCTCACCGCCCTTGAGCTTCATCCACCGAGCACTGTCCACATCGGACCGCGCCGGCTGCCGCCAGCCGTGGTCGAGCCAGGCCCGCCGGAACGGCGTGAACACCCGGTACGGCTGGCCGTCGGCCTTGCGGACCCGGCCCGGCGTCACCGCGTACGGCGATCCGGTCCGCACGAAGTCCGTGTCCCCCAACGCCTTGGCCACCCGCTCGTCCCGCTCCCGCCCGTACGGCCCGGTGTCGGCCGACACGTGCACGCTGCCCGCGCCGATCGTGGCGGCCAGCTCCGGCACCACCCGGGCCGGGTCGCCGCTGACGACGTGCAGGCGGCCGCCGAGGTCGTGGTCGAGGGCCCGCAGGCAGTCGAACAGGAACCGCCGCCGCGGCTCGCCCGCCGGCTTGAGCAGCCGATCGTCCATCACGAACAGCGGCAGCACCTCGCCGCTGTCGGCGGCGGCCAGCAGCGCCGGCTGGTCGCCCAGGCGCAGGTCGCGGCGGAACCACATGATCGCGGGCGGGGTCATGCCCACCGACGCTACGGTGAGGGCGTCACAGCCGCACAGCGGGGAGGGTCATGGGCGACCGGCGCACAGTGTACACACATTCCACCGCGGGCCTGCTGTTCGGCCTGTTCGGCGGCGTGGTCAGCGCCTTCTTCACGTACTTCGTCACCATCACGCCCGACGGGGCGTTCGTGCTCGACCCCGGCGCCGCCTTCACCGCCCTCACCCACCTCGGTGACGCCCCGCCGGTTCGCTGGCCGGCCATCGCGCTGGACCCGTTCCTGCCGGTGCTCCAGCTGATGGTCGCCGTCCTGTGCAGCCTTTCCGCGTCCCGGCACGTCGGCGTCTCCCTGATCAGCCGCCCCCGCCTGCTCTGGATCGTCCTGTTCGGCCTGTCCCTGGCCCTGGGCGTCCTGACTACTGCCACCGCCCCACAACAGGCTCACTGGCTAGGCCTGCTGATCACCCTCCTCACCCTCTCCCTCCCCCACCACCTCTCCCCCCGCCCAGCCCCCTGACGCTCGCCCCCTGCGCTCGGCCCCTGCGCCCGGCCCCTGACGCTCGGAAGGGGGCTTTCCTCCACTCGGAGTGGAGGAAAGCCCCCTTCCAAACGGGAAAGTGGACCGGTTCAGCGATCGATTCAGCGTTCGTCGATCGGCACGAAGTTGCGCTCCGCCTCGCCGATGTAGAGCTGGCGCGGGCGGCCGATCTTGGTGGCCGGGTCCTTCATCATCTCGCGCCAGTGGGCGATCCAGCCGGGCAGCCGGCCCAGCGCGAACAGCACGGTGAAGAACTTGGTCGGGAAGCCCATGGCCCGGTAGATCAGGCCGGTGTAGAAGTCGACGTTCGGGTACAGCTTGCGCGAGACGAAGTACTCGTCCGCCAGGGCCGTCTCCTCGAGCTTCTTGGCGATCTCCAGCAGCTGGTCGTCGCCGCCGAGCTTGCCCAGGATCTCGTCCGCGGTCTTCTTGATGATCGCGGCCCGCGGGTCGTAGTTCTTGTAGACCCGGTGGCCGAAGCCCATCAGGCGGACGCCGTCCTCCTTGTTCTTGACCTTGCGCACGAACTCGTCGACGTTGCCGCCGTCCTGCCGGATCTTCTCCAGCATCTCCAGCACCGCGCTGTTGGCGCCGCCGTGCAGCGGGCCGAACAGGGCGTTGATGCCGGCGGAGATGCTGGCGAACAGGTTGGCCTCGGACGAGCCGACCAGCCGCACGGTGGAGGTGGAGCAGTTCTGCTCGTGGTCGGCGTGCAGGATGAACAGCAGGTCCAGGGCGCGGACCAGGGCCGGGTCCACGTCGTAGTCCTCGGCCGGCAGGCCGAAGGTCATGCGCAGGAAGTTCTCGACCAGGCCCAGCTTGTTGTCCGGGTAGAGGAACGGCTGGCCGATCGACTTCTTGTACGCGTAGGCGGCGATCGTCGGCAGCTTGGCCAGCAGCCTTATGGTGGAGATCTCGACCTGCGTGTCGTCGAACGGGTTGAGGCTGTCCTGGTAGAAGGTGGACAGCGCGGACACCGCCGAGGACAGCACCGGCATCGGGTGCGCGTCGCGCGGGAAGCCGTCGAAGAACCGCTTGAGGTCCTCGTGCAGCAGGGTGTGGCGGCTGATCTGGCGGCTGAACTCCTCGACCTGGGCCTGCGTCGGGAGCTCGCCGTAGATGAGCAGGTAGCTGACTTCGATGAAGTTGGACCGCTGCGCCAACTGCTCGATCGGATAACCACGGTAACGCAGAATGCCCGCGTCACCGTCGATGTAGGTGATCTCGGAGGAGCATGAAGCGGTGTTCACGAATCCGGGGTCGAGGGTTACCATCCCGGTTTTCGCGAGGAGTTTACCGAGATCTATGCCTGGTGCGCCCTCTGTCGGGAGCGACACGGACATCTCGTGCTCTCCGCCCGCATAACGCAGCGCGACGGTACGGAGGTCGGTATTCGGCGCAGTCGTCGCGTCGGGCATCAAAATCCCTCTCACGCTCAGACGGGGCGCCGCTGGGCTCACAGCGAAGGTGTCGAGCGAGCGCACGGAACCGGGGTGACCGCACCGCAGCACCGCCCCGTTGGGGTCCTGTCGCCTGCCACGCTAGTAGCCCTCGGGCCCCCCGCACAGCGCGGCGGGCGTGCTGTTGCGGGCGATGGGACAGGTATCACACGATGTCCGGACCCCTTCGGGTCACGATAAGGACACATCGGGGCCGCAGCCGTGGCGCGGGCCACGCCGGGCCCGGGCCTGGCGTCCGACCGCACCCGGCCCGGTTTCCGCCGTACGGAGCAGCCGCCTGCGCCACCCGGGTGGTCACGCGCACCGCCCGTGCTGGTTACCGACACGTCCCGTGACAACAGGTCGACACATTCGTGTCGCCCCGGACCGTTGTCCCCGGGTTAATTTTGTTCCAGCGGCCGCATTTCTTCGAAATCAATTTCTGCACACGAGGCGGAGGTTTCGAGATGATCGTGCTCGGCTTGGGTCTTGGTGTTTCCCTGGGCGCGTGGTGGTGGCATCACCACTGCTGGTGAGTCAATTCCGCGCTGCGGGGCGGTTCGGCCCCGGCGCGGGACACCGTGATCGCGGCGGCGGCCCCGGCGAAGGCCAGGGCCGCCCGCCACTCCTGGTCGGTCAGCGACCTGACCGCTTCCTTCGACAGTTCGCCGTGACGGTGCAGCCACGCCAGTAGCGCGCCCTGCACCGTGTCGCCCGCGCCGATGGTGTCCACCACCTCGACGCGGACCGGCGGCGCCTCGACGAGCTGGCCGTCACCCGACAGCACGGCCAGCCCGTCGCCGCCGCGCGTGATCACCACCGCGGCCGGCCCGATCTCCTGCCAGCGGCGGATCTCCGTCATCGCGTCGGCGTCGCCGGCCAGCCACTGCGCGTCCTCGATGGACACCTTGAGCAGGCCCACCTCCGGCAGCCACGAGCGGAACCGGGCCCGGTAGGCCTCGGCGTCCGGGATCAGCACCGGCCGCACGTTCGGGTCCAGCGCGGTCAGCCGGCCGTTGGCCGATTCCCGGCGCAGCAGGGCTTCGTACACCGACGCGCCCGGCTCCAGCACCATCGACAGCGTGCCGAAGGAAACCGCCCGGGTGTCGGCCGGCAGCGGGCCCGGGTCGGCGACCAGCCGGTCGGCGGTGCCCTCGACGTAGAAGCCGTAGCGGGCCGAGCCGTCCGGCGCGAGGCCGACGACCGCCAGCGTGGTCGGCTCGGGGCCACGCTGCACCAGGCTCACGTCCACCTGGGCGTCCTTGAGCCGAGCGATCAAGGCGTCGCCGAAGGCGTCGGTGGAGACCCGGGACAGGAACGCCGTCGGCGCGTCCAGGCGGCCGGCGGCGATCGCCACGTTGTACGGGCCGCCGCCGAGCTGCGGCAGCAGCGCGCCGCCCGTCGTCGGAACCAGGTCGACCAGCGCCTCACCAGCGACGACGATCACGCGCACCCCTTTGTCAACGTTGTCACGAGCCGGCCCATGCTAGGTCGCCCGCGCCACCCCTGGGAAGGCCCCCCTTCCCCGCCGCCGCCCGGCGCTTGGAAGGGGGCTTTCCTCCACTCGGAGTGAAGGAAAGCCCCCTTCCAAGCGTTGGGGGCAAGCGTTGGGGGCCGTTAGGCGGTTGGGGCGAGGGCGGCTAGGAGGAACTCGGAGAGGGCCTGGAAGGCCTCGGCGTCCGAGAGGCCGGTGCGCTTGGCGATCACGCCCAGGTGGATGTGCTCGATGGTCAGGCCGACCATCTCCGCGACCAGCGTGGCGTGCACGTCTCGGAACGCCCCCTGCTTGACGCCGTCGGCGATGAGCGAGTGGATGCGGGCGGCGGCGGCACGGGCGTTGAGCTCGTAGACGGCCCGGGCCGGCGGGAAGGCGGCGATGTCGCCGATGAACTCGCGGCCGGCCGGCCGCAGCTCGTCGCCGGCGGCCGACAGGTACTCGCCGATGCGGGCCCGCACGTCCTCGACGTCGGCGACGCGGGCCTCGATGCGGGCGGTGGCCTTCTTGAAGAAGTGGCTGACCACCAGCACCGACAGCTGTTCCTTGCTGGGGGCCAGCGCGTACAGGGTGGACTTGGAGCAGCGCATGCGGGCGGCCAGGTCGTCCAGGGTGAACGTGGCGAAGCCCTCGGCCAGGAACAGCTGCTCCAGCCGGTTGAGCAGGTCGGACTGGCGCGCGGTGAGGGTGCGGCGCCGCGATCGCGCGCTGACTTCGGCCCTGGTCATGTGTGGAGCGTGCCACAAACTCACCAGTAGTACTCCAGTACGTCCCAGAGTACTGTTGTCAGTACTGAACTACGACCTGGGAGCGTAGCCATGCCCGCCGAGCGCCTGCTGCCCACGACCGAGGCCGAGGACCTGATCGAGCTGGTCAGGGACATCGGCCGGAACGAACTGGCCCCGCGCGCGGCGGCCGAGGAGGAGGCCGGCCGGTTCCCGCGGGAGGTGCTCCGGCTGCTCGGCAAGACCGGGCTGCTCGGCCTGCCGTACCCGGAGGAGTTCGGCGGGGGCGGCCAGCCGTACGAGGTCTACCTCCAGGTCCTGGAGGAGATCGCCAGCAACTGGCTGACAGTGGCCGAGGCGATCTCCGTGCACGTGATGTCCTGCTACCCGCTGGCCACCTTCGGCCGCGACGAGCAGCGCGAGCGCTGGCTGCCGGACATGATCGGCGGCGAGCTGCTCGGCGCGTACGCGCTGTCGGAGCCGCAGGCCGGCTCGGACCCGGGCGGCATGACCACCCGCGCGGTGCGCGAGGGCGACGACTACGTCCTCAACGGCACCAAGGCATGGATCACGCACGCCGGCGTCGCCGACTTCTACACGGTGATGGCCCG
This sequence comes from Kutzneria sp. NPDC052558, assembly GCF_044547355.1. Lineage (NCBI taxonomy): Bacteria > Bacillati > Actinomycetota > Actinomycetes > Pseudonocardiales > Pseudonocardiaceae > Kutzneria > Kutzneria sp. NPDC052558. The sequence goes on from NZ_JBIUAG010000012.1 coordinate 87,503, forward strand.
CACCGGCGAGATCTCGTGCTTCCTCGTGGACGGCAAGAGCGAGGGCCTGTCGGCCGCCGAGCGCGAGCGGACCATGGGCCTGACCGGTTCTCCCGTGGCACAGCTGCATTTCGACGGCGTGCGGGTGCCGGCCGAGCGCCGGATCGGCGACGAGGGCAGCGGTCTCAGGTTCGCACTGTCCGCTTTGGACTCCGGCCGGCTCGGCATCGCCGCCTGCGCCGTCGGTCTGGCCCAGGCCGCGCTGGACGAGGCCGTCAACTACGCCCGCGAGCGCCGGCAGTTCGGCAAGCCGATCATCGAGTTCCAGGGCATGGAGTTCCTGTTGGCGGACATGGCCGCCGCGGTGGAGTCGGCCCGGGCCACCTACCTGGAGGCGGCCCGCAGGCGCGACCGCAAGCTGCCGTTCAGCCGGCAGGCCTCGATCGCCAAGCTGGTCGCCACCGACGCGGCGATGAAGGTGACCACCGACGCCGTGCAGGTGCTCGGCGGGGCCGGCTACACCCGCGATTTCCCGGCCGAGCGCTACATGCGTGAGGCCAAGGTGTTGCAGATCTTCGAGGGCACCAACCAGATCCAGCGCATGGTGATCGGCCGGCACCTGGCCAAGGGCTGACCCGAGGGCGGGTTCGCCGGCTCGGCGAACCCGCCCTCGGGGGTCAGCGCTCGCGGTAGAACGGGTCGACGGTCACGCCCTCGCCGGAGTTCTCGTCGAAGTGGTAGACCTCGCGGCCCTGGATGAACACGCGCAGGGCCCGGCTCATCACGTCCAGCGGATCCCCGCTCCAGATCACGATGTCGCCGTCCAGGCCCGGCTTGAGCGAGCCGACCCGGTCGTCGAGGCCGAGGATGCGCGCCGGGTTGGCGGTGATCGCCCGCAGCGCGGTGTCGCTGTCCAGACCCTCCTTGACGGCCAGAGTCGCCTGGTGCACAAGGAAGTGGATGGGCACAACCGGGTGGTCGGTCATGATCGCCAGCTCCACCCCGGCCCTGGCCAGGATGCCCGGGCTGCGCATCGAGCGGTTGCGCAGCTCGACCTTGACCCGGGTGGTGAACAGCGGGCCGATGATCACCGGAATGTTCTTCTCCGCCACCAGGTCGGCGATCAGGTGGGCCTCGGTGCCGTGGTTGATGACCAGCCGGTAGCCGAACTCCTCGGACAGCCTGATCGCGGTGGCCACGTCGTCCACCCGGTGCGTGTGCTGGCACCAGGGCAGCTCGCGGTCGAGCACCTTGACCAGGATCTCGTTGGTGACGTCCCGGTCGAACGGCTTGTTCTCGGCCGCCGCCGCGTCCCGCCTTGCCTTGTAGTCCTGGGCCTTGACCAGCGCCTCCCGGATCACCGCGGCCACGCCGAGGCGGGTGCTCGGCGTGACGTTCTTGTCGCCGTAGACCCGCTTCGGGTTCTCGCCCAGCGCGCTCTTCACGCTGACCGGCTCGCGCAGCACCATCTCGTCCACGGTCCGGCCCCAGCACTTGACCGCCACCGTCTGGCCGCCGATCGGGTTGCCCGAGCCCGGCTTGATCACCGCCGTGGTGACACCGCCGGACAGCGCGTCCGCGAAGGCCAGGTCGGCCGGGTTGATGCCGTCCAGCGCGCGGAACCGGGCCCCGACCGGGTCGGTCATCTCGTTGGTGTCCTCGCCGGCCCAGCCCTCGGCCTCCTCGGCCACGCCGAGGTGCCCGTGCGCCTCGACGAACCCGGGCAGCACCCAGGAGCCGGCCGCGTCCACGACCGCCACGTCGTCGGGCACGTCGACGTCGGCGTCCGCGCCGACGGCGGCGATCCGCCCGTCGATGACCAGGACTGTCCCGCCGTCGATGGGGTCGCCGTCGACCGGCACCACGTATCCGCCTGTGATCGCCACGTTCATGGTTCGCGATGCTAACGGTCTCGGGCGGGTTGAACAGCGGTTCAGCGCGGCAGCAGTCCCCAACGGGCCGACCACGCCTCACCCGGGGCCAGCGTGATCAGGTCGATGCCGGAGTTGAGGGCGTCCGGCGGGCAGGTCATCGGCTCGATCGCGACGGCCCGGCCCCGGCCGAGGAAGTCGTCCGGCGTGTACACCTGCACCCAGCGGAAGTCCGGGTCCGCCCACAGCTCGACGCCGCCGTCCTGGCCGGTCAGCCGGTGCCGGACCAGGCCGTCGGCGCCCGGCTCGCAGCCGCCGAAGGCGTGGTCCAGACGGACCCCGCGCAGCGACTTCGGCCTGGTGAAGTCCAGGTCGGTGCCGGCCAGCGGCGTCTGCGGGCCGTCCGGGGTCATCGTCTCCGGGCTCAGCGGCAGGCTCGTGGTCGCGGCCAGGTGCAGCGTGCAGTCGTCGAGCGCCGAGTTGCCGGCCCTCGGGTACGGGTGCATGCCCACACCGAACGGCACCGGGCGGTCGCCCACGTTGGCGACACCGTGCGTGACGGTCAGCCCGTCGGCGTCCAGGGCGTAGCTGATGGTCACCCGCAGCGGCACCGGCCAGCCGGGCTGGGCCGGCACGTCGATGCCCAGCGAGATCAGCGAACCGGTGTGGCTGATCACCTGCCAGGTGTGCTTGCGCACCAGGCCGTGGCTGGCGTTGTGCCGCTCCGGCTCGGTCAGCTCCAGCTGCTGGGCGCCGCCCTCGAACGGCCACCGGCCGCCCCGCACCCGGTTCGGCCAGGGCACGAGCACCGCGCCCGCGCCCATCGGCGGGTAGGTGTCGTCGGGATAGCTCTGCACGTAGTCGACGCCCGCGACCTCATAGGTCCGCAGGCCCGCGCCTACCTCGGTGACGACCGCGCGGGCGCGGCCGTAGGTGATCTCGAACTGGGCGCCAGTGGGACCGCTCACCCGTGCGAGCTTAGAGGTCCGACGCGGGAACTCGTAACGATCGGCTCACCGATCGGGGCCGAACTCAACACGGTTCGGCTTCACCCGACCGGCGTATCTAGGGTTGTGTCCGTGGCGATCAGCATCGTGGACGCACCGACGAACCTGGGCCTGCGCCCACCGGCGCCCGGAGTGGTGCCCGGCTGCGCGAAGGCGCCCGCGGCGCTGCGCGAGGCCGGCCTGCTCGGCCGCCTCGCCGCCGCCGACGCCGGGGGGCTCGTCGCACCGCGCTACGACCTGGGTGCCTGGCAGCCCGGCGACGGTGTTTTTCACGCTTCCGGGATCGCCGCCTTCGCCCGCCGCCTCGCCGACCGCGTCGCCGGCATGATCGGCCACAGCTTCCCGCTCGTGCTCGGCGGCGACTGCTCCGTGCTGCTGGGAACCGGCCTGGCCCTGCGGGAACGGGCCCTGGCCGAGGGCCGTCGCTACGGCCTCGCCTTCGTCGACGGGCACAGCGACTTCCGCCACCCCGGCAACTCCGCCGCCGCCGACATCGGCGCCGCCGCCGGCGAGGACCTCGCCCTGGCCACCGGTCGTGGTCAGGCCGACGTGGCCTCCCGGCTGTTCGAGGACGCCGACGTCGTGGTGCTGGGCATCCGTGAGGACGACGACGCCCGGGGCGAGCTGTCCTCGTGCGGCATCGGCCACCGGACCGCCCTGGAGATCCGCAAGGCCGGCGCCGCCGAGTCCGCCGAGTGGGCCCGCCGCCGGCTCGACGAGCTGGACGGCTTCTGGGTGCACCTCGACGTCGATGTGCTGGATCCAGCCGTCATGCCGTGCGTCGACGCCCCCGCGCCCGAAGGTCTGGACCACGCGGAGCTGGCGGAGCTGCTGGCCGGGTTGACCGTCGCCCCGGGCTGCCTCGGCGTGGAGGTGACGGTGTTCGACCCGGATCTGGACCCCGACGGCGCCTACGCCAAGGCGTTGGTCGACACCCTCGCGAGAGGTTTGGCGCCAAGGGTTTCCTGACGGCAGCAAAGCGGGGTGGCCGCCGAAGCAGCCACCCCGCCTCGATCACCGGTCAGAACCAGGAAAGAAGCCGCCTGACCCCGGTCACGAGCCCGCGTCCGAGCGACCAGCCGACGTCGACCGCCCGCTCGAAGCCCCACTGGTAGGCCCGCGTGATGCCGTGTTGGACGGACAGACACTTCTGGTCCAGGCTCGACCCGCCCTGTAGCGCACTGCACACCCAGGACAGCCCGCCGGCGGGCCCGGTCAGATTCGAGATCCAGTCGGCCCAGATGTCCAGCCGCAGGCTGCCCTTGAACCGCTCCCGCGCGGCGCGATTGCGCGCGTCCACGACGCGTTGGATCATGGCCCGCTGGGCCCGCCGCGCGGCCTTGACCAACTGGCGAGCCATCCGCCGCTTGAGCTCATGGGGACTGGGCCGCCACGGGTTCCAGTACCGATGCCGCCGGGCCCTCGTGCCATCCAGGTCCGTGCCCATGATCGGATTCGCGTTGACGTAGTCGTAGTCGTTGGCCGAACCGTCCTCGACCGGGTCGACCGACAGGAACCGGCCCACGCCCGGCAGATACGGCCGTGCGCCCATCTCCACCAACGCCAGCGCGCCGGCATGCTCGTACGGGCGCTGGTTCTGGCCCAACCACCCGTAGTCCATCTTGCCCGGCTGGTTGTCCGGCACCGCCTGGGGATCGACGGCCCCGGACGCGTTGAGCGCCTCGCCGAAGGGGGTGTAGTACCGCAGGTCCCCGCTCTGCTTGCCGGCGGCGTCCATGGTCAGCACCAGGTCGCCGCGCACGGACGGGGCGTCCCATGTGCTCGAACCGCCCTGCACGGTGTACAGCACGCCACCGGGCAGACCGATCGAGGTGCTCAGCACCTTCTTCGTGCCGTCCATGGTCAGGTCGGCGCTGTCGCCGTCACCGCTGTAGCCGTACAGCGCGACACCGTTGGTGTCACCGGACTTTGCGTCGCGGCGGACGATCCGGTTGGCGGCGTCCCGCACGTAGCTCACGTCCGCGACCTGGTTGGGGTCGCTGCTCTTCGTGCTGGCCGTCAGGTGCCGGTCGGCCGAGTCGTAGCCGAGGTACGTGGTGGCGCCGCCGGACACGAACTGCGTGGTGTTGCCGTGGCTGTCGTACTGGAAACCGGTGATCGCGTTGGCGCCGACGGCGGCCAGCAGGCGGTCGGCGGCGTCGTAGCAGTAGTCGGTCTCCGCGGTGCCGCTGCTGGTCTGGTCCAGCAGCCGCATCCGGTTAGTGTTGAGACCGGCGTTGGCCTGCGTGCCGCTCGGACACGCCGACGATGCCGCCGAGGCGAAGTCGTACGTGTAGTGGTGCCCGTTCACGTACGCCTCGGTGAGCCGGTTCGCCGCGTCGTAGCTGTAGTTCGCGCCGTCCGGCCGCGGGTCGACGTAGTTGAGCGCCTCGTCGACGATGGTGCCGGCGGTCGACCTGGTCACCGCGGAGAAGACGACCTTGCCGTCCGAGGTGTGCCATTCGAGCGAGGTGGTCTCGCCCGCGCCGTTCTTGTTGATGGCAGCCAGCTTCGCACCGTTGGCGTAGTCCACAGAGGACAGTTCGCCGGCGTTGTCGTAGTGGCTGTTGGCCAGCACCGTCGAGGCCAGCTGGGTGGTGAGCACCCGGCCGGCGTCGTCGTAGGTCAAGCTGGTGACCTGCGGTTGGTCCGCCGGGTTGGGCGGCGTGATCGTGCTGGTCGACGGACGGCCGGCCGCGTCGTAGACCGTGTCGGTCTTCACGCCGTTCGCGTCCGTGTAGGACACCGTGCGCCCCAACAGGTCCACGGTCGTCGTGACGGTGCCGGTGTAGTCCGACACCGAGGACGTCAGCGGATCGCCGTTGACCGCGTAGTTGTACGTGACGGTCCGCGCGCCGACGGTCGGGTTGGCCGGGAACGTCTGCTGCGTGGTGCGACCGCGGGCGTCGAAGCTGGTGCAGATCCAGTCGCCGCTGGTCGCCTTGGCCACCACACGGCCGGACGCGTCGTACACCTGCTCGTCGGTGCGGGCCCCACCGGTCGCCGGGGTCGCCGACGTGGTGAGCTTGGCCATGCCGCCCTGGTTGACCGCGGCGCTGCCGGCGACACAGGGGTTCGCCCTGGTCTCGGTGTCGCCGTAGTACGCGTAGGTGCTCTTGGCCCCGGTCGGCATGGTTTTGCTGGTACGCCGCAGATATCCGCTGCCCAGCGGCTCGTAGCCGTCGACACTGCCCAGGTTGAGCCCGGTCGGGTCGACCGCGGTCTTCGTGGCCAGCCCGTACGCGGACTCCACGTTGCCGTCGCCGTAGCTGGTGGCGGTGCGGTGCTCCGGCACGCCGCGGTCGTCCGACTCGACGCTGCCGGTCGGCAGGTCGTAGCGCGGGCTGAGCTGCGCGCCCGGCACGGCTTGCTGCACCCCGGACGGCGTCGTCCAGTCCAGCTCCAGCTGCGCGCCCTGGTCGAACTCGTAGTACTCGATCCGGATCCGCTTCACCGAGTTCGCCGCGTCGCTGTGCACGGTGGCGGTGCGGGTGGCCGAGGTGTTGCGCCAGTCGTCGATGACGAGCTGGTCGTCCACCCACACCCGGATGCCGTCGTCGGCCAGCAGCCGGAGCGTGTAGTCGCCGGCCTGCGGGAAGGTGATCTCACCGGTGGCCCGCAGCGAGTAGTGGTCCGCGGGGATGCCGGCGGTCGGCGCGGCGGTGCCCCAGTTGCGGACCAGAGTCCCGTCGGCGGTGCCGATGCCGGTGGTGAACACCTTCGGCGCGCCGGTCAGGCTGTGGTTGTCGTACCAGGCCACCGCCAGGCCGTTGAGGCCCTGGTCGTAGTCGGTGTGCTTGTGCGGAACGCCCCACTGGCACGTCGTCGGCAACTGCCCGTTGAAGCAGTTGCCCGGCGCGGGACCGTAGGTGTCGGTCTCACGGTCGGCGCGGTCGTACACCGTGGTCGACACGCGGCCGGCGGCGTCGGTGCTGGTGAGCACCTGATCCTTGGGGCTCCACGTCTGCGCGGTGACCTTGCCGGTGGCGTCGGTGGCGGTCAGCGCCCGGTCGGCGTCGTCATAGGTGACCTTGCCGGCGAATCCGGTGGCGGGCGACAGGCCGGCGATGTCGGTGAACGTCTGCCGGTTGGCCGGGTCGTAGCGGTAGCTGTGGACCGGTCGCGCCTGGCCGGCCTGCGGCGAGGGTCCGGTGATGCCGGTGACCTTCGCCTTGCCGGTCGGGCTGTCGTAGCCGATCTGCGTCATGTAGTCCGGCCACGTGCGGTGCGTGGGGTCGGCGGCGATCCAGTCGGTGACCGTGGGCAGCCGCAGCATGACCAGCTGCCCGTTGGCGTTGTAGCCGTAGTCGGTGACCTCGGAGCCCGGGTCCTCGATCCGGGACAGCCGGCCGCCGGTGTACCACAGCCGGGTCTCCGTACCGTCCCAATAGGACACTCGGCACAGCATCTGCGCCGGAGGCAAGGCATCCGCGCCCTGCGGCGGCGTCACACCGCCATAGCAGTCGTCACCGGCCCGGTTGTAGTGCAGCACGTGCGCACGGCCGCTGACCGGGTCCTTGATCTGCACGAGCCGGGCCGGCGTGGCGCCGTCGTACACGTTCTGCAACGCGGCCGGCTTGCGCGAGTCGGCGCTGGCGGTCTGCGAGCCGAGCCGGCCGTCGGGACGGAAGGAGAAGACCTCCGCGCCCTCGGTCAACACGACAAGACCGTTGGCGTCCAACGTGAGCAGGCCGTCCTCGCCGGCCGGCGCGGTGTAGCCGCCGGTGCTCTTCTTGGTCCACGTGTGCTTGGCGCCGGTCGAGTCGGTCAGCACCACGTTCTGGTCGGTCACCTGGGCCGTGGTGTACCCGGAGCTGGAGCCGTCCAGATCCGACGACAGCGTCCAGCCCGACGGCAGCGCCGGCGCGTCGCTGCTGTACAGCCAGTCCGACGGCACGATCTGCGCCGGCACCGTGGCGCCGTCGGTGGTGCGGGTGAACAGCCGCATCATCGCGTTGCCGGTGATCTCCTGGAGCTCCACCTTGATCGGCACGCGCTGGCCGGCGGTGAGCGCCACCCCGGTCGCCGCCGCCCAGTTCACGTCGCTGCCGCTGGTCGTGGTGTAGACCTGGTTGTTGTTGACCCAGATCTGCGCCGCGTCGTCGTGCACGCCGGCGAACTGGTAGGTGCCGGTGGTCGGCGCCTGGAAGTAACCCTCCCAGCGGACCACGAAGTAGTCCGCCCCGAGCGCCGGCGGGAACGGCGAGTTGGCGCCCCAGTCCACGTTCACCTGCGGCTCGGTGCGCACGAGCACCGGCTGCTGGCTCGGGTTGATGATGCCGTTGTGGCTGAGATCGTTGAAGTACGAGGCGCGCAGGCCCTTCGGGTCGACCTGCTGCGAGTTGTAGGTGAACGTCATGCCGGCGCTGCCGCCGACCGTGGCGAACGACGGTGTCGCCTCGGCCAGGGACAGGTTGCCGTTGGCCAGGTTCACGGTCGCGCCGACGAAGTTGTCCACAGGGGACGGTCCGTGCTCGCCGATGCGTTGGTCCACCTTGATGTGGCCGACCCAGGACGGCGTGACCCTGGTGATGCCGGAGTAGGCGGCGGCGTGCCACGTGTAGGCGACGCCGTCCTGCAACACGCCCGAGGGCACCGACCAGGTCGGTGAGTCCAGGCAGCCGGAGTCCACGACGACACCCGACTCGGCGTCGGCGCCCGTGGCGACCTTGAAGCAGTACTTCACCTTGTCGCCGTCGGAGTCGGTGACCGGGTTCACGGCCAGCGTCGGAGTCAGCGATGTGAGCACGCTGCCGTCCGCGGGCGAGGCCAGCGTCGGGGCCGGCGGGGCGGTGCCGGTGTCGACGGTGAGCGTGGCGTTGAGGTGCTTGTAGCTCCACACGCCCGGGTCCTCGCCGCCGGTCAGCATGAACGCCACGTTGTTGTCCCGGGCGTCGACGCGGCCGCGCAGGAAGTTGGTCAGGTACGGGTGGTTGAAGGTGCCCACGTCACCGACCAGGGTGCTGCCCAGGTACTCGCCGAGCGCGTTGAAGTTGCGGTCGGTGGCGTGCCACAGGCCGGCGCTCCAGGCCTTGATGGAGCCAGTCGTGTCGGTCTGGCGGTCCACGTCCAGCTTCGCGCCGACCACGGTCTTGCCCCACAACGACGAGTAGTCGATGTAGAACCAGCTGCGGTTGTAGGAGTCGCCGCCGTTGAGGCTGTTGCCGATGCGCAGGCCGCAGTTGTCACAGGTGTAGCCGTCGCTGCGGTAGGCATGCGACTCCCCGACGCCGAAGGCGAACGTGGGGTCCACGGTCACCGGATAGACGCGCTTGGGGTCGTGCAGCCACTTCTGGTCGACGGAGACCGTCAGCCACCACGCCGAACCGGCGCGCTCCAGGCCGTAGGAGCCGCCGGTCACCGCCGGCGCGGTGTCGCCGCCACCCGCGGAGTCCCACGTCTCCACCGGCGGGATGACCAGCTTGACGTCGCCGTGCGCGTCGGTCAGCCGCACCTCGCCGGACTTGTCCACCGCCGGCGTCAGATCGCCGGCGTCGAGCCGAAATCGCCAGGACGCGGTGGCCGGCGGCTTCTTCAGCTTGACGGTCTCCTTGACCTGGCCGGAGGTCACCTCGTAGCCGAGGTCGGTGTCCGGCGCCACGTTGGCGTAGCTGACACCGTTGCCGGCCACGGTGGCGGCGGCCGGGGCCGCGTGGTCGAGGCCGAGGGAGACCGTGTGGCCGTCGGCGTCCACCCGCAGCACGGCCGGGTCGTTCGCGGCGCCGGCCATCGACGGGTTGAGCGGATTGCGGGCGGCGCTGGCCCGCTTGCTCGCACCGTCCACGGTCAACGCGGTGTTCACCGGTGTCCAGGTGCCGTCCGCCAGCTTGATGTTCAGCGGCTTGGTGGACTGTCGCACGCTGTGCGTGCCGTCCGGGTTGAGGTATTCCTCGGTGTACGTGGAACGCGAGATGATCTTCGACCGCTGGGGGTCGAAGTGGCTCTCGCCGGTTTTCGCCATCGGCGTGAAGTCCGCCTTCGGCGCGGGCTGCGCCGCCGCGGCCTTGGCCGGCGCGGTCGGCAGCACCGGCAGCAGCCTCGGGTCGCTCGCCTTCGACGCCGCCGCGTCGGCCGGTGGCGGCAGCACCGCCTCCACCGACGTGATGCCGAGCGCGGCGACGGCAGCCATCGCCACCCCGCCGGCCCGTGCACGAGTCCAGACGCGTCTGCGCGCGTCGGAACGAACTGTTCTCACCGAACCCCCTCATCACCGCCGTGCTGGCGCACGGCAACGAGAAGGTAGGTCCAGGCCGAGGGACAAATCTTGAGAAAATATTAAACCCGCAGCTCAGGCCCTATCCACGGACGCGCGGTAGCGCCACATCGCCGGCAGGGCGACGGCCGCGACGGCGATCGCGATCAGCACGGCGACACCGCCGCCGGAGACCGCCCACGAGGTGCCGACCGCCGCGCCGACCGTGCCGTGCAGGACGTCGGCCAGCCGCGGCCCACCGGCCACGACCACCGTGAAGACGCCCTGCATCCGTCCCCGCATCTCGTCCGTGGCGGCGGACTGCAGGATCGCGCCGCGGAACACCATGCTCACCATGTCGGCCGCGCCGGCCAGGGCCAGGAACAGCACCGCCAGCCAGAGCGACTGCGACAGGCCCAGGCCGATGATCGCCACCCCCCAGGCCGCCACCGCCGCCCAGACCGCGACCCCGTGCCGGGTGATCCGGGACAGCCAGCCCGACAGCAGCCCGAACAGCAGCGCGCCCAGCGGGATGGCCGCGAACAGCCAGCCCAGCGCCGGGCCGCCGCCGGCCGGGTCGTGGAACGTCCGCTCGGCCATCTCCGGGAACAGCGCCCGCGGCATGCCGAAGACCATCGCGATGATGTCGGCCAGGAACGAGGCCAGCAGCACGCTCTTCGTTGACAGGTAACGGAATCCGTCGATCACCGACCGCAGGCCGGCCGTGCGGCGCACGCCGTCCAGCGGAGGCAGCGGCGGCAGCTTCCACACCGCCCACAGCGTCGCCGTCAGGCCGACGGCGTCGATCAGGTACAGCGTGGACAGGCCCAGGATCGGGATGAACGCGCCGGCCAGCATCGGGCCAAGCACCGCGCCGAAGGACTGCACCGTGGAGCCCAGCGCGTTGGCCGACGGCAGCAGCTCCCTCGGCACCAGCCGGGCGATCGAGGCGCTGCGGGCCGGCATGTTCACGGCGAAGAACGCCTGCTGGAGGCCGAGCAGGACCAACACCACCGTCACCGAGTTCATGCCGGTCAACGCCTGCAACCACAGCAGAATGGAGACCACCGCGATGCCGGCGTTGCTGATCAGCAGCAGCTTTCGCCGGTCCATCACGTCCGCGACCGCGCCGCCCCACAGGCCGAACACCAGCAGCGGCACCAGCGCCACCGCCCCGGCCACGCCCACGTACGCGGACGAGCCGGTGATGTCGTACACCTGCTTGGGCACCGCGACGGCCGTCAGCTGGCTGCCGATGGCCGTGATCACCGTGGACAACCACAGCCGCCGGTAGGCCGGCAGCTTCAGCGGCCTGGTGTCCAGCACCAGCCGGGCCAGCAGGCCACGTTTCGGGGGCGCGTCGGTGTCGGCAGCGGTCACAGGTCGTTAGTTTAGGATAACTAACGACCCTTCCGGGTGTGATCTGCCACGGCCCGTGACATGGTCACGGGCCGTCGGGTGTCACGTCGTGGGTTGCCCTACGGCGCGAGCCGCTCGACCTGCCAGCTCTCGCCGACCAGGTGGAAGCGCAGCCGGTCGTGCATCCGGTCCTGCCGGCCCTGCCAGAACTCGACCATCTCCGGCCGGATCCGCCAGCCACCCCAGTGCGGCGGCACCGGTACTCGCTCCGCGTCCGCGAACTGCCGGTTGATGTTGGCCAGCGCGCTGTCGAGGACACCGCGGCCGCGCACCACCCGGGACTGCGGCGAGGCCCACGACCCCAGCTGCGAGCCGCGCGGGCGGGTGGCCCAGTAGGTCGCCGTCTCCGCCGGGTCGACCTTCTCCACCGTGCCGCGGACCGTCGCCTGGCGGTGCATGGCCAGCCAGGGGAAGGTCGCCGAGGCGTACCGGGTGGCCCTCAGGTCGTGGCTCTTGTTGGAGGTGTAGTTCGTGTAGAACACCAGTCCACGGGCGTCCAGGCCCTTGGCCAGCACCGTGCGCGAGGACGGCCGGCCCTCCGGGTCCGCCGTGGCCAGCACCATCGCGTTCGGCTCAACCAGCCCCGCGCGTGTCGCCTCGTCCAGCCACTGACTCAGCTGCTCGTGCCAGGTCGCGGCGAGGTCGATCTCGGTCAGCGAGCCCTGTTCGTAGGACACTCGCATCGCCGGGAGCGCGATGTTGGTCTCGGACTGGGTTTCCGGCATAGCGGCCTCCGCGCGGAAGAGCACTCGTGGTACCAACCGTGTTCGTCGGAAGGTACGGGGTTTGCCGCCAAACCGGAACCGCTCGCGAGGTGACGGTGAACACCCGGCGAAGTGATCACGAACGGGAATTGGCCACGCAGCGGTTCCGGATCGAAAAAGTGATCAATTCAGAAACCCCCGTCCACAGTGGAACCCCAGCCCGACCCGCCGCCCCACCGACCGCAAGTCCCTCCCCCCTTGCCCTCTCCGCCGCCCGCCCCGCGGCGAGCGACATCACAACCGCTCCCCGCGACCTCACCCCGCCGCACCGCCCTTCCCCCACCTTCCCGCCCAGTTGACGGCGGCGGCCGAACTCGAAAGCGTGCGCAATGCTCCACGGCGCACGCAGTGGTCAACGGCGTGCGCAATGCTCCACGGCGTACTCATTGGTCGACGGCGTGCGCAGTGCTCGACCGGGACAGCATTGCTCGAGCGCGTCAGCACTGGTCGAGCGCGTCAGCACTGGTCGAACGCGTCGGCACTGGTCGAACGCGTCAGCATTGCTCGAACGCGTCGGCGCTGGTCGGGCGGGGGCGTGATGGTCAGAGGCGGCCGGCGACCGGGTGGGATGGTGTTGTCGGGATTTCGAGGTGGGCGGGCGCGCTGGTCGTGCGGGTCGGCGCGGGTTCGGGGTTGGCCAGGCCGGGGTGGGCCGCGACCGCGGTGGCCAGGCGGCGCTGGGCGGTGACGGCATCGTGGGCGAGGGCGGTGGCGAGGGAGCCGCCGTGGGCCAGCGGGGCGAGCGACCACCAGTCGCCGCTGGCGGCGGTGGCCGGGTCGGGACCCCAGACCAGCAGCTCGGTGGCCAGCACCCGATGGCCGGCGAGGTAGGCGGCGCTGGCGGTGAGCGTGGGGTCGCCGATGTCGATGCGCTGGCGGAGCAGGGGCATGCCGGCCCGCACGACCTCGACGGTGCTGTCCAGACTGCCCGGAGACTCGCCGACCCGGCCGAGCACGAGCACTTCTCGACAACGAAGTCGAGCGGCGTCGGCAAGATTCGCCGTAAAGAGTGAACTGTGCGCGGCACGGGCGGTGACGACGGTGGGTTCGGGAAGGAAAACGACCGTGCCGCCGACATCGATGTCGAAATGAATCGAGGTCCGGCTCCGCTCACCATGGATGCCGGGCAGCGCGAGCGTGGCGGCAATGCCGCAGAGATGCAGCACTGCTCCAGCGCCGACGCGCACCTCGAGCGCGAGGTCGTCCCCGCCGAGCGGCGCGGTGGCGGAGCTCACGAGATGAACCACCGCGGCCCCGCCCCCGCCACGCCGCTGCGGCACCAGCGTCACCGGCGCAACCGAGCGGAGCTCGGACAGCACATTGCGACCGTCACGCAGCTCCACCCCGAGCCGGGCCCTCGCCCGCATCACGCCGTCAACCCACGGCCAGTTGCTTGCGGACCCAGTCGGCCACCTCGGGGGCGTCGGGGGTGCGGGTGAGGGACTGGGTGATCACGGGCAGGCGGTGGTTGCGCATGCGGTGGGCGTCGGAGGTCATGACGTCCAGGTCGGCGCCGACGAGCTCGGCGAGGTCGATCTTGTTGATGACGAGGAGGTCGGCGGTGGTCACGCCGGGGCCGCCCTTGCGGGGGACCTTGTCGCCGCCGGCCACGTCGACGACGAAGACCTGGCGGTCGACGAGGCCGCGGCTGAAGGTGGCGGTGAGGTTGTCGCCGCCGCTCTCGATGATCACGAGGTCGAGGCCGGGGAAGCGCTGTTCGAGGGTCTCGACGGCGTCGAGGTTGGCGCTGATGTCGTCCCGGATGGCGGTGTGCGGGCAGCAGCCGGTCTGCACGGCCTCGATGCGGGCGGGGTCGAGCACGCCGGCCCGGCGGAGGAAGTCGGCGTCCTCGGTGGTGTAGATGTCGTTGGTGACGACGGCCAGCTCGATCTCGTCGCCGAGGGCCCGGCAGAGGGCGGCGGTGAGGGCGGTCTTGCCGCTGCCGACGGGACCGCCGATGCCGATACGGACGGCACGGCCGGCGGTGGACGGCTGCTCATGGTGGTCGTGCACGGTGAACGTGGGGTCGAACGAGATCGGGTGCTCGTGGTCAGCTGACAAAGAGACGCACCTCCTGCTGGTGGATCCGGGCATGGGAGTCGGCGAACAGGTCCAGGGCGGGCGCGCCGAGCATGGGAAGGCCTTTGACCGCCTCGTCGACCACGGCGGCGAGATCCAAACGGGCCACGATGGCGTTGACACAGAAGGGATCCAGCCCGAGCAGCCGTACGGCGGCGCTGGCCGGACCGCTGACCGACAAATAGGCAGCGCACTCGGCGGCCTCACGGGGAGTGCCGCCGGCGACGTGAACCAGCGCTCCGATGGCAATGGCTTGGTGGGGCTGGGAAAGCGAGTTCAGCAGAGGGGACGGCCACGCCACACGACCGGCTCGAAGAGTGCTCTTGCCCTGGGCGCGGGAGGCAGCGCGCTGGGCGGGCGAAGGAGTGCGAGCGTCCAGCTCAACGTCCAAAGTGGACCATGAGTCGTCGACGGCAGCGGCGGCGAAGGCGGCCGACACCAGGCCATTGGTGCGCAGCCTGCCGTCCAAAAAGGACGCCAGGGAGGGCTCGTCGGTGATCAGGCCGCGGGCGGCGGCCTCCTCGACGCCGCCGGAGTGGGCGTGCCCGCCGCCCGGGAAGCGGGAATCGGCGAGCACCAGCAGCACGGTCGACATCAGAACAGGAAATAGCGTTGCGACATGGGCAGTTCCGTCACCGGATGGGGCTCGACGAGCTCGCCGTCGACATGCACGGCGAAGCTGTCGGGATCGACGGTGACACGGGGCAGCGTGTCGTTCAGGACCATGTCGGCCTTGCCGCGGCGGCGGGTGTCGGCGACCGGGAGCAATGGCCGTGAGAGCCCCAACTTCGATGCCAGGTCGTCGTCGATGGCCGCCTGGGAAACGAAGTGCACGCTACTCGCGGCGGCAACCCGTGGCGCGGCGCCGAACATCGGCCGGGCCAGCACGGGCTGCGGGGTCGGGATGGAGGCGTTGGCGTCGCCCATCGCCGCCCACGCCGCGAAGCCGCCCTTGAGCACCATGTGCGGCCGCACGCCGAAGAACTTGGGCTCCCACAACACGAGGTCGGCCAGCTTGCCGACCTCCACCGACCCGACCTCGTGGTCGATGCCGTGGGCGATGGCCGGGTTGATCGTGTACTTGGCCACATAGCGCTGGGCCCGCTCGTTGTCCGCTTTGTAGTTTCCTCCTGGGGAAACACCTCGCCGTGACTTCATCACATGCGCGGTCTGCCAGGTCCGGATGATCACCTCGCCGATGCGGCCCATGGCCTGCGAATCAGAGCTGATCATCGAGATGGCCCCGATGTCGTGCAGCAGGTCCTCGGCGGCGATGGTGGTCGGCCGGATCCGGCTCTCGGCGAAGGCCAGGTCCTCGGGCACCGACGGGTTCAGGTGGTGGCAGACCACCAGCATGTCCAGGTGCTCGTCCAGGGTGTTCACGGTGTGCGGCCGGGTCGGATTGGTCGACGACGGCAGCACGTTGGGCTCGCCGACCACCTTGATGATGTCCGGCGCGTGCCCGCCGCCGGCCCCCTCGGTGTGGTAGGCGTTGATCGACCGCCCGCCGATCGCGTCCACAGTGGACTCGACGAAGCCGGCCTCGTTCAGGGTGTCGGTGTGGATGGCCACCTGCACGCCGGAGGCGTCGGCCACCCGCAGCGCCGAGTCGATGACGGCCGGCGTGGTGCCCCAGTCCTCGTGCAGCTTGAAACCGCCGGCCCCGCCGCGAAGCTGCTCCCAGAGCCCTTCCTCGCTGACGGTGTTTCCCTTGCCCAGCAACAGGACGTTGACGGGCTGGTAGTCCATCGAGGCCAGCATCCTTGCCAGGTTCCAGGATCCGGGCGTGACGGTGGTGGCCTTGGTGCCCTCGGCCGGCCCGGTGCCGCCGCCGATCAGCGTGGTCAGCCCGGCCGCCAGGGCCTGGTCGACCAGCTGCGGGCAGATGAAGTGCACGTGGCAGTCGATGCCGCCGGCGGTGAGGATCTTGCCGTTGCCGGCCACGATCTCCGTCGACGGGCCGATCACCAGCGCCGGGTCGACGCCGTCCATGGTGTCCGGGTTGCCGGCCTTGCCGATGCCGACGATCCGGCCGTCGCGGATGCCGACGTCGGCCTTGACCACGCCCCAGTGGTCCAGCACGACCGCGCCGGTGATCACCACGTCCGGCGCGCCCTCGGCCCGGGTGGCCATGCCCTGGCCCATGGACTCGCGGATCACCTTGCCGCCGCCGAAGACGACCTCGTCCCCGGAGCCCGCGCCCCTGCTGCGGTCCTCGGTCACCTGGATGAACAGGTTGGTGTCGGCCAACCGGATCCGGTCGCCGGCGGTCGGCCCGAACAGCTCGGCATACCGGCGGCGGTCGATGCTCGTCACAGTGCCCCCGACCATTCCTTGCGCAGCCCCGGAACCACCCGGTTGCCGGCGATCGGCACCAGCGTCACCTCGCGCTCCACCCCGGGCTCGAACCGGACCGACGTGCCGGCCGGCACGTCCAAACGCTTGCCCCAGGCGGCTTTCCGGTCGAACTCCAGCCCGGGGTTGACGGCCGCGAAGTGGTAGTGCGAGCCGACCTGCACCGGCCGGTCGGCGGCGTTGACCACGGTCAGCACGGTGCGCTCCCGCCCCGGGTTCAGCTCCACCGGCTCGTCGCCGGGAATGATCTCGCCTGGAATCATCGCCACCCTCACGCGATCGGGTCATGCACGGTGACCAGCTTGGTGCCGTCCGGAAAGGTCGCCTCCACCTGCACCGAGTCCAGCATCTCGGGCACGCCCGGCTGGACCTGGTCGCGGCGCAGCACCTGGCGGCCGCTGGCCATCAGCGCCGAGACCGACTCGCCGTCGCGGGCGCCCTCCAGCACGTGGTCGGTGATCAGCGCGACCGACTCGGGGTAGTTGAGCAGCACGCCCCGGTCCAGCCGGCGACGGGCCACGTCCGCGGCCACGTGCACCAGCAGCTTGTCCCGTTCGTGCGGCGTCAGGTGCATGGCAGAGATCTAACACGGGGTGACCGCCGGATGGCGATGGCAACATGATGTTTACCAGCGATTGCCGATCGGCCGCCGCGGGTGCAGGGTTGCGCCATGGAGGACGGATTCCGGCCGGGGCTCGAGGGCGTGGTCGCGTTTCGCACCGAGATCGCCGAGCCCGATCGTGACGGCGGCGCGCTGCGCTATCGCGGAGTGGACATCGAGGATCTAGCCGGACGGGTGACGTTCGGCAACGTGTGGGCGCTGCTGGTGGACGGCCGGTTCGGGCCGGGGCTGCCGCCGGCCGAGCCGTTCCCGATCCCGGTGCACACCGGGGACGTGCGGGTCGACGTGCAGGCCGCGCTGGCCATGCTCGCGCCGATCTGGGGTTATCAGCCGCTGCTGGACATCACCGACGAGCAGGCCCGCGACCAGCTGGCCCGGGCCTCGGTGATGGCCCTGTCCTACGTGGCCCAGTCGGCCCGCGGCATCGGCCGGGCCGCGGTGTCGCAGCGGCGTATCGACGAGTGCCGGACGATCACCGAGCGCTTCATGACCCGCTGGCGCGCCGAGCCCGATCCCGCCCACATCAAGGCCGTCGACGCCTACTTCGTGTCGGCCGCCGAGCACGGCATGAACGCCTCGACCTTCACCGCACGGGTGATCGCCTCCACCGGAGCCGACGTCGCCGCCTCCATGTCCGGGGCCATCGGCGCCATGTCCGGCCCGCTGCACGGCGGCGCGCCCGCGCGGGTGCTGCCGATGATCGAGGAGGTCGAACGGGTCGGCGACGCGCGCGCCGTCGTGGCCGGCATCCTCGACCGGGGCGAGCGGCTCATGGGCTTCGGGCACCGCGTCTATCGGGCCGAGGACCCCCGGGCCCGGGTCCTGCGCCGCACCTGCCACGAGCTCGGCGCCGCCCGTTTCGAGGTCGCCAACGCCCTGGAGCAGGCCGCCCTGGCCGAGCTGCGGGAACGCCGCCCCGACCGGGCCATCGAGACCAACGTCGAGTTCTGGGCCGCGGTGATCCTCGACTTCGCCGAGGTCCCGCCGCACATGATGCCGGCGATGTTCACCTGCGCCCGCACCGCCGGCTGGTGCGCGCACATCCTGGAGCAGAAGCGCACCGGACGCCTCGTGCGCCCCTCCGCCTCGTACATCGGCCCCGGCCCCCGCAAGCCGGACGAGGTCGAGGGCTGGGACTCCATCGCCCACGGCTGACCCCCGCCATTTTTCGTTACCTGAGTGGCTCAGGTGGCCCCAAACGGAAAGCGAGCCACTCAGGTAACGGAAGGGGAGTGGGCCGATCGAGTGAACGGGGGTTCGGGAACCACTCTGTGAGGTGGCGTTTGGACGCGCTCTCACCCGCTAGCCTCCGGGAATGCGGGACGCAGGGGCCAGGGCCGCCGAGGCGGCGGAGGCCGAGCGGCTGGCCGCGCTGATCCCGCGGGAGCGGGCGCAGTACCTGGTCGAGGCCGCGGAGGGGTGGGCGGCGGCCGGCCGGACGGACCGGGCGGGCGAGCTGTTCGAGGCGGCGATCGCCGACGGGGGCCACGTGGTCGGGGACGCCCGCACGTACTACGCGGGGTTCCTGTTCGACACGGGGCGACCCGACCAGGCACTGAGCACGCTGGCCGACCTCAAACGCTCGCGGCCCACCGACCCGTTCGCCTACGTCTGCGCCGGCGAGGTCCTGGAGGAGGCGGCCGACCTGGACGGGGCGCTGTCCTGGTTCACCACGGGTCTGGCGTTCTACCAGAACTTCGACACCGCGGACGTGGTCGACGACGCGACACTGATGCAGCTGCTGTCCAGCCGCCAGCGGGTGCGCCGGCTGCTGGAGCTGCCGCCGGACAGCTGGGACGACATCGCGTCCACGGCACAGGCGGTGTTGCTGGCCGACCTGACCGATCCGTGACTACGGTGTGGCGCAGAACACCCGGCCGTCACGTGACGGACACCGATTTGCAACACTGAGCCCTTCCCGGCAACGGCGCCGGCCCCCTTTGCCCTTGCTGACACGTCCGGAGGCGCCGGCATGACGCAGACCGCAGACCCCGCCACCCTCATCCTGCCCGCCGAGCTGCGTCCGTCCGACGGCCGCTTCGGCTGCGGCCCGTCCAAGGTCCGCCCGGAGCAGCTGGCCAAGCTGGCGGCCGATGGCGCGGCGTTCATGGGCACCTCGCACCGGCAGAAGCCGGTGAAGTCGCTGGTCGGCCGGGTCCGCGCGGGCCTGCGCGAGCTGTTCTCGCTGCCCGAGGGCTACGAGGTCGTGCTCGGCAACGGCGGCACCACCGCCTTCTGGGACGCCGCGGCGTTCGGCCTGGTGCGGGAGCGGGCGCAGCACTTCACCTACGGGGAGTTCTCCTCGAAGTTCGCGACCGTCACCAAGGGCGCGCCCTTCCTCAAGGACCCGGTCGTGGTGAAGGCGGAGCCGGGTGACGCCCCGGAGATCGCGTTCGCCGCCGGCGAGGGCGTCGACCTGGTCGGCTGGGCCCACAACGAGACCTCGACCGGCGTGGCGGTGCCGGTGATCCGCCCGGCCGGCTCGCAGGGCGCGCTGGTCGCCATCGACGCCACCTCGGGCGCGGGCGGCCTGCCGGTCAAGGCCGAGGACTTCGACGTCTACTACTTCGCGCCGCAGAAGTCGTTCGCCTCGGACGGCGGCCTGTGGCTGGCCCTGATGAGCCCGGCGGCGCTGGAGCGGGTCGCCGAGATCGGCGCCTCGGACCGCTGGGTGCCGGAGTTCCTGTCGCTGACCACGGCCCTGGACAACTCGACCAAGGACCAGACCTACAACACCCCGGCGGTGGCCACGCTGTTCCTGCTGGCCGACCAGATCGAGTGGATGCTGGGCAACGGCGGTCTGGAGTGGACCACGGCCCGCACCGCCGACTCCTCGCAGCGGCTGTACTCCTGGGCCGAGGCGACCGAGTACACGACTCCGTACGTGGCGAACCCGGCCAACCGCTCCCAGGTCGTGGGCACGATCAACTTCTCGGACGACGTGGACGCGGCGACCGTGGCCAAGGTGCTGCGGGCCAACGGGGTCGTGGACGTGGAGCCGTACCGGAAGCTGGGCAAGAACCAGTTGCGGGTGGCCATGTTCCCGGCGATCGAGCCGGACGACGTGACCGCGCTGACCAAGTGCGTGGAGTGGGTCGTCGGTCAACTGTGATCTTTCGGTTCACGGTCCGTAGTGGTGAACCTGATCGCCTCGCCATGCGTCCTAGCTAGTAAATCCGGCAGGATCGTGGTCGGATGTCGATAGACTCGGCGCGCCTGCGGCGTCAAGTAGGCGCGCCGAACTATCGTTGGCGAGTGGCGAGGTGACAGATCGGGGAGGCCGTGATGCGAGCGCTGCGAGTCGTCGGGCTCGACGACGACGGCACATCTGTCATCTGCGAAGACCCCGTTCGCGGTGAGCGCTACACCATTCCCTGCGACGAGCGGCTGCGCGCCGCCGCGCGGGGCGACGTCGCCCGCCTCGGCCAGATCGCGGCGGAGACCGACGTCCAGATGCGTCCCCGCGAGATCCAGGCCCGCATCCGCGCCGGTGAGTCGGTGGAGCAGGTCGCCGCGGCGGCCGGCATGCCCACGCACCGTATCGAGCGGTTCGCCTACCCCGTGCTGCTGGAGCGCTCCCGCACCGCCGAGCTGGCCCAGCGCGCCCACCCGATCCGCGAGGACGGGCCGGACGTGCAGACCCTGGGCGAGGTCATCGCGCACTCCTTCGGCCTGCGCGGCCAGGACTACGCGTCGGTGAACTGGGACTCCTGGCGCGGCGAGGACGGCAAGTGGATCATCCAGCTGCACTGGCAGGCCGGTAGGTCGGAGAACCGGGCGCACTGGGCGTTCCACCCGGGCGCGCACGGCGGCACCGTCTCGCCCATCGACGACCACGCCATCGACCTGCTGGACCCGTCCCCGAACCGGCCGCTGCGCACCGTGCGGCCGGTGACGGAGCTGGCCCGGCAGGCGCTGGAGCTGGAGCCCCAGGCCCCCGCGCCGACGCCGGCACCGGCACCGGCCCAGGCCGTGACGCCGCCGCCGGTGGCGCCCGAGCCGACGACCGCCCCGGAGCCGGCCCCGGTCGTGCCCGAGCCGGAGACGGCCCGGGTCGAGCCGACCGTGCCGGTTCAGCCGCCGGCCCCCGCGATCACCGATCCGGAGCCGGTGGAGGAGCCGCCGGCCGCGCAGGCCCCCGAGCCGGCGAAGCCGGAGGCCCAGCCGGCCGCCCGCAAGGCGGAGGCGCCGCCGCGTCGGGGCAAGAAGAACCACCCGATCGTGCCGTCCTGGGAGGACGTGCTGCTCGGGGTGCGCTCGCAGCGTTAGGTCCCGCGCTGGGCCACCGTGCTGAACGGTGCCCTCGCAAGCTCGGTCACAGCCCCACCTCGCTGGCGCTCGGCGTGCCTGCGACCCAAGGTCACTGTGTTGAACGGTGCCCTCGCAAGCTCGGTCACAGGTTTTCGAAGGCCTGCCAGTCCAGGCCTTCGCGCTCGCACCAGTCCTCCGCCTCCTGGCGGGTCAGCGGCTTGGCGTCGATCGGACGGTCGGCGCCGAGCCGCGTCCAGCCGTCCGGGGCCAGGACGTAGAGCTGGCGCTGCTTGCGGGCCAGCAGCCGTCCCTCGGGGAACGCCATCGTCGGCTCCGTACGCAGGTAGTGCACGGACTCGGGTCGCGTCATGGGTGCATCATGCGCCGGATTCGCGCGCCCCGACACCCATGGCCCACGCCCCGCCGTCCGGTGTGACCTGCGGCTTCGCCCTTGACCTCGAGTGCGCTGGAGCCCGCAGGCTCGTGTCGCCGCCCGGAAATTCGGATGTTGTTGTCAGAGGGGCCTCGTATGGTCGAGGTGAAACTCGAAGGGGGATTGTCGAATGAGTGACGACGGAGCCCAGTCCGTCACCCACCGCTCATCCTTCGCCACGCTGCGCAGGCTGTGGCCCTATGTGCGTCCGGTGCGTCTGGATCTGTACGCCTCCCTCGCGGCGGCGTTGGTCGCGATGCTGGCCGGACTGTCGATTCCGTTGGTGATCCAGCAGATCATCGACGGCCCGGTGGCCCGACACGAGCTGTCGCAGCTGCCCTGGCTGGTGACCGTGGTGCTGATTCTCGGCGTGGTCGAGGCCCTGCTGTTCTACGCGCGACGGCGGCTGAACGTGCGGCCCAGCACCACAGTCGAGATGCGGCTGCGGGAAGACCTGTACCACCACCTGCAACGGCTGCCGGTGGCCTTCCACGACAAGTGGCAGTCGGGCCAGCTGCTGTCCCGCGCCGTGAACGACCTGAGCACGCTGCGCCGGTTCATCGCCTTCGCGGCGGTGTTCCTGGTGGTCAACAGCACCGTGCTGGTGGTGGGTGTGGGCGTGCTGCTCACGCTGTCGCCGCTGCTGGGGCTGATCGTGATCGCCTGCGGCGCGCCGCTGATCGTGCTGTCGTACCTGTTCGAGACCAAGTACAAGATCTACGCCCGGCGGGCCCAGGACCTCCAGGGCGACCTGGCCAGCACCGTGGAGGAATCGGTGCTGGGCATTCGCGTGCTCAAGGCGTTCGGCCGGGGCCGCGACATGACGAAGTCGTTCGTCGCGCAGGCCAAGACCCTGCGCGGCGCGGAGCTGAGCAAGGTGCGGGTGATGGCGGCGCTGTGGGCGGTGCTGATCAGCCTGCCCGAGCTGGCGATCGCCGGCGAGCTCGCGGTCGGCGGCGTCGGCATCGCCGACGGCACGCTCTCGGCCGGCACGCTGATCGCGGCGATCACCGTGAGCACCTTCCTGCGCTGGCCGTTCGACTCGATCGGCTGGCTGCTGGCCGAGACCAACATGGCCGCATCGGCGTGCGACCGGTACTGGGAGGTCCGGGATGAGATCAACACGATTGTCGAGCCTGAGCATCCTCGGGACCTTCCGGCACAGGTCCACGGACACCTGGTATTCGAGGATGTCCACTTCGCCTACGACGGCGGCACGCGCGAGGTTCTCCAGGGCGTCGACCTCGACGTCCGTCCCGGCGAGACGGTGGCGCTTGTCGGCAGCACCGGCTCGGGCAAGACGGCGCTGACCGCGCTGGTGGCGCGGCTGGCCGACGTCACCGGCGGCCGGGTCACCGTCGACGGCGTCGACGTGCGCGACCTCAGGCTGGACGACCTGCGGCGAGTGGTGGCGACGGCGTTCGAGGAGCCGGTGCTGTTCTCGGCCTCCGTAAGGGAGAACGTGGCGCTGGGCGCTCCGGGCGCGTCCGACGAGGACGTGCACGAGGCGTTGCGGGTGGCGCAGGCCGAGGAGTTCGTGTCGAACCTGCCGTGGGGCATCGCGACCCGCGTCGGCGAGCAGGGTCTGTCGCTGTCCGGCGGCCAGCGGCAGCGGCTGGCGCTGGCCCGGGCCGTGGTCGGCAGGCCGGCGGTGCTGGTGCTGGACGACCCACTGTCCGCTTTGGACGTTCACACCGAGGGCGAGGTGGAGAGGGCGCTGCGCCGCGTGCTGCACGATGTGACGGCGCTGGTGGTGGCCCACCGGCCCAGCACGGTGCAGCTGGCCGACCGGGTGGCGATGCTGGTCGACGGCCGGATCGCCGCCGTGGGCACGCATTCCGAGCTGTTGGCCAGCAACGCCGAGTACCGGCGACTGCTGTCCACAATGGACGAAGACGAGGACGAGGAGGTGGCGGTCTGATGAGCGCGCCGATCACTGCGAATCCGACCGCTACCGACTGGCGCGGCGTCGCCGCGGAGGACATCGAGGACGTCGGCAAGGTCGTGACGGCCAAGCTACAGGCGCGGTCGCGCCGGCTGCTGGTGTCGTTGCTGCGGCCACGCAAGTGGTCCGTGGCCCTGGCCCTGGTGTTCGTGGTGCTGGAGAACGGCGCCCAGCTGGCCGGCCCGCTGCTGGTCGCGGCGGCGATCGACCGCGGCGTGACCGGCGTGGTCACCGGCCAGCCGGCCACCCTGGTCTGGTGCGTGCTCGGCTATGCCGCGTGCGGCTTGGCCAGCGCCGGCGCCAAGTTCGGGTTCGTGCGGCTGTCCGGCCGGGTCGGCCAGGACCTGCTGCTCGACCTGCGGCACCGGGTTTTCCGCCACGTGCAACGGCTTTCCCTGTCGTTCCACGAGTCCTACACCTCGGGCAAGATCATCTCGCGGCTGTCCTCCGATGTGGAGTCGATCGACGACCTGCTCGACATGGGCCTGGACGGGCTGCTCAGCTCGCTGTTCACCGTGGTCGGCATCGCGGTCACGATGCTGGTCCTGGACCTGCGGCTGGCCCTGGTGGTGCTGGCCGGCTTCATCCCGGTGCTGATCGTGGCCCGCTGGTTCCGGCGCGCCTCGCACAAGGCCTACCGGGCCACGACTTCGGCCGTGGCCAAGGTGATCGTGCAGTTCGTGGAGACCATGAACGGGATCCGCGCGGTGCAGGCCTACCGCCGGCACGGGCGCAACGAGGACATCCTGCACGAGGTCAACGTCGAGTACCGGGACGCCAACAACCGGGCCTTCAAGGTGATGGCCCGGTTCACCGCCACGGTGCGGCTGGTCGGCAACGTGACCATGGCCGTGGTGCTGGCCTGGGGTGCGCTGCGGGTCGTCGACGGCAGCCTGCAACTGGGCGTGCTGGCGGCGTTCGCGCTGTACCTTCGGCGCTTCTACGACCCGCTGGACGATCTGGCGATGTTCGCCAACTCCTACTCGGCCGCGGTCGCGGCGCTGGAGAAGATCTCCGGCGTGCTGGAGGAGGAGCCGTCGGTGGCCGAGCCGGCGCAGCCCAGGCCGCTGCCCCGGGAGGGCCGGCGCGGCGACATCCGGTTCGACCGGGTGGAGTTCCGCTACCGCCCGGACACGCCGGTGGTGCTGCCGGAGTTCGACCTGCACGTGCCGGCCGGGCAGACCATCGCGGTGGTCGGCGCGACCGGCGCCGGCAAGTCGACGCTGGCCAAGCTGGTGGCCCGGTTCTACGACCCGTCGGCCGGCACGGTGGCGCTGGACGGCGTCGACCTGCGGGACGTGGCCGACGTCGACC
Source organism: Kutzneria sp. NPDC052558 (assembly GCF_044547355.1). Taxonomy (NCBI): domain Bacteria; kingdom Bacillati; phylum Actinomycetota; class Actinomycetes; order Pseudonocardiales; family Pseudonocardiaceae; genus Kutzneria; species Kutzneria sp. NPDC052558. The sequence continues at coordinate 112,734 of NZ_JBIUAG010000012.1, forward strand.
TGCGGTCGGCGGTGACCATGGTGACGCAGGAGAACTTCCTGTTCGCCGGGTCGGTCGCGGACAACATCGCCATGGGCCGGCCGGACGCCACGCGGGAGGACGTGCGGCGGGCCGCCGCCGCGGTCGGGGCGCACGAGTTCATCAGCGCCCTGCCCGAGGGCTACGACACCGACGTCCGCAAGCGCGGCGGCCGGCTGTCGGCGGGCCAGCGCCAGCTGGTGGCGTTCGCCCGGGCGCTGCTGGCCGACCCGTCGGTGCTGGTGCTCGACGAGGCCACGTCCAGCCTGGACGTGCCGACCGAGCGGGCGGTGCAGGCGGCCCTGGAGACCGTGCTGGCCGAGCGCACCGCCGTGATCATCGCGCACCGCCTGTCCACCGTGCTGATCGCCGACCGCGTGCTGGTGGTCGACGGCGGCCGGATCGTCGAGGACGGCTCCCCCGCCGACCTGATCCACCAACACGGCCGGTTCGCCCGCCTCCACGAGGCCTGGCTGGATTCCCTGGCCTGACCACCCCGGCGAGTCCCGCCGTCGAGCGGGACTCGCCGGGTCAGGCGGTGACGGGGCCCAGGAGGCTGAGCAGCAGGGCGATCCAGGCCAGGCCGAGGCCGCTGGCCACGCCCAACGCGACCCAGCGCCAGACCGGGACGTCGCGGGCCAGCCAGACCGAGGGCGACAGGCCGCCGATGATCACCACGTTGGCGATGACCGCCAGCCACAGGCTGGCCTGGGCCAGCGCCAACGACAGCGAGGTCACCGCGATCACGATCATCAGGGCCACCACGACCGTCACGGTGAGCCCGGTGGCCCACGGCGTCGGCTCCCGCGCCGGGAAGTCCTCCTCGTGCTCCTCCTCCACCGGCGGCGTCGGGGCGATCGCCGGCTCGACCTCGTACACGTCGCCGGTGACCGGGTCGGCGTAGTCGATGGGCAGCCCCAGCTCGGTGGCCAGCCGGCCGGCCAGCTGGCGGCCCCGCCGGGTGACCAGGTCGCCGGCGGTGCCGCCGACCGGCTCGCGGTCGTTGGGCACGAGCGCGTGCGCGACCTCGGCCCACTCGTGCAGGGCGGAGGTCAGCTCGGCCGGCAGCGCGAGGGACCGGGGGTCGACCTCCCGCATCTGGGCGCCGTCGTGGCCGACCAGCACGGCACGGCCGCATCGGGCGTGAAGCTGCACGGAAGTCCCCTCCGACCGGTCGGCGTCTGCCTGCTCGACGGTACTCACGACACCCCCAGCGCGTGAAACGCCACCGCGCCCGCGGTGGCGACATTCAGGGAATCCACACCATCGGCCATCGGGATCTTCACGGCCACGTCGGCCGCCTCGATGGCCTCATCGGTCAGGCCGGGCCCCTCCGACCCCAGCAGCAGGGCCACCTTCTCTCCCGCCAGCTTGCATTCCCGCAGGTCGACGGCGTCGGCCCGAGGTGTCAGGGCGACGACGGTGAAGCCGTTGTCCCGCAACAGGTCCAGGCCGCGCGGCCACGGCCGCAGGTCGGCGAACGGAATCCGCAGCACATGCCCCATGGACACCCGCACGCTGCGCCGGTACAGCGGATCCGAGCAGCCGGCCCCGAGCAGCACGCCGTCCACGCTGAGCGCGGCGGCGTTGCGGAACAGGGCGCCGAGGTTCTCGTGGTCGCCGACGCCCTCCAGCACGGCCAGCATCCGGGCGTCCCGCATCAGCGCCACCGGATCCGGCTGCGGGGCGCGGTCGGCCGCCGCCAGCACGCCGCGATTCAGGTGAAATCCGACAACCTCGGCCATCACCTCGGCCGACACCGCGTAGGCGGGGCCGTCGAAATCACCCAGTTCGGGGACGAGCTCCTCGATCCGACGGGGGATGCCGAGCAGGCCGCGCAGCGGATAGGGCGAGTCCAGCAACCGGCGCACGACGATGACGCCCTCGGCGATCACCAGGCCGCGCCCGCCGGGCCGGTCCGGCCGCCGGTCGGCGGTGGTCAGGTCGCGGAAGTCGTCCAGCCTGGCGTCGGCGGGGTCGTCGATCTCGATCACCTGCGGCACGAACGCAGTCTCTCACTGTTCGCCCATACCATGTTTCGGCCTTGCCAGGAGTGGTAATCCCAGGGCTTCTACCAGCGCATTCTCACCGGAAGTTATGCCAATGTGACAGAGTGCACCGTTTTGGCCGATGGGCAGGCCAAACCCGTTGTGTCACGGTGGGCATTCGCTTCAGGCGCCCGAGGATCCGGGCAGACCGAAGTGGGAGGCGGCATGGGCAAGGACGTGTCCGACCGAACATTCAGTCGGGAGGACCGCCAGCGTTACCGCGAGAAGGTGCAGCGCTGTCTGGACGCGTTGGCCAGAATGCTCACGGATGACGTGTTCTCGTTCCCCCAACAGCAGATGGGGCTGGAGATCGAGCTGAACCTGGTCGACGAGAAGCTGCGACCGGCGATGACGAACTCCGTGGTGCTGGAGAAGATCGATGATCCCTCCTTCACCACCGAACTCAGCCAGCACAACCTGGAGATCAACGTGCCACCCCGGCCGCTGGCCGGCAACGAGGCGGTTGACCTGGAACGCGAGCTGCGCCAGACCTTCGACAACGCCGACGCCAAGGCGAAGGACGCGGGGGCGGCGATCGTGCTGATCGGGGTGCTGCCGACGCTGCGGCGGGAGCACTTCGATCCGCGCTGGCTGACCAGCAATCGGCGCTACACGGTGCTCAACGACGAGATCTTCGCCGCCCGCGGCGAGGAGATGGTGCTGCACATGGAGGGTTCGCCGATGCCGGGCGGCGAGCCGGAACGCCTGCGCAGCTACGCGGAATCCATTCTGCCGGAGGCGGCCTGCACCTCGGTGCAGCTGCATCTGCAGGTGCAGCCGGACCATTTCGCCGCGCACTGGAACGCGGCGCAGTGCCTGGCCGGCGTGCAGGTGGCGCTGGCCGCGAACTCGCCTTTCCTGCTGGGCAAGGCTTTGTGGCACGAGACCCGGATTCCGCTGTTCCAGCAGGCCACCGACACCCGGCCGCAGGAGTTGCAGAACCAGGGCGTGCGGCCGCGGGTCTGGTTCGGCGAGCGCTGGATCACCTCGATCTTCGACCTGTTCGAGGAGAACGTGCGCTACTTCCAGGGCCTGCTGCCGGTGATCGACGACGAGGACCCGATCGCCGAGCTGGCCGCCGGCCGCGCGCCGCAGCTGTCGGAACTGCGGCTGCACAACGGAACCGTGTGGCGGTGGAACCGCCCGGTGTACGACCTGGTCGACGGCGTGCCGCACCTGCGCGTGGAGAACAGGGTGCTGCCGGCCGGGCCGACCATTGTGGACATTCTGGCCAACGCCGCGTTCTTCTACGGCGCGCAGCGGGCGCTGGCCACCCAGGAACGTCCACTGTGGACGCAGATGTCGTTCCAGGCGGCCGAGGAGAACCTCTACTCGGGCGCGCGGCACGGCATGGGCGCCCAGCTGTACTGGCCCGGCATCGGCTGGGTGCCGCCGGACGAGCTCGTGCTACGGCGGCTGCTGCCGATGGCCCACGAGGGCCTGCGGGAGCTGGGCGTCTCCGACGCCGCCCGCGAGCGCTATCTCGGCATCATCGAGCAGCGCTGCGTGGCCCGGCGGACCGGCTCGTCCTGGCAGCGGGAGACCGTCGCGCAGCTGGAGCAGCGCGGGGCCGACCGCGAGGCGGCGCTGATCGGCATGCTGCGCCGGTACGTCGACCTGATGCACGCCGGCAACCCGGTGCACACCTGGCCGGTCTGGTAGTCAAGAGAGACCATCGTCCTAGTTGCCACTATCTGGCAATTGCTAGATAGTGGCAGCTATGGCCCAGTACGTACTGCCCGACCTCGACTACGACTACGGCGCGCTCGAGCCGGCGATCATCGGCGAGATCAACGAGCTGCACCACGGCAAGCACCACGCCGCCTACGTCAAGGGCGCCAACGACACGATCGAGCAGATCGACGAGGCGCGGGACAAGGGCGCGTTCGGCTCCATCGTCGGGCTGGAGACCACGCTCGCCTTCCACCTGGCCGGCCACGCCCTGCACCAGGTGTGGTGGAAGAACCTGAGCCCGAACGGCGGCGACAAGCCGACCGGCGAGCTGGCGGCGGCGGTGGACGAGTTCTTCGGCTCGTTCGACGGCCTGCGCGCCCAGCTCAACGCGGCCGCCAGCACCATCCAGGGCTCCGGCTGGGGCATCCTGGCCTGGGAGCCGGTGGGCCGGCGGCTGATCACCCAGCAGCTCAAGGACCACCACTCGAACCTGTCGATCGCCACCACGCCGCTGCTGGCCTTCGACATCTGGGAGCACGCGTACTACTTGCAGTACCGCAACCTCAAGGCCGACTACATCAACGCGCTGTGGAACGTCGTGAACTGGACCGACGTCAACGAGCGCTTCGAGGCGGCCCGAGCCGGCCGGAACGGCCTTCAGCTCACCCCCTGAACCCGGCAGTGGATGCTCCGACAAGCCGAGCTGCCCGGAAAAACCGAGGCCCCGTCGTCCGCGACGGGGCCTCGGTCCGTGCTCACGCCGTGTAGGCCTGCACCGACGTGGTGAGCTTGCCGAGCAGCCCACGCAGGGCCTCGAACTCGGCCATCTCCAGGCCCATCGCCGTGCCGATGACCGGCGGCACGGACAGCGCCCGGTCGCGCAGCGCCACGCCCTCCTCGGTCAGGGCCACGGCCACCGACCGCTCGTCGTCGGCGCGGCGGGTGCGGCGCACGAGGCCGTTCGCCTCCAGCCGCTTGAGCAGCGGCGACAGCGTGCCGTAGTCCAGCTGGAGGGCATTGCCGACGTCCTTGACCGGGACGGTGCCGTGCTCCCAGAGCACCAGCAGCACCAGGTACTGCGGATAGGTCAGCCCCAGTTCGTCCAGCAGCGGCCGGTAGAGGGCGGTGACCGCACGGCTCGCCGCGTACAGCGAGAAGCACAGCTGGTCCCTCAGCAGCAACGGGTTGTCCGTGTCGTCCATGCCACAATCATAACTTGCCAACTTAAGTTGTGCACGATCTAAACGTGTCCTAGTGTTATCGACATCAGGCCAGGAGCCCAGCAAGCCACAGGAGGAAGCCATGAGCATCGTTCTCGAGCCGGCCGCCCAGGAGCTCGCCGACGCCACCGCCAAGCCGCCGTACCTGTTCGAACTGGGCCCGGCCGAGGGCCGCAAGGTGGTCGACGGCCTCCAGGCCGGCCCGGTCGACCAGCCCGAGGTGGACATCGAGGAGCTCACCGTCGAGGGCGTGCCGGCGCGCATCACCCGGCCCGTCGGCGCGACCGGCCCGCTGCCGGTGGTCGTCTACATCCACGGCGCCGGCTGGGTGTTCGGCGACGTGCAGACGCACGACCGCCTGGTGCGGGAGCTGACCGCCAAGACCGGCGCCGCGATCGTGTTCCCCGACTACAGCCGCTCGCCCGAGGCCCGCTACCCCGTGGCCATCAACCAGAACTACGCCGTGGCCAAGTGGGTCTTCGAGCACGGCGCCGAGCACGACCTGGACGCCACCCGCGTGGCCGTGGCCGGCGACTCGGTCGGCGGCAACATGACCGCCGCGCTGACGCTCATGGCCAAGCAGCGGGGCGAGTTCAGCTTCAAGCAGCAGGTGCTGTTCTACCCGGTGACCGACGCCTCGTTCGACACCGAGTCGTACCACCAGTTCGCCGAGGGCTACTACCTGCGCCGCGACGCCATGCAGTGGTTCTGGGACCAGTACACGACCGACGAGGCCCAGCGGGCCGAGATCACCGCCTCGCCGCTGCGCGCGACGATCGAGCAGCTGCGCGACCTGCCGCCGGCCCTGGTGATCACCGACGAGGCAGACGTGCTGCGGGACGAGGGCGAGGCCTACGCCGCCAAGCTGCGTGAGGCCGGCGTGCCCGTCACCGCCGTGCGCTACACCGGCGTGATCCACGACTTCGTGATGCTCAACGCGCTGCGCGACACCCACGCCGCCGAGGCCGCGATCGACCAGGCCGCCGACTTCCTCGCCCGTGCCCTGGCCTGACGTGCGAGAAGGCCCCGGGTCTGCCGGACCCGGGGCCTTCTCTGTTCCCGAACTGACTGCCGCTCCCACCACGAAGCGGTTGAGATTAGGTTAGCCTTACCTTCGCTCCGGGTCAACCCTCCTGACCCGGCCGAGTGCCACCAGCTCCACCACGATCACGATCGCCAGGGCCTCCACCGCCAGCAGCCCGAGCAGCACGACCAGCTGCAACGCCCCCGCCAGCCACACCGGCGAGCCGCCGAGCAGCATGCCGACAAAAGCACCCGGAAGGGTGACCAGGCCGACCGTGCGGGTCTGGTCCAGCGCCGGCAGCAAGGCATCCGCCGCCGGCTTGCGCACCAGCTCCCGGATCGCCACCGGCTCGGTGAAGCCCAGCGCCAGCGCCGCCTCGTACTCCCCGTGCCGCTGCTTGAGCGTGTCCAGCACCCGGCGCACCGACAGGGTCGTCGCCGTCATGCCGCCGCCGATCAGGATCCCGCCCATCGGCACCAGCGCGATCCCCGTCACCGGCAGCAGCCCCGTGCCCAGCAGCAGCGCCAGCGCCGGGATCACCCCCGCCACGATCGCCAGCCCCACCCAGGCCCCGCGCCAGCCCACCCTCGTCCGCGCCGCCGACGTCGCCGTCGCCACCACGGCCATCAGCAGCAGGAACGCCCCGGTCAGCCCCAGCGAGGCCAGCACCGCCGTGATCACCGCGGACACGACCGCCAGCTGAAGCACCGCCCTCAACGCGGCGAAGACCACCGGCCAGGGCGGCATCAACCGCCCCGCCCACACCACGAACGCCGCCGCCGCCGTGAACACGACGCAGACGACCACCAGCGGCAGCCACCCCACCGATCCCGAGATCACCGCCCCATCTTGAGTTTGGAAGGGGACCTTCCTCCACTCGGAGTGGAGGAAGGTCCCCTTCCCAACGTCAGGCGGCCTCGGGGACGGTGCGGCGGCGGAGCAGGGAGCGGAGGCTGATGTCGGCGCGGCGCATGAGGATCAGGCCGCAGGCCGCCGTGGCGACCACGGACACGATGCCGCCGGCGATGAACGGGGCGCGGCCGCCGAAGGCGTCGGCCAGCCAGCCGGTCAGGGGACCGCCGATGGGGTTGCCGCCCAGGAAGACAAGCATGTACAGGCCCATCACCCGGCCCCGCATCTGCGGGGTCACCGACAGCTGCACAGTGCTGTTGGCGGTGGTGGTGAAGGTCATCAGGGCCATGCCGATGGGGATCAGCATCAGCCCGAAGGCCAGGTACGACGGCATCACGCCGAGGATGATCTCCAGCACGCCGAACACGAGCCCGCCGATGAACAGCATGCGCAGCCGGGGCCGGCCGCGGGTGCTGCGCCGGGCGGCCAGGGTGGCGCCGGACAGGGTGCCGACGGCGAGCATGGTGGACAGCAGGCCGTAGCCGTCGGCGTCCTGGTGGAAGACGTTGGCGGCGGCGACCGCGAGCGTGGTGAAGAAGGTCATGCCGAAGGTGCTGACCAGGAACACGAGCACCATCAGCATCACCAGGTCGGGCCGTCCGCGCACGTAGCGCAGGCCTTCCAGCAGCTGGCCCCGCTCGCGTGGTGCCGGCGTGCCCCGGTGCAGCCGGGACGCGTCCATCAGCGCCAGACCGGTGAGCACGGCGGCGAAGCTGACGAAGTTGCCGAGGAACACCCAGCCGGTGCCAATCAGCGTGATCAGCACGCCGGCGATGGCCGGCCCGACGATCCGGGCCAGGTTGAAGGTCATCGAGTTCAGCGCGACGGCGTTGGTGACCTGGGCCTTGCCGACCATCTCGACCACGAACGACTGGCGCACCGGCGTCTCGACCGCGGAGAAGCAGCCCAGCACGAAGCAGAAGACGTACACCTGCCACAGCTGCGCGACGCCGGTGACGTCCAGCAGGCCCAGGCCGAGGGCGCAGATGCCCATCGCGGCCTGCAACAGCATCAGCAGCCGCCGCTTGTCCATCCGGTCGGCGAGCACGCCGGCCCACAGCGACAGGAACAGCGTGGGTAAGAACTGGAGGGCGGCGGCGATGCCCAGGGCGATCGGGTCCTTGCCGGACAGCTCCAGGACCAGCCAGTCCTGGGCCACCCGCTGCATCCAGGTGCCGATAAGCGAGACGATCTGCCCGCCGGCGAAGAGTCGGTAGTTGCGCTCACGCAGCGAACCGAACATTCCGGTCGTGCGCGGGGTTGCCGAGGTGTGCTTCTGCTCTGTTCCGGTGCTCCCCGCGTATGCCGGCACTCGTCCGCCGCCCCCTTTACTGGCCCGCCATCCGGTCGATGATCTCGGCCGCGTGCGCGAGCAGTTCGCGTTCCGAGTCGTCCAATTCCGCCAGCCGCGAGTCCAGCCAGGCTTCCCTGGCCGACACCTCGGCCCGCAGATAGGCGGAGCCCTGGTCGGTGAGCTCGACGATGGCCTGCCGGCCGTCGGTGGGGTGCGGGCGCCGGGACACGAAGCCGTAGTCCTCGAGCGCCGAGATCACCCTGGTCATCGACGGCGGCTGGACACCCTCCTTGGCGGCCAGCTCGCCCGGGGTCAGCGGCCCGCACTTGCGCAGCGCGGACAGGGCCGACACCTGGGTCAGCGTGACCGAGGAGTTGGTGCGTTGGGCCCGCAGCCGACGGTTGAGCCGCACGACGGCCAGCCGCAACCGGCTGGCCAGCGCTGGCTCGTTCGACTCGGGTTCCGCCATGTAGTTAGCATACCTCACTAACTACCGGCCAGGGCCGACTCGATCGGCCCGACCGCGAAATACGCGACGAAGGCCACAGCCACCACCCACATCAGCGGGTGCACCTTGCGGCCGCCGCCGGTGGCCACGGCCAGCAGCACGTAGCTGATGAAGCCGGCACCGATGCCGTTGGCGATGGAGTACGTGAACGGCATCACCACGATGGTCAGGAAGGCCGGCAGCGCGATCCGGAAGTCGGTGAAGTCGATGCCGCTGGCCTGCCGGATCATCAGCGCGCCGACGATCACCAGCGCCGGCGCGGCCGCCTCCACCGGCACCACCTGGTACAGCGGCGTGAGGAACATCGCCAGCAGGAACAGCACGCCGGTGACGATGTTGGCCAGGCCGGTGCGGGCCCCCTCGGCGATGCCCGAGGCCGACTCCACGAACACCGTGTTCGAGCTGGCCGAGCCGAAGCCGCCGGCCGCGCCGGCCAGGCCCTCCACGAACAGCGCCCGGCCCACCTTGGGCAGCTGGCCGTCCTCCCGCAGCAGGCCGGCCTCCTTGCCCAGGCCGGTCATCGTGCCCATGGCGTCGAAGAAGTCGGCCAGCACCAGCGTGAACACCAGCAGCAGCACGGTGATCGCCGGCAGCCGGGTCCACGCGCCGAACGAGACGTGGCCGACCAGCGAGAGATCGGGCAGGCCGAAGACCTGCTGCGGCAGCGCCGGGTAGCCCAGGTCCCAGCCCAGCGGGTTGGTGCCGTTGGACGGGCCGGCGTGGAAGATCGCCTCCACCACGATGGCCAGCACCGTCGAGGACAGCACGCCGATCAGGATCGCGCCGCGGACCTTGCGGGCCACCAGGATGCCGGTCAGCACCAGGCCGATCACGAACACGAACGTCGGCCAGGACGCGATCGAGCCGTTGATGCCCAGGCCCACCGGCACGGTGGTGTGGGCGGCGTCCGGCAGCCGGCGCACGAAGCCGGCGTCGACCAGGCCGATCAGCGCGATGAACAGGCCGATGCCGACCGCGATGGCCGACTTCAGCGCGGCCGGCACCGCGTTGAACACCGCCGTGCGGAAGCCGGTGAACACCAGCAGCACGATGATCAGGCCCTCGACCACGACCAGACCCATCGCCTCGGGCCAGGTCACCTGCGGGGCGATGGTCACCGCCACCAGGCTGTTCAGGCCGAGGCCGGTGGCCAGCGCGAACGGGTAGTTGGCCAGCAGGCCCATCAGGATGGTCATCACGCCCGCGACCAGCGCGGTGACCGCCGCCACCTGCGGCACCGACAGGATGTTGCCCAGCACGTCCTTGTGCGCGCCCGGGTCGCTCGCCGAGAAGCTGCCGATGATCAGCGGATTGAGCACCACGATGTAGGCCATCGCGACGAACGTGACCACCCCGCCGCGGACTTCCCGCCCGATCGACGAGTCCCGTTCGCTGATCTTGAAGAACCGGTCCAGCGCTGCTGCCCTCATGGCGCGGTAGCCTGCCTGACGTGGCCGAGATGTCCAAAGAGGAGCACGGTAACGACCTGGTTACCGGCCCCACCCCGCCGCCGCTGCCGCGGTCCCTGACCGATCCGGTGCCGGTGGTGGTCGTCGGCACCCTCGCCTTCCTCGTGGCGTTCGTCGTGATGCTCCTGGCCGGCGCCCCGCCCCTGTGGACCTGGTCCTGCCTCGCCGGCTTCGGCCTGGGCTTTCTCGGCTACGGCGTGTTCCGCTGGCAGCGCTCCGCCGCCCGCCGGGGCTCCCGCACCGCCCAGGAGGGCCTGCTGTAGACAGGCGCGATTTCGACGGTTTCGAGCCGCCCCGGCTCCGCGATCACCTCGTACCCGCAACCCGGCCATCGCGAACCTCGATGGCCAGCACGGGCCCGCAGCTGCCCGTTCGGCGCGACTGACCAGCGCACGACCGACTTTGCCGAAACCCCCACCCATCCCGGGGGGCGACCCCGCTCCAGTCTATCGGGCGAAGGCCGTCCCCGAGGCCCGGCAAGATCCACATGTGGACAGGTTCAACCCTGTGGACAACCGAATAGGCGCTGGTCAGGACAGGTAGGTCGCCGCGGTCGGGTCGTCGAGGAGTGCCGCCAGCAAATGCCGGTCGTGCCAGCGGTCGACGGCCCAGGCGAGGGCCCGCGAAAGCCCGGCGGGGGTGTCCTCGGCGTGCACGACGCCGTCCTCCGTGACCCACCAGGCGACGCGGTACCGGGTGTCGCCGCGCCGGACGGAGAGCTCGTCGTAGACGACCACCAGGCCGTCGGGCACAGGTCGGTCGAGCAGCTCGCTGGCAGCGACCACGGCCCCCAGGTCGGACCAGCTGACCGGCTGGCCGTCGCCGATGAGGGCGTCGGCGTCGACCTCGTCGGCGGCCAGCGGCAGGTCGAGCAGCTCGGCCAACGGCTCGGCGTCATCGGGATCGGCCGCGACGACCTGGTCCGGCGTGAACGCGGCCAGCAGCCAGGGCGAATCGAGCACGACGACCTGCTCACCGGACACGGAAGCGCCGCTCAGCGCCCGAACCCGCTCATCGAGCTCGACGTCGCCGGCGTCGACAGCGCCGGAGCGAACGGCCTCGGCCAGCACGCCATGGGCCCGCATCGCGACACCCGGCGGGACGGCCCGTTCCGCATCACCCAAGCGCTGCAACACATCCGTCACGTCAGCGGCGTCGGCGACCACCAGCGAGGAGCGAACACCAATGGCAGCCAACAGATCCGTGCGCACGCCGACATCGGGGATCGGGTCGTAGACGCCGGCCAGAGCCTCGGCGTCGGGCAGTCGCCACGACCGAGGCGGCGCGCCGGCCAGCCGCGCGTGTCGGGCCAGCCACCACGAGGTGTAGCCGCCGGGGCGCAGAATCGCCTGCCACGTCTCGGGTTCCGCCGCCAGCAGCCGCAGCGCGGCCGGCCACTTGTCATCGGCGACCAGATCGAGGTCGCGGACGCCGGCGAACGTGGACGGCGGGTCGAGGTCGCCGTCCACAGCGGCCCACCACGCCTCCTCGTCGGCCAGCTCGTGATCGGGACCGCCGGGCGAGTCGTCGAAGACGACCACGAACGAATCGATCACGCCGACCGCGGCCAGCACGTCCGGCGTCCACCGCGAGGCCAGGTCCTCGGCGAGCACGCCCAACGGCGCGTCCTTGCCGATCACGTCGTCGGCGAACACCTCGCGCAGCGGGCTCGACGGCAGGATCAGCTCGTCGGCGTGCCGGAACTCGCCGTCGGCGTCGGGCAGCGCCAGGGTGCCCAGCCACGGCCGCTCGCCCCGCCGCGCCCCGGTCGATTCCGTCAGCCACAGCACGAAATCCACCAGCGACGTGGTGTCCACACCGGACTCGGCGTCGTCCATGCTCCGCTCGACCGCGGCCTGCATGGCGTCCAGCAGATCCGCCGGCCCGGCCGAGCGTGCGCCCAGCCGCTCCAACAACCGGTGCACGGCGTCAGGATGCGCGACCCGCAGCCCGGTGACGTCCATTGTGGACAGCTCGGCCAGCGTCTCCTGGTCGAAGTCCGGCAGCAACACGTCCCGCGGACCGGTGACAGTACGGCCGTCGATCAGCGGAACCGGCAGGCCGCCGAGCTCCTCGCGGGCGGTGGAATCCTGCTCCGCAACGGGATCGAGCGCCGCGTACAGCCGGGCCCACCACGCCGGGTCACGGTCCTGGCCGGAGACGATCGCCGCGACCTCGGACAACCGCAGCCGCGGAACCTCAAGCGCGGCAAGCTGTCGGGTGTGGGCGGTGCCGGACAGCTCGGCCTTGGCCAGGCCGTCCACGATGTCGGCGAGCATGTCCGCCAACGCCGGGGCCAGCACGTCCAGCACGCGCGACCGGGCCGGCGCACCGAACCCGCCTTCCTGCAACGGAAGCCACACCGAGGTGCGCAGCTCGGAGGTCACCAGCGCCCGCAGCTGACCATCCACTTCGGACTTGGGGAAGTCCGGCAGCGGCACCAGCAGCGTCCGCTGTTCCGGTCGCACCGCCAGAACCAGGTCGGGATACGCCCTCGCCGCGGCGGCCAGCACCGCGTCGGTGGCGGCGCCCGGCATCAGCCGCCGGCGGGAGGCCTCGACCGGAATCGTGGCCAACAGCCGTGCCGGCAGGGAAAGTCGCTCATCGGTCGGCGTCGGTGCGTGCAGCACGTCCTCGTCCAGCGGACGCGGCACGCCCTCGTCGTCGATCGGCACGGCCCAGCACACGGAGAACTCCGTCCGCTGCCGCGCCTCGACACCAAGCCGCTCAATCACGGCCGCGTCCAGCACGCCGGAGGCACGCCGCAGCAGCCACCGGACCCGGCCGGTCGGGCCGTGCAGGACGACCGTGCCGTCCTCGTTGTCCTCACGCCACCACGTGTGCTCGCCGACCTCGACGCGGCTCAGCCCGGGCAGGGCGAGCAGCAGATCCGGGGTCTCCGCGGCACATTCGGCCAGCAGCTCGGCCGCGTCGACCTCCGGGCGCAGCGGCAGCCGCACCTCGGTGTCGAAGCCTTCGGGCACCGGCGGCTCCTCGTCCGGCACCGGCCACGCCAGCCGCAGCACCGGCACCGCGCCGTCCCGCTCGGCCACCTCGGGCAGATCGCCGACCAGCTCCCGGGTGCGCGCGGCGGAGAACGCCACGCCGCCGGTCCTGGAGACGACGCGCGGCTCGTCGGTGACCGCCAGCACGGCCGCGAAGCCGACGCCGAACTGGCCGACAGTGCCACCGCCGCGCTTGGCCGATGCCCGTAACGACGCGAGCGCCGCCACCCCGGCCTCGGTCAGCGGCTCGCCGGTGTTCGCCGCGCGCAGCTCGCCGTCCACGACGGACAGCCGCAGCACGCCGCCGGCTCCGGCCGCGTCCGCCGCGTTCTGCGCCAGCTCCACGAGCAGCCGGTCACGGTAGCCGCCGAGGCGCAGGTCCTCCTCGGCGTTCGCGTCCTCACGGAACCGGGTCGGCGAGCCACGCCAGGCCTGCAGGACGGAAGTGCGCAGGTCGGTGACGCCGAAATCTGTCACTGCGGCACCTCGCTAGCGCTCGGTGTCCGCGTTCGCGGACCCTCCGCGCTGAATGATTCGCTCGCAAGCTCGCTCATTGCTCGACTTCGAGTTCGGCGTCGTCGTACACCAGCTCGGCCACCGGCACTGTCGAGCCCATGTCGACCTCCGCCTCGGAGTGCGCACCACAGCCGTAGTCGACGTTCACCACGTGGCCGTCGGCCGGCGTGATCTCGTTCGTGCACACGCCGAAGGCGGCGCCCAGACTGCCGGCGAGCTGCTGGTAGAAGCCGCAGGTGCCGCAGTAGGCGGGCGCGCTGCGCGCCATGTCGCTGCGCGGGCCGAAGTCGCCGGCCTCCCAGCGGCGCGCCGACTCCAGCCGGCCGAACCGGGACAGCACCCGCACGCGGCCGAGGCCGACCTCGCGGGCGACCTCCTCCACCGCCGGGTCGTCGGACTGGAGGTAGCCCGGCACCAGCCGGGGGTCGTCCGGCGTGGTCGGCATCAGGTCGCCGACGCCCAGGTCGCCGGCGCGGACCCGCTCGCCCCACGGCACCCAGTCGGGCGCCACCAGCGCGTCGGGGCCGGGCAGCAGCACGACCTCGCTGACGGTCACCGGGTCTTCGTCGCCGCCGGTGGTCGCGATGGTCACTGCCCAGCGCCAGCCGTCGTAGCCGGGGTGGGACGCCTCGAACAGGTGGGTGACCGATGACTCGTCCTCGGCGAGTACGCCGGCGTGCGCGCCGATCGGCTCGTCGCCGGCCTCCTGTTGGGCGGCGGCCCTGGCCAGCTCGACGACCGATGCGAGGACCGGGTTCGGAGGCTGCTCACTGGTGGTCGGTGCGGTCACCCGACGATTGTGCCGCACTCGTGGAACGCCGACGCACACGTGTCACGCTCTTGAGATGCGCGCAGCCTTGCTGTTACTTGCCGTGGCGTTGCTCGCGGGCTGCGCCGCCCCGGCCGGGCCCCCGAACCTGCGGGTGGAGGTCCTCGGCACGATGCCGCACGATCCGTCGGCCTTCACGGAAGGTTACGAACTGGCCGGCGGCGTGCTGTACGAGAGCACCGGCTTGCAGGGTTCGTCCACACTGCGGGCCCTGAATCCGAACACCGGGCAGGTCCTGCACGCCGTCGACCTGCCGGCCGACTACTTCGGCGAGGGCATCGCCGTGGTCGGCGACAAGATCTGGCAGCTGACCTGGCAGCAGAACGTCGCGATCGTGCGCGATCGAGCAACGCTGCGGCAGATCAGCACGGCGTCGTTCCAGGACGAGGGGTGGGGCCTCTGCTACGACGGCAAACGCCTCGTGATGAGCGACGGCACCGCTCTGTTGACCTTCCGCGACCCGACCACGTTCGCCGTGCTCGGGCACGTGCAGGTCGACTACGACGGCCAGCTGAACGAGCTGGAGTGCGCCGACGGCTCGGTGTGGGCCAACGTCTACCCCACAAAAACGATCATTCGGGTGGATCCGGCCAGCGGCGCCGTGCAGGGCGTGGCCGACCTGTCGGCGCTCGGCCCGGCCCATGACACCACCCCTGACGACGTGCTCAACGGCATCTCGGTCGCCCCGGACCCGGGCGAGTACCTGGTCACCGGCAAGCGCTGGCCCCTGGTCTACCGGGTGAGGTTCACACACGACGGCTCGTAGTGCGGCAGGATTGAGGGGTGACCGCCGACCACTCCGACCCCGGCCACGGCCGTCGCGGCTGGAGCGGAGCCAGCCGACGGCGCCAGCAGTCCGTGCAGAACGACCCGGACCTGGTCGCCGAGTGGTCACGCGCGCCCAAGCCGCCGACCCGGCCGATGCGGCGGTACCCGTGGCAGCAGGAAGAAGAGCCTCCGGCCTACCGCACCGCTCCGCCGCCGACCCGGCGTGAGAACCCGGCCACCCGTCGCGAGAACCCTCCCCCGCCCTACCGTGAGAGCCCGCCCACCTACCGCGAAGAGCCGCCCACCCGCCGCGAGAACCCGCCGCCCACGTACCGCGAGGACCCGCCGTCCCAGGAACACCGGTTCGTGCCGCCCGAGCAGCCGATCAGCGGGCCCCGCACGCCGCGGAAGCTCACCGTGACCAGGGTCGCCGTGTACCGCAGCCGGCAGCTCGGGCAGCGGGGCGTCGACGCGTTCAAGCGCGCCCTGCACGCCGACGGCGCCGACCAGTCCGGGCTCGCCTCGCTGACCTGGGCCGTCATGCTCAACTACGCCACCGACGCCACCCTGGCCGTCGCGCTGGCCAACACCCTGTTCTTCTCCGCCGCGACCGGTGAGAGCCAGGGCAAGGTCGCCCTGTACCTGCTGATCACCGTCGCGCCGTTCGCCGTGATCGCCCCCGTCATCGGCCCCGCCCTGGACAAGATCCAGCACGGCCGCCGGCTCGCGCTGGCCGTGTCCTGCTTCGGGCAGGCCCTGCTGGCAGTGGTCATGGCCATGCATTTCGACGACTGGGGCCTCTATCCGGCCGCGCTGGGCACCATGGTGCTGTCCAAGTCGTTCAACGTGCTCAAGGCCGCCGTCACACCACGGGTGCTGCCGCCCGACATCACGCTGGTCAAGACCAACGCCCGGCTCACCGTCTTCGGCCTCGCCGCCGCCGGCGTCTTCGGCGCCCTGGCCGCCGGCTTCGCCCACCTGTTCAACTCGCCCGGCGCGCTGTGGTTCACCGCCATTCTGTGCGTCGCCGACGCCGTGCTGTGCCTGCGGATCCCGGCCTGGGTCGAGGTCACCGAAGGCGAGGTCCCCACGTCGCTGCGGGCCGAGCCCCGGATCAAGACCCGCCAGCCGCTGGGCCGGCAGGTCGTGGTGGCGCTGTGGGGCAACGGCACCATCCGCGTGCTGACCGGCTTCCTGACCTTGTTCGCCGCCTTCGTGATCAAGGCCCAGACCGAGCGCGACCACGCCCCCGTCGAGCAGCTGGTGCTGCTCGGCGTCATCGGCGCCGCCGCCGGCCTCGGCAACTTCCTCGGCAACGGCATCGGTGCCCGCCTGCACTTCGGCCGCCCCGACCAGGTGATCATCAGCTGCCTGAGCGCCATCCTCGGCATGACCGTCGTCGCCGCCCTGCTGCCCGGCGTCCCCACCGTCGTCGCCCTGGCCCTCGTCGGCTCCGTCGGCAGCGCCCTCGCCAAGATCAGCCTCGACGCCACCATCCAGGACGACCTCCCCGAGGAGTCCCGGGCCTCCGCCTTCGGCCGCTCCGAGACCATCCTCCAGTTCGGCTGGGTCTTCGGCGGGGCCCTCGGCGTGCTCCTCCCCGCCCAGTACTGGATCGGCTTCGCCGTCGTCGGCCTGCTCCTGGCCGCCGGCCTGGCCCAGACCGTCATGGTCAACCGCGACAGCACCCTCCTGCCCTGGCTCGGCCGCCGACGCCCCCTCAAGTCCGATCCCGTGACCCGCCCCAACCACCACCGCCCCACCCCCGGTGCCCCCGCCCCGGGCCCGTAGCCCACGGGTCGAGCCCCTCTCCAACGCGTCGGCACTGGAGCATTGCGTCGGCACTGGAGCATTGCGTCGGCACTGGAGCATTGCGTCGGCACTGGAGCATTGCGTCGGCACTGGAGCATTGCGTCGGCCGACGCCGCTTGCTCCACCATCGCCGCGGCGGATCACCTGGCGTCAGGCCGACCCTCGGGCCGCAGAGCGCGGTCGATCACCACAGCCCCCAGACCGACCGGCGCGGCCAGCCACGTAGGCTCGTCGGATGTGAGCGCGAAACGCCTTGTCCCGCTGGTGTTGGTCGGCGCGGGTGTGCTGGCCTCGGCGTGTTCGGCGCCGCCGCTGCCGCAGGTGACCTTCTTCGCGGTGAACACCACCGCCGTCACCGGGCCGTCCGAGTACTGCGACTTCCAGGTCAACAACTGCGCCGCCGACCCCGCGGCCGGCGCGACCCTGGCCGTGCCGCCGAACAAGCCGCTGCAGATCTCCGTGCCCACCGAGATCGGCAACGCCGTGTGGCAGGTCACGTTCAAGTACAAGCAGAACGGCCAGGAGCAGGAGGGCCGCACCTCGGTGTTCGCCGCCGGCGAGCGGCTGGCCTACACCCTTGAGCTGCCGGGCTCGGCGCAGCTGGAGACCGCCGAGGTGCAGCGCTACGCCGGCGTGCTCACGCTCGACCCCAACACCGGCGAGCCACAGTTCGTGGTCGGCGCGACCTGGGTGCTGTCGGTCGCCGGTCAGAGCGGCTGAATCTCCGGCGGCGGGGGCACCGAACTCTGCTTGGCGGAGGCCCGGCTCCTCCGCCTGATCCCCGGCATCCTCCGTACGCGTTCGCACACTTCGGCCGGGTCGAGGCCGGCTCGAACCAGGGCCCGCGCCGCCGTGGACTCCGCATCGTCCAACAACGCCACCACCACGTCCCGTGTGGACCGATGCTCGGTGAGCACACGCTTCACTCGGGTGCTGAGCCGGGCATGCGGATCCGACGCCCCGGCCGTGAGCACGCGCACATGGTCACGGATCTCGTCCAGGTCGACGTCGAGGTTGACGCGGCGCAGCACGTCATCGCCGTCCGGCCGGAGCGCTCCCAGCAGGAGATGGCCGCTGCTCACCTGAGCGCGGGCCTCCTGCCGGGCGACCGCGAGCAACCTGCTCGTCTGCTCCGACACAGCGCACCGCCCATCGCCAACCGGCTGCCGGTCCAGGGCCTACTGGTTTACGGGCTGCCGGTTTACGGGTCGAGGTCCCGGGCGACGCCACGGACCAGCTCGGCGATCAGCTTCGCCGTCTTGCGATCCGGGTAGCGGCCACGGCGCAGGTCCGGCTGGATCTTCGCCTCCAGCACCTTGATCATGTCCTCGATCAGGCCGTGCAGCTCCTCGGCGGGACGGCGCTTGGCCTCCGCCACCGAGGGCGGGGCGTCGACCAGCCGCACCGACAGCGCCTGCGGTCCGCGCCGGCCCTCGGCCATGCCGAACTCGATGCGCTGGCCGGTCTTGAGGCCCTCGATCCCGGGCGGCAGTGCGGACGCACGAACGTAGACGTCTTCGCCACCGTCCTGGGTGACGAAGCCGAATCCCTTTTCCGTGTCGTACCACTTGACCCTGCCGGTCGGCACTGTGCTCACCTCTCCGCTGCACACAACGAACGCGCCCGGGGACCGTGCCCAGGGCGCGAACCTCAAGGGTAGGGCATCGGCGGCGGGACCGGGACGATGTCGAGTTACGCTGAGGGCATGACGAGGTCGGTGCCCGGCGGCAAGCTGATGACGCTGTCCATGGTGGTCTTCGCGCTTGGCCTGGTGGCGCTCGCAGTCATCTTCAGCCTCTACGCCAGCGGCGCCCGCGATCTCCCCCTGTGGCTGAACGTGCCCGGCGTCCTGCTCACCCCGATCGGACTGGCCATGGGCCTGGTCGCCGTCTTCCTGCAAAACCGCCGCCGCGCCTGACAGTCCCCGGGCAGGGTTCAGGCGCAGTCGGTCGTGCACTGGTCAGACCCGTGATCCTGGTAGACACGACGGCCGGTTGTGCTCATGCGCCCGCGCCGCGCAGTGACCGACAGGCGGTGGCCTGAACGATCCCCCTCGGCCACCCGACCTAACCCACGCGGGCGTTCTTGGTGAGGCAACAGGTCGCCTGTGGACAACTCAGCCGGCCATCGGCCGCAAGAACCGCTCGACGTTGTCGGAAAGCCAGGCCGGGAACTCATTCAGGCTGGTCAGCACCACTTCGGCGCCGGCATCCACAAGCTCGCGCCGACTGCACGGACCGGTCGTGACGGCCACCGCCACGGCGTCGGCCTCGAGCGCTCCCTGCATGTCACCGACGTGGTCGCCGACGTAGATGGCGGCTCCCTGCTCGCGTAGCACCGTGCCCTTCGCCGAGGACCACAGCTCGCCCCTCAGGTGGTCGATCTCCCAGCCGAGGGCCTCGACGTGCAGGCGGGCGTTGGGCTCGTACTTGCCGGTGATCACGACCACACGGCCGCCCAGCTCGCGGACGGCGGCCATGGCCTCGTCGGCGCCGGGCATCGCGACGGTGGTGGCGATCACCACCGTCGGATACAGAGCCCGGTACCGGTCCATCAGCGCAGGGATGATCGCCTCGTCCATGCCCGCGTCGCGGAACATGTCCTGCAGCGGCGGCCCGAGCCGCGATGCGAAGTCCGCGCCGTCGAGCGCCACGCCGAACTCGGCGCCCACCTGGTCGATGGCCGCGGCCACACCGGGCCTGGCGTCGATGAGGGTCATGTCAAGGTCGAAGCCCACGGTCAGCGCCACATCACGACCCTAACCGCCGACACCAGGCGTTTTCGCGCCCAGCCGCCGGCCCGATTACCGACGGGCGAATCTCCGTTCGCCGATCACCGACAGCCGCCTGCCTGGCCACCGATCACCGACACTCCGATGCCCGGCCACTGGTCATCGGTGCTGGTTTGTCCACTTGCTTGTCATATGGGGCCAGATGACAAGCAACCGCCGACGGCGTCGCGAGGGAACGCTGGGCTGTCGAGCAGCTGGAAGCCTTTTCGTCCGCTCACGGCGGGGGGCGGCCTGCGGGTTTACAGGGTTTGGAAGATGTCGCCGCTCTTGACATCGAAGGCAAAGGTGTCAAGCTGAGGTGTATGAGCCAGGTCACACCATTCGTCGAGCGCGTGCGCGAATCTCTGCGGGCGCAGCTCATCGCCACGGCGACAGATCTGCTCACGGACCGCGGTTTTCGTGGGATGCGGATGGCCGACGTGGCGGCGGCGACCGGGGTGAGCAGGCAAACCGTGCACAACGAGTTCGGTACCAAGGAGGCGTTGGTCAACGCCGTGGCCGCGCAGACGGTCGCGGAGTTCCTACAAGGGGTGGCGCAACGCTTCATGGACGCACCCGACGTCGAAAGCGGCATCTCTGCAGCAGTGCGTCACACCTTGACCCACGCGGCGGAGAACCGGCTCGTCAACGCGATCATCACCGGCGCCGACGCCGAGGATCTGCTGCCATTGCTGACCACCAAGGGGCGGCCGGTGCTGCTGCCCGCCGTCGACCTGCTCTCACAGCTGTGGCGGGTGCGTATGCCGTGGCTGCCCGATTCGGAGATCGAGCTGCTCGCCGAGACCGGCATGCGGCTGACGGTCAGCCATCTGCTGACCCCCACCGGCACGGTCGACGAGGCCGTCGCCACCATCACCGCCCTGATGCGCCGACTGATCCCGGAGGCTCCCCGATGACTCCCGAGACGACCGCCGACGACCTGCATCGGACCGGATTCCACTCGCTGCGCGGCGGCTTCAACTGGGACCACCTGCCGCTGCGGCTGTTCGCCAAGGGCAACGTCAAGTTCTGGAACCCGGCCGACATCGACTTCAGCCAGGACGCCCGGGACTGGGCCGAACTGACCGACGCCCAGCGGGCCAACGCCACCTACCTGGTCGCCATGTTCGTGGCCGGCGAGGAGGCCGTGACCGAGGACATCCAGCCGTTTATGCGGGCCATGGCGGCCGAGGGCCGCATCGGCGACGAGATGTATCTCACCCAGTTCGCGTTCGAGGAGGCCCGGCACACCGAGGTGTTCCGGCGCTGGATGGACGCCGTCGGCCTGACCGAGGACCTGCACTCCTACGTCGCCGACAACCCCGGCTACCGCAAGATCTTCTACGAGGAGCTGCCGGCGGCGCTGCGGCGGCTCGAGCACGACCACAGCCCGGCGGCGCAGATCAAGGCCAGCGTCACCTACAACCACATCGTCGAGGGCACGCTCGCGCTGACCGGCTACTACGCGTGGAACAAGGTGTGCAAGAGCCGCGGCATCCTGCCCGGCATGCAGGAGTTGGTCCGCCGCATCGGCGACGACGAGCGCCGGCACATGGCGTGGGGAACCTTCACCTGCCGCCGGCACGTCGCCGCCGACGATTCCAACTGGGACGTCGTCACCCAGCGCATGGGCGAGCTGGTGCCGCATTCCCTGTCGGCAATCCAGTGGGTGCTCGACCATGTCGACCCGACCGCCTTCGACCTCGACGTGACCGAGTTCGTCAGCTACGCCGGCGACCGCGCCCAGCGCCGGCTCGGCGCGATCGAGTCGGCCCGCGGCGCGGACGTGACGAAAATCGACCTGGACTACACGCCGGAACGCCTGGAGGACCAGTTCGGCGACGAGGACGCGGCGGTCATGGCGGAGGTGTGACGGCTCGGCGACCGCGATAGGCGGAAGCCCCGGCGCCCCAGGACTCAGCAGCAAAGCGGCGGCGCTGCTCTGAGGCGGCGCTGTCCCAAGGCCACAGCGCTGGTCGGAAACGACAGTATCAGTCGAACGCAGCAGCACAGGTCAAGCGCAGCAGCAATGGTCGAAGGCGGCGACATCGGTCGAGAGCGACAGCATCGGTCGAGAGCGACAGCATCAGTCGAGAGCACCAGCGTCAGTCGAGAGCAACAGCATCGGTCGAGAGCGACAGCGTCAGTCGAGCGCAGCGGCATTGCTCCGCAGCCGGAGCGCCGGTCGAGTGCGGCGGGGTTGGGGAGCGGCGGAGTGGGCGGAGTTGGAAACCGCGGGTGGAGGCGGACGGTTGGCGAAGAACGTCGAAGGGGCGGCGGCGAGTGGCGGCCACTGGTCCACAGCCGACTACTGCAAGTAGGTTGCAGTAATGGTGTCGATCGCGGCCCGGTTGCGCGGCCGGGCGGGGTTGTTGGGGCCGGCGTTCGTGGCGGCGATCGCGTACGTGGATCCGGGGAACGTGGCGACGAACACGCAGGCGGGGGCCAAGTACGGGTACCTGCTGGTGTGGGTGGTGGTGGCGGCCAACGCGATGGCGGGGCTGGTGCAGTACCTGTCGGCGAAGGCGGGACTGGTCACGGGAAGGTCCCTGCCGGAGCTGCTGAGGGATCGGCTACCCAAGGGGATGCGGCTGCTCTACTGGGCGCAGGCGGAGCTGGTGGCGATCGCGACGGACCTGGCGGAGGTGCTGGGTGGGGCGATCGCCCTGCGGATTCTGTTCGGACTGCCGTTGCTGCTGGGCGGAATCATCACGGGAGCGGTGTCGACAGCACTGCTGGCGGTGCAGAACCGGGCGGGCCAGTCGAGGTTCGAGCGGACGATCACGGGCCTGCTGCTGGTGATCGCGGTGGGGTTCGTGGCGGGACTGTTCGTGGCGCCGCC
Source organism: Kutzneria sp. NPDC052558 (assembly GCF_044547355.1). Classification (NCBI taxonomy): domain Bacteria; kingdom Bacillati; phylum Actinomycetota; class Actinomycetes; order Pseudonocardiales; family Pseudonocardiaceae; genus Kutzneria; species Kutzneria sp. NPDC052558. The sequence continues at coordinate 135,443 of NZ_JBIUAG010000012.1, forward strand.
GAACCCGGCGGAGGTGCTCAACGGACTGGCGCCGAGGTTCGACGGGGTCGACAGCGTGCTGCTGGCGGCGGGCATGCTCGGGGCGACGGTGATGCCGCACGTGGTGTACCTGCACAGCGCGCTGGCCCGCGACCGGTTCGGCACGGACCCGGGAAAGCTGGGGATCACCAAGGCTGACGTGGGCCTGGCGATGGTGCTGGCGGGCACGGTGAACCTGGCGATGGTGCTGCTGGCGGCCACGGCGTTGGGCGGCCGAACGGACGGGAGTTCGCTGGACGGGGTGCACGCGGCGGTTGGCGATGCCCTCGGGGGCGGGGTGGCGTTGCTGTTCGCGGTCGGCCTGCTGGCATCGGGCCTGGCCTCCACATCGGTCGGCTGTTACGCGGGCGCGGTAGTGATGGAGGGCCTGCTGCGACGCCGGGTTCCGCTGCTGGCCCGGAGGTTGGCGACGCTGCTGCCGGCGATCGTGGTGTTGGCGCTGGGTGTGGACCCGACCAGGGCGCTGGTGCTCTCGCAGGTGGTGTTGTCGTTCGGGATCCCGTTCGCCCTGGTGCCACTCGTCGTGTTGACGGCGAAGCGCACGGTGATGGGCGACGCGGTGAACCGGCCGGCGACCACCGCGCTTGCAGGGCTGATCGCCGGGGTCGTGATCGCTCTCAACGTGGCACTGGCCATACTTACGACGTGACCCGGCGTTTCACTCGTCGAGCCGCGCTCGGAATCGCCGCGACCACCGCCCTGGCCGGATGCGCCGGACCACCGACCGCCGCTCCATCCCCCAGCACGACCACGCGCGGGACGACAACGCCGCCGGGCACAACGACAACAACGGCCACGCCGATGACGACGGTCGCCCCGGGCGGACCGGCGGTCGAGGTGGCGCGGGCGACGAGCGGCCGGTCGGAGGTGGCGCTGACCTTCCACGGCGCCGGCCCGCTGGAGATCACCCGCCAGGTCATGGCGCTGCTGGCCCAGCACAACGCCAAGGTCACGGTGTTCGCGGTCGGCACCTGGCTGACCGACACCCCGGACGGCGCGCGCATGGTCCGGGACGGCGGCCACGAGCTGGGCAACCACACCTGGAGCCACCCGGACCTGGAGAGCTACCAGCCGGCCCCGATGCTGACCGAGATCGAGCGCTGCCGGGACGCACTGTCCACAGTGGTCGGAACACCGGGCACGTTCTTCCGCCAGTCGCAGGGCCAGCACGCGACCGCCCGTGAGCTCGCGGCGGCCGGCAAGGCCGGCTACGCGAGGACCCTGTCCTACGACGTGGACTCGTTGGACTGGACGGATCCCGGCGCGGCGGCGATCCGGCGGGCGACGGCCGCCGCCAAGGCGGGCAGCGTGGTGAGCATGCACCTGGGCCATCCCGGCACGGTGCAGGCGCTGCCCGGCATCCTGACCGATCTCGCCGCCCGGGGCCTGACCCCGGTGACCGCGACCGAACTGCTGAGGTGAGAAGTTGCCCATCCACGGAAGGGCGCTGCTCGCCCTCGCCTGCGCCGCGGCGCTGACCGCGTGCTCGTCGGCCCCGGCGGCGGAGGAGCCGAAGCCGGCTCCGACCACCACGACCACAACGCCGCCGCCGACCACGACCACACCGAAGTCCCTTGTGGACGGTCTGGCCGGCATGCCGCCGGTGAGCGACCCGCACAACGTGTACGCCGACGCCGGCCCGAACATGGTGTTGGGCGCGCTGAAGCAGGACAAGCCGCTGGTCTACGTGCCGCACAGCGGCTCCGGCGACGTGTGGGTGATCGACCCGGCGACCTTCCAGGTAGTCGCCAAGTACCCGGCGGGCGTGGAACTTCAGCACGTGGTGCCCTCGTTCGACATGCGCACCTTGTACGCCACCGACGACCAGGGCGATCACCTGCTGCCGTTCGATCCGCGGACGGGCCAGCCGGGCAAGCAGATCCCGGTCGTGGACCCGTACAACATGTACTTCACGCCGGACGGCAAGTTCGCGATCTCGGTGGCCGAGCGGCTGCGCAAGCTGGTCTGGTACGACCCGGCCACCTGGAAGCAGCAGGACGAGACGGCGGTGCCGGACTGCGCCGGCGTCGATCACGCCGACTTCAGCCCGGACGGTCGCACCGCGGTGTTCACGTGCGAGTTCGCCGGGCGGGTCGCGGTCATCGACATCGCGTCGCACAAGCTGCTGCGCATGATCGACATGCCGCAGCGGCACACGGTCATGGGGCCGCAGGACATCAAGCTGGCGCCGGATGGCTCCGCCTACTACATCGCCGACTCGGACGCCAACGGCCTGTGGGTGCTCGACGGCGCGGCGACCAAGGTGCAACGCTTCATCCCGACCGGTGGCGGCGCGCACGGGCTCTATCTTTCCCGTGACGCCAAGCAGTTGTACGTCACCAACCGCCACGAGGGCTCGGTCAGTGTGCTCGACTCCTACACCGGCGCTGAGCAGGCCAAGTGGCGCATCCCCGGCGGTGGCAGCCCGGACATGGGCAACGTGACGGCGGACGGCTCGCAGCTGTGGCTGTCCGGCCGCTACGACCGCACGGTCTACGTTCTGTCCACAAAGGACGGCTCGCTGCTCAGGAAGATCCCGGTCGGCAACCAGCCGCACGGCCTGTGCGTGTGGCCGCAGCCGGGCCGCTACTCACTTGGACACACCGGCATTACTCGTTGACGTCGTCGATGCGGTTGTCGTAGTCGTAGTCGTGGCAACGGAAGTTGTCGTCGGTGGCGGCGTTGTGGTTGTGGTGGTGGTGGTGCTCGTCGCCGTCGGTGTCGCAGTAGTGGTTGGCGATGCCGATGTTGTCGTCGACGTGGTCTGCGCGGGCGGCGTCCGGCCCGGGCACGGCGTCGACGTGGTCGGATCCGCGCTCCTTGTCGACGAGGTGGCGACCACCGCCGAGGGCACGATGACGCTGGTCGTCGGCTTGTCGGGGTTGCGCAGGGCCAGTGGCTGCGCGGCGAGCGTGCCGGTCGGCGGGTCCTCGCTCCCTTCGGTCTCCAGCGGGGCGGTCTGGCTGACCCTGGTCGAATGGGGCAGGCCGAACGGCGGCCCGGCCGTCGGGTCGTCGTGGCCGGTGATCAGCGTGGTGAGTGCCGTCAGGCCGGCGAACGCGGCGATGGGGACGATCACGACCGCGGCGAAGCATCCTCGACCGCTGGCAGGCAGTTCCCGATGAGTCACATCGGTGATCATGGTGTACCCCGGCCGAGAAGGCAGCCGGGTCTGTATCGCTAGATCGGGTGATCATTCCACTTCGGACAGTCAGCGGCCCCGGCGCGTGACGCACCGGGGCCGCTTTGTCGACAACGCGATCTATTGCTTGTACGGGGCGGCGGCGGCCTGGGCCGCGACGATGAACGCGCCCTTCAGGTCCGGCCAGAACTTGCTGTCCACGCACGAGTACTTCGGGAAGAAGCCGCCGCAGGTGCCGCTGGCCGAGCCGACCTCGATGGTGAAGCTGGCCACGCCGAGCGTGCCGTAGGTGAAGTCGTCGGTGGTGCCGGGCGTCTCGTAGCCGACGGTGCCGCCGTTGGTGTCGACGACGTATCCGTTGGAGGCGGCCATCTTCTTGCCCAGCACCCGGTACTGGGCGTCGTTGGGCGAGGGCTTGTTGTTCCAGCCCCAGGGAATGATGATGTCGTTGCCGTAGCTGTGCATCGTGATCATCGTGCCGCGGGCGGTCACCGGCGCCGGGTCGTTGTCGCCGCTGCCGCGCTGCACCGGGTAGATGGACCGGAAGAACTTCTCCAGCCCGGTCACCTCGGGCTCGCTGCCCTTGCTCGGGCCCTGGTAGGTCTCGTCGCACGGGGCGTTGGAATCGGTGCCCCACTTGAAGGTGGAGTTGCGGTTGAGGTCGATGCCCACGTCGGTGCCGGTGCACGAGCCGTGGCTGTTGTCCTCGTTCTTGCGCTGCATCTTCGGCGAGTTGCCGCCGGAGGCCACCGCGTCCACGCCGTCCGGGTTGGCGATCGGGATCACCCAGATCTCGGTGGTGTCCAGAATGGACGTCGCCGTGGCGTCGGAGCCGTATCCGTTGGCCAGGTAGTCGATCCAGCGCCAGGCCAGCTCGCCGGTGGAGATCTCACGGGCGTGGATCTGCGCGATCAGCGTGAACTTGGGCTTGGCCGAGGTGGTGCTCAGCGCGCAGTCGCCGGTCTTCTTCTTGGTCAGGCAGATGGCCTCGATGTCGTGGCCGCCGCGGCCCTTGGTCTTCAGCCAGGAGTCGCCGATGTCGTACACCGTGGCCAGGTCCGGGTGGGCGTCGGCGACCTGGCCGAGGTGCTGCTCCTGGCTGGTCACCGTCCGGTAGCCGCCGTAGAAGGTGCCGGCGGCCAGGGAACGCTGCGCGGGCAGCTCCTTGTAGATCGTGTCGAACTCGGTCGGCCGGTATCCCAAGTCGCGCAAGGCCTGCGCGGTCTGGTTGGTGCCGGTCACGTAGGCCACGCCGTCGCCGCCGGTCTCGGCCACGTCGAAGCCGGCGGCGACGAGCTGGTTGACCTGGTCACCGGTGATGGGCACGCTCCACATCACGGGTGTGTCGTCGCCGGCGGCCGCGGATGCGGACCCGACGAGCAGCAGGGCGGCGACTCCGGCGGCGATGCGGATCAGGGCGCGATGCCTCATGGCGGCTCCTCACATCGGGATGGCGCCGCGTAACCATACCGACACGGTATGTGCGCCTGACTACCCGCCGTTCGTCTGGTTCGCCCGGAGGATCTCCACCGCTCGTTCCCGCATCTCGACCTTGCGGACCTTGCCGGTCACCGTCATCGGGAACTCCTCGACCACGTGCACGTAGCGAGGAATCTTGTAGTGGGCCAGTTTTCCGGCGCAGAACTCGCGAACCGCCTCCACCGTGACCGGCGCGGCGCCCGGGCGCAGCCGGATCCAGGCCATCAGCTCCTCGCCGTAGCGCTCGTCGGGCACGCCGATCACCTGCGCGTCCAGGACGTCCGGGTGGGTGTAGAGGAATTCCTCCACCTCACGCGGATACACGTTCTCGCCGCCGCGGATGACCATGTCCTTGATCCGCCCGGTGATCGCGACGTAGCCGTCGTCGTCCATCACGGCCAGGTCCCCGGTGTGCATCCAGCGGGCCGCGTCGATCACCTCGGCGGATTTGTCCGGCTGGCCCCAGTAGCCGAGCATCACCGAGTAGCCGCGGGTGCACAGCTCGCCCTGCTCGCCGCGGGCGGCGGTGAGGCCGGTGACCGGGTCGACGATCTTGACCTCCAGGTGCGGGTGCACCCGGCCGACCGTGGCCACCCGGCGGTCCAGCGAGTCGTCGGCGCGGGTCTGCGTGGACACCGGGGAGGTCTCCGTCATGCCGTAGCAGATGGTCACCTCGGTCATGCCCATCCGGTCGATGACCTGCTTCATCACCTCGACCGGGCACGGCGAGCCGGCCATGATGCCGGTGCGCAGGCTGGACAGGTCGTAGTCGTCGAAGCCGGGCAGGGTCAGCTCGGCGATGAACATCGTCGGCACGCCGTAGAGCGAGGTGCAGCGCTCGGCCTGCACGGTGTCCAATGTGGACACCGGATCGAACGCCGGGGCCGGGATCACCATGCAGGCGCCGTGCGATGTCGCGGCGAGATTGCCCATCACCATGCCGAAGCAGTGGTAGAAGGGCACCGGGATGCAGATCCGGTCCTGCTCGGTGTAGCCGCAGAGCTCGCCGACGAAGTAGCCGTTGTTGAGGATGTTGTGGTGCGACAGCGTCGCGCCCTTGGGGAATCCCGTGGTGCCCGAGGTGTACTGGATGTTGATCGGGTCGTCCGGGGAGAGCCTGATCTCCTTGAGGCAGGCCCGATCCCCGGTCCGGCCGTTCTCGACCAGCTCCGTCCACTCGGGACGGCCGATCAGCAGCACCGTGCCCAGGGCCGGGCAGTTCGGCCGCACCTCGTTGATCATCGCCTCGTAGTCCGAGGTCTTGAACGTCGGCGTGGCGATCAGCGTGCCGACTTCGGCCTGGTTGAGCACGAACTCCAGCTCGTGCACCCGATAGGCCGGGTTGATGTTGACCAGGATCGCGCCCAGCTTGGCCGTGGCGTACTGCGTGAGCACCCACTCCGCGCCGTTCGGGGCCCAGATCCCGACCCGGTCCCCCTTCGTCACCCCCAGCGCCCGCAACCCGAGCGCCACCGCGTCCACGTCCGCCGCCAGCTCCGCGTACGTCCACCGACGGCCGGACGCCCGGTCCACCAACGCGTCCCGATCACCGACCCGGGCGACCGTGCGGTCCAGGTTGTCGCCGATGGTGTCCCCGAGCAGGGACACGTCCGAGGTTCCTGAGGCGTATGCGGGCAGCGCGACCATGTGGCCCATCCTCGCCTGTGACGCGGACCACGGCCACCCCCGAGCGGGGGTGGCCTCAGAGCTCGACGACCAGGCAGGGGCCGCCGTCGAAGAGGCCGCCGTCCACGGCGAGGACCTTGTCGTCGGCGTAGGAGAGGGGGCCCTCGACCTGGTCGGGTTCGATGCCGAGCTGGTCGGCGATGATGCTGTGGCCGTGGACGATGCGCTTGCCGCCGAACTTGCCCATGATCTCGTCGGCGGTCTGGGCGCCGGTGGCGCCGCGGAAGGCGAAGCGGGTGGTCATCTTGTGCCAGCAGTCCCACCAGGAGGTGAGCTCACGGCCCTGCATGATGGCCTTGACGGCCGAGTTGACCTCGTCGACGGTGTCGCCCCACGACAGGTAGGCGGTGGTGTCGGAGTGCAGCAGCAGGTGCTCGTCGACGACGACGGCGACGGGGCGGTCGGTGAGCCAGCGGACGTGGCGGTCGGTGAGGCGGGTCTGGTCGGACAGCTGACCGCCGTTGAGGTGCCAGCTGCGGGCGAAGCTGCGGAAGCCGTAGTCCGAGGGCACGGGGGTGTCGCCGAACAGGTGCATGCCCAGCAGCAGCACCTCGTGGTTGCCGAGTAGGGAGCCGACGAAGCCGCCGGCCCGGTCGGCCTGGTCGGACAGGCGCATGACGAGCTCGATGACGCCGATGCCGTCGGGGCCGCGGTCGACGAAGTCGCCGAGGAACCAGAGGCGGTGCCGGCCCCCGGACCACTGGCCCTCGGGGGTGGTCAGCCCGGCGGTGTGCAGTGCGGTGATCAGCTCCGCGAGGTGGCCATGGACGTCACCGACCACGAACACCGACTCGTCTCGTTCGTCGTCGCCCACGGTGGCCACGATAGGCGGTCGATGCCCCCGGCCGCCGGGCGGACCGGTCACCGGAGCGTATCGAAATGATCTCTGTGAGCTGGGGATTCGTGGTTCTGAGCGGTCCGCAGGCGGGCGGTCACCCAGCGTGCTTGAAGGGGTCGGCGGCGTTGCCGACGAGCTGGGCGATGGAGTCGATCACCAGGGTCGGCCGGTACGGGAAGCGTTCGGCGGTGTCGGCCCCGGAGATGCCGGACAGCACCAGGATGGTCTGAAGGCCGGCCTCCAGCCCGGACCGCACGTCGGTGTCCATCCGGTCGCCGATCATGAGGGTGCTCTCGGAGTGCGCCCCGATGGCCCGCAGCGCGGACCGCATCATCAGCGGATTGGGCTTGCCCACGTAGTACGGCTCCCGGCCGGTGGCCCGGGCGATGAGCGCGGCCACGGAGCCGGTGGCCGGCAGCAGCCCCTCCCGCGACGGACCGGACTCGTCGGGGTTGGTGGCGATGAAGCGCGCCCCGCCGTCGACCAGCCGGATGGCCTTGGTGATGGCCTCGAAGCTGTACGTCCGGGTCTCGCCCAGCACCACGTAGTCGGGGTCGCTGTCGGTCAGCACGTACCCGATCGAGTGCAGGGCGGTGGTCAGACCGGCCTCGCCGATGACGTAGGCCGAGCCGCCGGGCCGCTGGGTGTCGAGGAACTTGGCGGTGGCCAGCGCCGAGGTCCAGATGGCCGACTCGGGCACGTCCAGGCCGGTGCGCAGCAGCCGGGCCCGCAGGTCGCGCGGGGTGTAGATGGAGTTGTTGGTCAACAGCATGAACGGGATGCCCTGGTCCCGCAGCTCGCTGAGGAACTCGTCGGCGCCGGGGATGATGTGCTCCTCGTGCACGAGCACACCGTCCATGTCCATCAGATAGTTCCAGACCATGGCCTCATGATCCCCCGGCGACCGGGTGCAGGGCCACCTCGGCCGCCTTCACGGCCAGCCAGATCCGGGCGCCGGGCTCGATCCCCAGGTCGGCGACGGCGGCGGCGGTCAGGTCGGCGGCCAGGCCGTCCACCCAGGACGGACCGTCGACGGCGCGGGCGGCGCGCAGCCGGATCAGGTCGCCGTGCGGCTCCAGGCCGCCGACGACGGCGCCGAACACGTTGCGGGGGCTGCCGCCGGGCGGATCGACGTGCACGGCGACGGCGGCCGGCGCGAAGACGGCGACGGCGGGCGAGCCGTCGGGGATGGGCTCGGGGACGTGCCCGCTGAGCACGAGGTCCTCGGCGACGAGCCCGGACGGCCCGTACACGCCGGGCACGAGGTCGAGGCCGGCGATGCGGGCGGTGAAGGCGGTGCGGGGCCGGCCGAGCACGGCCCGGGTCTCGCCCTGTTCGACGATCCGGCCGTCGGCGAGCACGATGACCCGGTCGGCCAGCACCAGTGCGTCCAGCGGGTCATGGGTGACGAGCAGGGCCATGCGGGACGAGCCGCGCAGCACACGCCGGAGCATGGCCCGCAGCGCGGGGGCGGCGTCGACGTCAAGCGCGGCAAAGGGTTCGTCGAGCAGCAGCAGCTCCGGTTCGGACGCCAGCGCCCGAGCGACGGCGACGCGCTGGGCCTGCCCGCCGGACAGCTGGCTGGGCCGGCGCGAGGCGAACTCGGCAGCGTCCACATCGGACAGTAGACGCCGAACGATGGCATCGGCGGTGGCACGCGACACGCCTTGGGAACGCGGACCGAAGGCGACGTTGGCGGCGACGGTCAGGTGCGGGAACAGCAGCGGATCCTGAGCCAGCAGGCCGATTCCGCGCAGATGGGGTGGCACGTGCACGCCGGCGGCGGCATCGGTGAGCACCCGGCCGCCGAGCTCGATCCGGCCTTCGTCGGGGCGCAGCAGGCCGGCCAGCGCCGACAGCAACGTGGACTTGCCGGCCCCGTTCCGCCCGAGAACCGCGACCACTTCGCCGTCGGCGACGGACAGTTCCATGGACAGCGCAAAGGAATCGCGGCGGACGGCGATGCCGAGGTCGAGGCTCACAGTCGACCCTCGATGGACCGGGGTCGGGCCACGGCGATCACCACGATCGCCAGCACGACCAGCAGCAGCGACACCGCGACGGCAGCGTCCACATCGGACTCGGACTGCACGTAGACCAGCAGCGGCAGGGTTTGCGTGGTGCCCTCGAGGTTTCCGGCGAACGTGATGGTGGCGCCGAACTCCCCCAGGGATCGCGCGAACGCCAGCACGAGCGAGGACCCCAAGGCCGGCAACAACAACGGCACGGTGACCCGCCGGAACACCGTCCACGGCGCGGCGCCGAGGGTGGCGGCCACCGCCTCGTAGCGCTCGCCGGCGGTGCGCAGGGCGCCCTCAAGGCCGATCACCAGGAACGGCATGGCGACAAAGGTCTGGGCGATGATCACCGCCGCGGTGGTGAAGGGCAGCCGCAGCCCGAACAGGGCCAGCATCTGCCCGCCGAATCCGTTGCGCCCCAACAGGTACAGCAGCGCCAGGCCGCCGACGACCGGCGGCAGCACGAGCGGCAGCAGCACCACAGCCCGCAACAGCCGCAGCCCCGGCAGCCGCCCGCGGGCCAGCACGACCGCGAGCGGACCGCCGAGCAGCAACGACAACAGCGTGGCGGTCGCGCCCGTCCGCACCGAGAGCCACAGGGCCTCCAGCGCGGCCGGGCTGATCACCTGGGCCGGCAGCCGGCCCAGGTCGCTGCGGGCCACCAGACCGATGACCGGCAGCACGACCAGGGCCAGCGCGATGGCCGCCGGGATCCAGAGCAGGACCGGGACGGACCGTCTCACGGCAGCTGGAAACCGACCGCGCCGAGCTCCTTGCGCCCCTGCTCGCCGCGCACGAAGTCGACGAACTGCTTGGCGATGGCCGACTGCGGCGCGTTCTTCAGCACGGTGATCGGGTAGTCGTTGATCGCCTTGTCGGCCTCGGGGAAGGCAATGCCCTTCACTTTGCTGCCGGCCGAGTTGACGTCGGTGAGGTAGACCAGGCCGGCGTCGGCGTCGCCGGACTCCACTTTGGACAGCACGCCGGTGACCGCGGTCTCCTTGCTGGCCGGGGTGATCGTGACGCCGGTGGCCTGCTCGACTTTCAGGGCCGCCGCCCCGCAGGGCACGGCGTCGGCGCACACCACGACAACCGTGCCGGGCTTGGCCAGGTCGGCGAAGGTGGCGATGTTCTTGGGGTTGCTCGGCGGCACCGCGATCTCCAGCTTGTTGCGCGCGAACAGCTGGGGCGGCCCGTCGTTGAGGCCGGCCTTGGTGACCTTGTCCATGTTGGCCTGGTCGGCCGAGGCGAACACGTCGGCCTGGGCGCCGTTGGTGATCTGCTGCACCAGGGTCGAGGAGCCGTCGTAGGTGAGCTTGACGGTGACGCCGGGGTGGGCCGCCTCGAAGTCGGCCTTGATCTTGTTGAACGAGGTGGTCAGCGAGGCGGCGGCGAGCACGGTCAGGGTGCCCGACTCCTGCGGCGCGCCGCTGGTGGTCGACGTCCCCTGACCCGATTGTCCCTGGGACGACGTCGACCCACCGCCGCAGGCGGTCAGCAGCAGCGCGGCCGACCCGATGGCGACGACGAGTTTCCTCACGACATGCCTCCCGGCGTTTCGATGATCACCTGGGTGGACTTGACCACGGCCACCGCCAGCACCCCGGGGGTCAGGCCGAGTTCCCGGACCGCCTCAGTGCTCATCAGCGACACCACCCGGTGCGGCCCGCTCTGGATCTCGACCTGGGCCATCACCTTGTCCTGGACGATCTCGGTGACCAGGCCGACGAACCGGTTGCGGGCCGACCGGCCCACGCCGGACGGGTCGGGCACGGCATTGGCCTGGGCGCGGGCGAAGGCGGCGAGCTCGGCGCCGTCGACGACCTTGCGGCCGGCGCTGTCGACGCCGGCGGTGAGCTGGCCGCCGTCCAGCCAGCGGCGCACCGTGTCATCGCTCACGCCGAGCAGCACGGCGGCCTCGGACACCCGGTAGGTGGGCGCGTCGGATCGGGTCACGCGCCGAGGCTAGCTCCGCCGATGCGGCACGAGAAGGGAGATAGCTCCGCAGATAAGGATTTGTTAACCGATCGGCTCAATCGGTGACGGCGAACTTGGCGATCTCCTTGCGCATCTGCGCCAGGACCTCGCTGCCGTACTCGAAGAGCAGTTCACGCTGCTCGGGCGTGTAGTGCGAGAGCACCCGGGCCATCATCTCGGACACGCCCTTGAACAGCAGGGCGAACCGCTGCGGATCGCTGAGGGTGACCTCGACGAGCACCTTTCGCCGATCGTGCGGGTCGCGGACGCGGCGCACGTAGCCGGCCCGTTCGAGCCGGTCGATCACGCCGGTGACGGCGCCGGTGGACAGCCCCGAGAGCTCGGCGATGCGGCCGGCGGTCATCGGCTGGCCGCCGCGGGCGGCGAGGTCCAGGCACTTGTGGTCGGTGGTCGACAGGCCGAGCTGCTCGGCGACCCGAGCGTGGAACATCACGGTCACCAGGCTGCTGTCCCGCCCCAGCCACGAAAAGCGCGCCAGCTCCTCGTCGCTGACCGGATAGACCGCCTTGGCCCCGGCCGTCTCGGGCATGGCCACCACCTCAACCTCCCTCGGTTAATAAGATACTGCTTGCTAAGACACTTGGTCCTAAAGACATCATAGCCGGCAACCGCCGTTCCGCAGCGGTCAAGACTAGGGCGTCCAGCGACTAGGCTGATCGTGATGGCACCCGTCGAGCTAGGCCTTCCGGGCGTGCGGAGCACCCCGGACACCTCGACGCGTCCCGATCTGCCGGGCTTGATCGACAAATTCGGCCGCGTCGCCACTGACCTGCGGGTATCTCTCACCGACCGGTGCAATCTGCGGTGCACGTACTGCATGCCGGCCGAGGGCCTGGAATGGCTGCCGGCCCCCGATCTGCTCAGCGGGGCCGAACTGATCCGGCTGATCCGCGTCGCGGTCGACCTGCTGGGCGTGCGCGAGCTCCGCTTCACCGGCGGGGAACCGCTGCTGCGTAAGGATTTGCCGCAGATCCTCGCGGCCGCGGCGGAACTGCGCCCCCGGCCCCGCATGTCGTTGACGACCAACGCGGTCTCCTTGGCCCGCAAGGCCCGTTCGCTGGCCCTGGCCGGGCTGGACCGTATCAATGTGTCCCTCGACACACTTCGACCCGACCGCTTCGCGGCGATCACCCGCCGGGACCGCATGGACGACGTGCTGGCCGGCCTGGCCGCGGCCCAGGAGGCCGGGCTGACGCCGGTGAAGGTGAACACCGTGCTGATGCGCGGCGTGAACGAGGACGAGGCCCCGGACCTGCTCCAGTTCTGCCTGGACCACGGCTACCAGCTGCGGTTCATCGAGCAGATGCCGCTGGACGCCCAGCACGAGTGGGACCGGGACAAGATGATCACCGCCGAGGAGATCCTGAACCGGCTGGGCGAGCGGTTCACGCTGACCCCGGAGCCGGCCCGGCGGGGAGCCGCGCCGGCCGAGCGGTGGCTGGTCGACGGCGGCCCGGCGACGGTCGGCGTGATCGCCTCGGTGACCCGGCCGTTCTGCGCCGCCTGCGACCGGACCCGGCTGACCGCCGACGGGGCGCTGCGCACGTGTCTGTTCGCCACCACCGAGACCGACCTGCGCGGTCCGCTGCGCGCCGGCGCCTCCGACGAGGAGCTGGCCCGGCTGTGGCGGGCCGCGATGTGGGGCAAGGCCAAGGGGCACGGCATCAACGACGACGGTTTCGCCCAGCCGGACCGTCCGATGAGCGCGATCGGAGGCTGACCGCGTGGTGTTGACCATCCGCTACTTCGCCGGGGCCAAGGCCGCCGCCGGGATCGGCGACGAGCAGCTGACCGTGACCCCGGAGTCCACGGTGGACGATGTGCTGCGGCTGGTGCGGGACCGGCACGGCGAGGGCCTGGCCCGGGTGCTCACCGCCTCCAGCCTGCTGCTGGACGGAATCGCCGTGCGGGACACCGGAATCCGGGTCGCCGGCGGCGTGGAGCTGGACGTGCTCCCCCCCTTCGCCGGCGGCTGAGCACCGCTCAGGTGTGGAAGGGGGCTTTCCTCCACTTGGAGTGTAGGAAAGCCCCCTTCCTAGCGTCGAACCTGGGGGTTAGGCGGTGATGGCGGCGCGGATGCGGTCGGCCCAGGCGCGGCCGTCGATGGTGCGCAGGGCCTCGCGGTTGAGCCGGTCGGCGGCCTCGGTGTCGCCGTGGAACTTGCGGACCTGGGCCATCACGTGCAGGCACCACGCCGAGCCGCTGGGGTTGCCGGCCTCCTGGAAGATCGCCTGTGCCTCCACGGCGAACGCGTAGGCGTCGGCCATGTTCTGCTCGCCGCCGAGCCCGGTGAGCAGCACGGCCAGCAGCATCAGGGCCCGGCCTCGGTACAGCGGCAGCGGGGCGGCCAGTTCCAGGGCCCGGCGGCCGGTGGCCAGCGCCTCCTCGGTGCGGCCAACGGAGTTCATGGCCATGGCCCCGCCGATCAGCACCCACAGCCGGGTCCGCAGGTGCCGGACCTCGTCGATGGTGGCCAGCGTCTCGTCGAAGCAGGCCATGGCCTCGGCGAACTTGCCGGACATGTGCAGGGTCAGGCCCAGCACGGACCGGCTCATGGCCAGGGCCCGCTGGTTGCCGGTGCGGCGGGCGCTGTCCAGCGCCTCCCGGCCCAGTTCCAGGGCCGGCTCGGGCTGCCCGGTCATCTGGTAGGCGGTGGCCAGCCGGTGCAGCACCTCCAGGCTGGCGTTGACCTCCCCCAGCGAACGGAACATGCCCAGCGCGGCGGTGAGCTGCTCGATGGCCTCGTAGGGATGGCCGCCCTCCAGCAGGGCGGCCCCGAGATTGGCCACGCTGTGGGCCTCGCAGTGCCGTAGCCCGGCCTCCTGGCACAGCTCGATGGACCGTCGGCAGTGCTCGACGGCCTCCCCGAGCTTGCCCAGCTCCAGCAGCACGAAGCCGATGTTGGCCCGCCCGATCACCTCGATGTCGCGCAGCCCGGACCGCTCGGCCAGCGCCAGCACCTCGGTGAAGTAGCCGGCGGCCTCGTCGAACTGGCCCAGCTCCAGGTGGGAGTTGCCGGCGTTGTTGAGGGAGGCGGCGGCCCCGTCGTCGGCGCCGAGCTCGCGGAAGATGTCGGCGGCGGCCAGGAAGCTCTCGATGGCCTCCTCCTGCCGGTCCATGTTCCACTGCGCGGAGCCGAGGTTGAACAGCATCGCGGCCTCGCCGCGCCGGTCGGCGGCCCGCCGCGCGACGGCGACGGCGGTGGAGGCGGTGGCGAACCAGTCCACGTTGTACTGGTGGGCCAGGAAGTAGCCGCGCAGGGCGTCGGCCAGTCGGACGGCGTGCTCGGACAGGTGGTGCCGGGCGGCGTGGCCGAAGGCGGCGATCAGGTTGAGGCGCTCGGCGTCCAGCCAGGCCACGGCTTCGGCCTCGGTGGCGAACTCCCGTCCGCGCTGCCGGCCGACGACCAGGCGCACCAGGTCCCGGTAGGCGACGTGGGAAGCGCCGATCGCGCCGGCGAGGTAGTGGTCGAACAGCCGCCGGACCACGATGTCCCGTTCGGTGCGGGTGTTCTCCTCGTGCTCACGCTGCGCGGCGTAGAGCCGGATCAGGTCGTGGAACTGGAATCGGCCCGGCACCACCTGCTGCACGAGATGCACGGCGGCGAGCTGGTCGAGCAGGTCGGCGGCGTCGGCGGGGTCGCTGGACATCAGCGCGGCGGCGGCCTGCGGCGTGAAGTCGGGGCCCGGCACCAGGCCCAGCAGCCGGAACAGCTCGCGGGCGCGCGGTTGCAGCGTCGTATAGGAAAGGTCGAAGGCGGCGCGGACGGCGGTGCCCTCGTCGCCGGCGATGCTCAGCGCCGACAGCCGGTTTCCGTTGCGCAGCTCGGCCACGTAGTCGGCCAGGCCCGACGGCGGCGACTTGGCCAGGTTGGCGGCGGCGATCCGCAGCGCCAGCGGCAGGTACGCGCACAGCCGGGCCAGCTCCGTGGAGGCCGGCATGTCCTTGAGCTCCGGCCCGAGCACGGCGCTGAGCAGCTGCCGGGACTCGGTCGGCGTGAGCGGCTCCAGCAGCACGGTGTCGACGTCGAGCAGGCGACTGCGCAGGTCGTTGCGGCTGGTCACGAGCACCGCGCAGCCGGCGACCGGCGGCAGCAGCGGCCGGATCTGGTCGGCGGCGGCCGCGTTGTCCAGCACGATCAGGATCCGCTTGCCCTGCAACAGGGAGCGGAAGGCCGCGGCCTGGTGATCCACGTCGATCGGGATCTGCTCCGGCGGCACGCCCATCGCCCGCAGGAACCGGGACAGCACCTGGGCGGTGCTCAGCGCCGGGCCGAGGGCGTAGCCGCGCAGGTTGGCGTAGAGCTGACCGTCGGGGAAGCGCGGGCGCAGCCGGTGGGCCAGGTGCACGACGAAGGCGGTCTTGCCGACGCCGGGCGGCCCCATCACCGCGATCGGCCCCTCCGGCGGGCTGGGCTCGAACCGGGACACCAGCTGGTCGATCAGCTCGGCCCGGCCGACGAAGTCGGCGATGTCGGCCGGCAGCTGCGAGGGCACGACCACCGGCCGCGCCGCCTCGGAGACGATCGGGGCCAGCAGCTCGGGGTCGTTGCGCAGCATGGCCTGGTGCAGCCGGCGCAGCGGCTCGCCGGGATCGATGCCCAGCTCGTCGGCCAGGTAGCCGGCCACGCCCTGGTAGGCCGCCAGCGCGTCGGCCTGCCGGCCGCTGCGGTGCAGCGCCAGCATCAGCTGGCCCCAGAACGGCTCCCGCGCCGGGTGCTTGGCGGTCAGCGACTGGAGCTCGGCGATCAGCGCCTGGTGCCGGCCGCGCTGAAGTTCGATGTCGATACGCCGCTCCAGCACCTGGAGGTGCTGCTCCACCAGCTGCGGAACCACGTTGCGCTGCAACGAGTCCGAGGGCACGTCGGCCAGCGGGGCGCCCCGCCACAGTTGCAGGGCCTCGTCCAGCGCGGCCGCGGCGGCGGTCAGGTCGCCGGCGTCGCCGGCCCGGGTGCCCTCGTCGGACAGCTCGCGGAACCGTTCCAGGTCGACGGACCCCGGTGGCACGTCGATGTAGTAACCCTCGGGCGCGGTGCGGACCAGCGTCGGATCGCCGAGGGTCTGGCGCAGCCGCAGCACGTAGGTCTGAAGCGTGCCCCGGGCCCGGGCCGGCGGGTTGCCCGCCCACAGCCGCTCCACGAGCGCGTCCACCGGAACCACCCGATTGGCCCGCAGCAGCAGGCTGGCCAACAGCGTGCGGTGCTTGGCCGCGCGGATCGGCACCGGCCGGCCGGCCTTGGACACCTCGAGCGGGCCGAGAATACGGAAGCGCAGGTCAGGGGACACGCCACCCTCCTCTCGGCCGTGCATTCGTGGCCTTCCAGCCTAGGAGTGTCCCGCGGCGTCCACTAGCGAAAAACGAACTTCGACAGCGATCATCCAGTCTAGATCGACGATGCCGGAAGTCCCATGCCGGACAGCAGCGCGGCGGCCTCGGCACCGTGCCGAGTGGACACTTCCAGCTGGCCGGCGGCCCGGTAGGCCTGGGCCAGCAGGCTCAGCGCGCGGGCCTCCCACAGCCGCTGGCCGGTCTTGCGCAGCAGCGCCACCGCCCGCTCGCCGAAGTCGGCCGCCGCCTCGGGCTGCTGCCGGCGCAGATGGACGTGCGCCTGCGCGAGCAGCGCCCGCCCCTGGGACAACCGCAGCTCGTGCCGGCCGGTCAGCGCCACCGCCTCGACCGCGTGGGCCAGCGCCTCGTCCTCGTCCAGCATCGCGTGGGCCAGTCCGATCAACGCCTCGACCTCGCCGAACCGCAGGCCGCGCTGGCGGCTCAGGCCCAGCGCGTGCCGGTAGTGCCCGATGGAGTCCTCGACCCGGTCGCCGACCAGGGCCACGTCGCCGAGCGTGTTCAGGGCGTCGATCCGGGACCGGTACAGGCTCGGCGACGCGGCCAGCTCCAGCGCGGTCGCGGCCATCCGCTCGGCGTCGGCCTGCCGGCCGAAGTCCAGCCGCACCAACGCCATCGCGTTGAACAGCCCCGACTCGCTCTCCTGGTTGCCCAGCCGCCGGCTCAGCGCCACGCCGTGCTCGAAGTACTCCTCGACGGCCTCGAACCGGCCCATGTGCCGGCTGAAGTTGAGCAGGTTGTTCAGGCAGGTCACCTCGCCGTGCTCGATGCGCAGCTCGGCGCAGATGGCCCTGGCCCGGGCCAGGTAGCCGAAGCCCTCCTCGGTCTCGCCAAGGCTGACCTGCACCAGACCCAGGTTGACCAGCACCGGGGCCTGCCGGGTCGGGTCGCCCTCGGCGATCTCCAGCGCGTTGGCGAACCGGGTCGCCGCGCCGTCCAGATCGCCCAACTCCGACAGGGCGATGGCCAGGTTGGTCAGCGCCGAGTACTCGCCGACCCGCAGGCCGGCCCGGCGGAACACCTCCAGCGCCCGGGCGTAGCTGTCGGCGGCCTCGTTGGCCCGGCCGCGGCTCCAGTCCAGGGCGGCCCGGTTGTAGCGCATCGCCGCCTCGGCGACCTCGTCCCCGGCGGCGGCCGCCGCGGCCAGGCCGGCCCGGGTGACCAGCTGCCACTCGGTGGCCAGCCGCTGGGCGTAGAAGAAGCCGCGCAGCGAGTCCACCAGCTGCCAGACGATCTCGCCGGCGGCCTGCTGGATCAGCGGGACGAGATTGGGCAGCTCGGCGGTCATCCACTCCAGCGCCTCGTCCCGGTCGCCGAACCGGTCCGGCCCCGGGCGCGGCGGCAGCGGCACCAGGCTGGGCACCTCGGGTCCGAGCAGCGCCGCCGCCTCCGCGACCGCGTGCAGGTAATAGGTGTGCAGGCGAGCCAGGGCCGGGTCCTCGGGCTCGGCCAGCGCCCGCTCGTGGGCGTAGACACGAAGCAGGTCGTACGCCTGGTAGCGGCCGGGGGTCAGCTGCTGCACGAGATTGGCCGCCGACAACTGGTCGAGCAGCCGGCGGGCCTGCGGCGGCGGGCAGTCGGCGAGCGCGCCCATGGCCTCCGGCGTGAGGTCCTGGCCCGGGGCCAGGCCGACCAGCCGGAACGCCCGCTTGGCCGGTTCGTCCAGCGCCTCATAGGAAAGGTCGAACGCCGCCCGCACGGTCACCGTCTCGTCCCCGTCGGCGGCCAGCGCGGCCAGCCGGCTGCCCTCGCGCAGCCGGGCCAGCTGCTGGGCCAGCCGCGGCTGGTCGTCGCCGATCATGTTGGCGGCGGCGATCCGCAGGGCCAGCGGAAGATAGGTGCACAGCCGGGCCAGTTCCGCGGCGGCGGCCGTCTCCTCCCGGACCACCTCGTCGCCGAGGATCCGGGACAGCAGGGTGTTCGACTCGGCCGGGGTGAGGCCGCCGACGTGCACGCGGCCGGCTCCCTGCTCGGCCACCAGCCCGCGCAGCGCGTCCCGACTGGTGATCAACACCGCGCAGCCGGGGTCCCCGGGCAGCAGCGGGCGGACCTGGCCGGGGCGGGCGGCGTTGTCCAGCACGATGAGCATTCGCTTGCCGGCCAACAGAGATCTCAGCGCCGCCGACTGCTCGTCGAGCTCGGTCGGCACGTCGTCGGCGGCGACGCCCAGCGCCCGCAGGAACCGGGCGAGCACCTGGTCGGGCCCCAGGGTCGGGCCCCGCGCGTGGCCACGGAGGTCGACGAACAGCTGGCCGTCGGGGAAACGGGCGCGCAGCCGGTGCGCGACGTGCACCGCGAGCGCGGTCTTGCCGGTGCCGGGCGGTCCGGTCAGCACCACTACCGGGGTGGCTGCCGGCGCCTGTCTCTGCTCCGGCGGATCGGTCGCCGACAGTGGACTCGTCGGCGCGAGGCGCTCGGCGATCTCGGCCGCGACCGCCACCCGTCCGACAAAGTTGATCACCTCGGGCGGCAGCTGTGCCGGCACGGATGCCTTGGCCCCCAACGGGGTTCGCAGACTGGGATGGTCGGACAGCACGGCCTGGCGCACGCGCAGCAGCTCGGCGCCGGGGTCCACACCGAGCTCCTCGGTGAGGTACTCGTGCACCTCTCCGTATATATGCAGTGCGTCGGCGCGTCGGCCGGAGCGGTAGAGGGCGGTCATGAGTTGGGCCCAGATCTGCTCGCGGGCCGGGTTGGCGTCGGCCAGCTCGCGCAGTTCCGGCAGCAGCTCCTCGTGCCGGCCGAGCGCGAGGCCGGCGGCGATGCGCCGCTCGCGGGCGTCCAGCCGTTCCGCCTCCAGGCGGTTGATCTCGTTGTGCTGCAACGGATTCAGCGCCAGGTCGGCCAGCACCGGGCCGCGCCACAGCGCCACCGCCTCGGTCAGCAGGGACCAGGCGGCCGACGGCTCCTCGGCCGCACGGGCGGCGACGAGCAGTTGGCGGAACCGGGTGGCGTCGAGCGAGTCGTCCGGCACGTCGAGCGCGTAACCGTCCTGGGCGGTGCGCAGGGCGCAGGCCGGGCCCAGCTGCTGACGCAGGCGCATGACATAGGTGCGCAGGGTGTTGCGGGCGCCGGCCGGAGGCCGCTCGCCCCACACCACGTCGACCAGTTCGGCGGCGGAGACGGCCTGGTTCGCCCTGAGCAGAAGGGAGCCGAGCAGCAGGCGCTGCTTGGCCGCCGGCAGCGGCCGGGGCGCGCCGTCGACCCGGATCTCGAGCGGGCCGAGCACACGGAACTCGATCTCGCCCGCCATCCAGCCCGCCCCTCCCCTCGCCCGTCGGCCCCTCCCGGAGAGCCTAGCGGTCCGTGACTCGCTCCTGAATCGATACAGTCGCCTGGCGCGCAAGGGCTATCCGGGCAACTTTTCGGTTGCGCTATGACCATCGCTTTCGGGCTAAACCACGTGACACAGGCCTCACGCAAGGTGATCGATCTCGACTTGGAAACGGCCAGATAACGACGATCTGACCTGGGAAAACAAGCGGGATCGACCCCGGTTGCGTCGCGTTACTGTGATGACGGTCACATCCTTCAGCATTTGGCGATCCCGCCGCCGTCACCTAGCGTCGCTTCTCGGTCGAACCCGAAACGACCGGCAGTACCCGAGGGACCGAAGCGCCAAACCCTGTTCGGCGGTCCCCCGGCCAAGAACCCCGAGCGAAGGACAACTACCGAACAGGGGCGGGGGAACCACCCCTGGGCGCCCGAGAACCGCCCAGCGGGATGTGCACCACCCGGAACCCCATGCCGGAAGTCCGACGGGCCACCCGAAGTGCCCGTCGACGTTCGACGGGCACACCTGTGCCTGTCGTGCCGGCGAGCGTGTGACGCAGGCGCTGTAGGCGAGAGGTCAATGATTTCTTACCGCGGTAAGCACCGTCAGCAGTCCACCGTCGCTCGTACCGTCACCCAGGTCGCCCTGGCCGGTGCGATTGTCGCCGCCCCGATGGCGATCGCAGCTGGTACTGCCAACGCGGCATCCGTGAACTGGGACGCCGTCGCCAAGTGTGAGAGTGGCGGCAACTGGGCCATCAACACGGGCAACGGCTACTACGGCGGTCTTCAGTTCTCCGCCAGCACGTGGCGTGCCTACGGTGGCGGCGCGTACGCCCCCACCGCCAACCTGGCCAGCCGTGAGGCGCAGATCGCCGTGGCCGAGCGCGTGCTCGCCGGTCAGGGTGGCGGCGCGTGGCCGGTGTGCTTCTCCCGCGGCGCTGGCGGCGTGACCGCTGGTGGCACGGGCGCCCCGGCCCCGAAGGCCGCCCCGGCCAAGCCCGCCCCGCGCAAGGCCGCCCCGGCCCCGCAGGCGCAGGCGCCGGTTCAGGCCCCGAAGCTGGACGGCAACGGCGACTACACCGTCGTCGCCGGCGACACCCTGTCCGGCCTGGTGGAGAAGCTGCACCTGAGCGGCAGCTGGCAGGACCTGTACAACAAGAACAAGGACGTCATCGGTTCGGACCCGAACCTGATCATCGTCGGTCAGAAGCTGACCACGAAGTGACGTCTGTCTAGCGCCTGAGCGCCCCATGTTCGCGCAGTGCCCGATTTTCTGGGCAGCGAACATGGGGCGCTAGCGTATTTTCTGGGGGGCCGGGCCCCAGACCCCATGCTGGACTCCGCCCCGGACCCCCGCTCCGTATTGCCGGCTCCGATCAGGGGCAGTTGACCCACTCGTCGGTGCCGTCGGTGAAGACCTGGCGCTTCCACACCGGGAGCTTGGCCTTCACCTCGTCGACAAGTTCGGCGCAGACCAGGAACGCCTCGCGGCGGTGGGCGGCCGAGACGGCACAGGCCAGGGCCACGTCGCCGATGGCCAGGTGGCCGAGGCGGTGGCTGACGGCCAGGGCCCGGACCTCCGGGTGGCGGGCGGCGACCTCGGCGGCCACGTCGGCGATGACGTCCTTGGCGCTGGGGTGGCCCGAGTACTCCAGCTCGGTCACGCCCCGGCCGTGATCGTGGTCACGGACCACGCCCTCGAACGTGACAACTGCGCCGGCGGTCCGGTCGGACACCAGCGCGGCGTGCTCGGCGGCGGAGACCGGCGTCTCGCTGATCTCGGCCCGCACGACCACCGCTGGCGCCGCCTCGGCGGCCGAGCCGTGCTCATGGGAGCCGGCTGGGCGCGGGTGGTCGCCGCCGGCCAGCTGATCCACCGCGTGATCGAGCACACCGTCCAACACGGACAGTCCATCCTTCACGCCGCCGGTCGAGCCGGGCAGGTTCACCACCAACGTCGTGCCGGCCACGCCGGAGACGCCCCGCGACAGCACGGCGGTCGGCACCTTGGGCAGCCCGGCCGACCGAATCGCGTCGGCGATGCCGGGAATCTCGTAGTCCAGCACCGAGCGGGTGGCCTCGGGCGTGCGGTCGGTGGGCGTCACCCCGGTGCCGCCGGTGGTCAGCACCACCGAGACCCCCTCGGCGACGGCGGCCCGCAGTGCGGCGGCGACGGGATCGCCGTCGGGCACCACCACGGGCTCGGCCACCTCGTAGCCCCGGTCCCGCAGCCAGGCGGTGATCACCGGCCCGGTCCGGTCGGCGTACACCCCGGCCGCGGCCCGGTTGGACGCCACGACAACCCGTGCCCGCCTGCTCATCGGTCCTCCGGTCGGATCCAGGCGCCGGTCTTGCCGCCGTCCTTGCGCTCCACCCGCACCGCGTCGAGCACGGCCGCCGGATCGACGGCCTTGACCATGTCGTGCAGGGTCAGCCCGGCCACCGCGACGGCGGTCAGGGCCTCCATCTCGACGCCGGTGCGGTCGGTGGTCTTCACGGTGGCGGTGATGCGCACGGCCTCGTCCTCCAGCGCCAGGTCCACCTTCACGCCGGTGAGGGCGATCGGGTGGCACAGCGGCACGAGGTCGGGGGTGCGCTTGGCCCCCATGATGCCGGCGATCCTGGCCGTGGCCAGGGCGTCGCCCTTGGGCAGCCCGTCCCGCCGCAGCAGGCCGACGACCTCGGCCGTGGTCCGCAGCACGCCGGTCGCGACCGCGACCCGCGCACTGGCCTGCTTGGCCGAGACGTCGACCATCCTGGCCGCGCCGGCGGAGTCGACGTGACTCAGCTCGCTCACGGCACGAATACTAGTTAGTTGGCCCGCGAGGCGTTCTTGACCGCCTCGGCCACCGCCGGGGCCACGTTGTTGTCGAAGACGCTGGGCACGATGAACGAGGCGTTGAGCCGCTCCGGCTCCACCACGTCGGCGATGGCGTTGGCCGCGGCCACCAGCATCGCGTCGGTGATGGTGCTGGCGTGCGCGTCCAGCAGGCCGCGGAACACGCCCGGGAAGGCCAACACGTTGTTGATCTGGTTCGGGTAGTCGCTGCGGCCGGTGGCCACGATGGCGGCGTGCTGCTGGGCCTCCACCGGGTCGATCTCCGGGTCGGGGTTGGCCAGCGCGAACACGATGGCGTCGGAGTTCATGGTGGCCACCTGGGCCGCGCCGAACAGGTTGGGCGCGGAGACGCCGATGAACACGTCCGCGCCGACCAGCGCGTCGTGCAGGGTGCCGGCCTTGTGCTCGATGTTGGTGCTGGCGGCGATCTGCTCCAGGTTGGAGTCCAGGTTGTCGCGCTCGGGGTGCACGATGCCGTGGATGTCCACGGCCAGGATGTCGGCCGGCTTCTGGTGCTGAAGCAGCCGGATGATGGCCGAGCCGGCGGCGCCGACGCCGCAGACCACGATCTTGGACTTGGTGATGTCCTTGCCGACCACGCGCAGGGCGTTGCGCAGCGCGCCGACCACGACGATCGCGGTGCCGTGCTGGTCGTCGTGGAAGACCGGGATGTCCAGCTTCTCGCGCAGCCGGGCCTCGATCTCGAAGCAGCGCGGGGCGGCGATGTCCTCCAGGTTGATGCCGCCGTAGACCGGGGCGATCAGCTCGACCGCGCGGATGATCTCCTCGGTGTCCTGGGTGTCCAGGCACACCGGCCAGGCGTCCACGCCGGCGAACTTCTTGAACAGCGCGGCCTTGCCCTCCATCACCGGCAGCGCGGCGGCCGGGCCGATGTTGCCCAGGCCCAGCACGGCCGAGCCGTCGGTGACCACGGCCACGGTGTTGCGCTTGATGGTCAGGCGGCGGGCGTCCTCGGGGTTGGCCGCGATGGCCTGGCAGATGCGGGCGACGCCGGGGGTGTAGGCGCGGGAGAGGTCGTCGCGGTTGCGCAGCGCGACCTTGGAGGTGACCTCGATCTTGCCGCCGAGGTGGACCAGGAATGTGCGGTCGGACACCTTTCGGACGCGAACGCCCGGAAGTGCGTCCAGGCCGTCGGTGATGTCCTTGGCGTGATTGGCCGACATCGCGTTGCACGTGATGTCGAACACGACTCGATCGGCGTGGGACTCCACGACGTCGAAGGCGGTGATCACGCCCCCGACGCGGCCAACGGCGCTGGTCAGGTCGCCGGCCGCGCTCGCCGTGGGCGGCGCCTCGACCCGAATGGTGATCGAATATCCGGGTCCCGGAACCGGCATGGCTGTCCTCCAGATTCGACGCGGCCGACGGCCGATGAAACGAGCCTAAACCGCGTCGAATTCCGGAACGTGCGCGACTCGAAAACCAGCTCTCAGCGGTTGATCTCGGTCACCGGGTGCGTGTACGGCAGCGACTCGGGGTCGACCGGGAACACCACGTCGCCGAACGGCGACAGCGCCCCCTGCACGTCCGTGGCCAGCTCGCTGACCGGGTGCTTCTCGCCCTCGATGTGCGGCCAGGAAGGCTCGATGCGCGTGCTGCGGTCCTTCGCCACGGTTCCTCCTCGTCGTGCGGTCAGACAGTCACAGTATGCCGCGCGAGCAAATGGCCACGGGCCCGACGCCGCCCGAGCGGCACATCCAGCGTGCCGCACGGCTAACGTGGTGCATGATGGCCGGCCTCTCACTCGCGGACTGGTTCCGGGCGCTCGACGACGACGCGCTCGTCGCGCTGCTGCGCGCCCGCCCGGACCTGGCGACCCCGGCGCCCGCGGACAGCACCGTGTTGGCGACCCGGGCCGGCATCCGCGCGTCGGTGGCCAGGGCCTGCGAGGACCTGGACACCTTCACCCTGACCGTGCTGGAAGCGCTGCTGGTGCTGGACGCCGACAGCGCCCCGGTCACGATCCGGGAGACGGCGAAGCTGCTGGCCGCCGACGCGACCCTGACCCGGGTGACCGAGGCCGTGCGCACGCTGCGGACCCGGGCCGTCGTGTGGGGTCCGGACGACGCGGTGTCGGCGGCGCCGGCGGCGCGGGAGGTCGCGCCGCAGTACCCGGGCGGTCTCGGCCGGTCGTTACCGCATCTGGTCGGCAAGGACCTGACCGAGGTGCTGGCCGGGCTGGAGGAGCCGGACCGGCGGCTGCTGTCCGCGCTGGCCGGGGACTCGCCGATCGGACTGACCAAGGACGCGGGCGTGGTGGTGCCGCTGGAGCGGGCCAAGACGCCGACCCAGCGGCTGCTGGCCATGGGCCTGCTGGCCCGCCGCGACAACGAGACGGTGGAGCTGCCCCGCGAGGTGGGCATGGCCGTCCGCGGCCGCCGTCCACTCGGGACGGTCCAAGTCAAGGAGCCAAGCCTCACCGCCGTTTCCCGTGAGCCGTCCGTTGTGGACACCACCGCCGCCGGCGAGGCGTCGGAGCTGGTCCGGCACGTCGAGGGGCTGCTGCGGCTGTGGTCGGAGGAGCCCGCGCCGGTGCTGCGCTCGGGTGGCCTGGGCGTGCGCGAGGTGCGCCGGATCGCCAAGGCGCTGGACGTCGACGACGCCCGCGCCGGGCTGCTGGCCGAACTGGCGGTCGGGGCCGGGCTGGTCGCCGACAGCGAGGGCGTGGACCCGGAGTGGGTGCCGACCACGCTCACCGACGGCTGGCTGGTGGCCGCGCCCGAGCAGCGCTGGGCGACGATCGCCGCGGCGTGGCTGGACCTGCCGCGGCTGCCGGCGCTGATCGGCACCCGTGACGAACGTGACAAGGCGATCGGCCCGCTGACCGACGACCTGCGGCGGCCGCTGGCCCCGCGGGAGCGCCGCCGGGTGCTGGAGGCGCTGGCCGAGCTGCCGCCGGGCACCTCGGTGTCGAACGCCGACGAGGTGGCGGCCCTGCTGGCCTGGCGGGCGCCGCGGCGGGGCGGGCGGCTGCGCGACGACGTCGTGCGCTGGACGTACGCGGAAGCGACGGCGCTGGGCGTGATGGCCCTGGGCGCGGTCAGCTCGGCCACCCGGGCGCTGCTGGCCGAGGGACCGGCGATGGCCGCCAAGCGGATGGCCGACGCGATGCCGGAGCCACTGGACCACGTGCTCGTGCAGGCCGACCTGACGGTGGTCGCGCCCGGGCCGCTGGAGCCGCTGCTGGCCGCCGAGATGGCCCTGGTCGCCGACGTCGAATCGGCCGGCGGGGCCACCGTGTACCGGGTGAGCGAGGCCTCGGTGCGGCGGGCCCTGGACAGCGGCCGCACCGCCGACGAGCTGCACGAGCTGTTCCGCGCCCGGTCCCGGACGCCGGTGCCGCAGGGGCTGACCTACCTGATCGACGACGTGGCCCGCCGGCACGGGCGGCTGCGCGGCGGCGCGGCCGGCTCGTTCCTGCGCTGCGACGACCCGGTGCTGATCACCGAGGTGCTGGCCAACCCGGCCTCGGCCCGCCTGGAGCTGCGGCGGATCGCGCCGACCGTGCTGGTCAGCCCGCTGCCGCTGATCGAGGTGCTCGACGAGCTGCGGGCCGCCGGCTTCGCGCCGGCCGCCGAGGGGGCCGACGGCTCCGTGCTGGACCTGCGGCCGCCGGGCCGCCGGATCCCGGCCAAGGCTCGGCCGTCCCGCCGCGGCCAGGCGCCGGGCGTGGTGGCCGACGAGCAGCTCGGGGCCCTGGTCGACCAGCTGCGGGCCGGGGACCGGGCGGCCGCGACGCCGCGCGGCACCGCCGTGGCCGCCACCCTGGAGCTGCTGCGGGCAGCCGCCAGCGAGGGGCGCAGCGTGTGGCTGGGCTTTGTCGACTCACGGGGCGTCGCGACGCAGCGCGTTGTCACCCCGGTGAGCGTGGCCGGCGGCATTCTCGAAGGCGTGGACCACGGCGAGATCCGCCGCTACCCGGTCCACCTCATCACCTCGGCCGCCCTGGTCGACACCTGACCCCTGCCCCCTTCTTTCACCACATGTGGCCCACATTCGACTCCTGGAGTCGAATGTGGGCCACATGTGGCAGAAAAGGTGGGGCGGAGCGGGTGGAGCAGTCGGTCAGCCGGCGCGGACCGACATCCACTGGCGCATGGCGTGCTCGACCAGCGTGATCAGCGTCTGCTTGGTCGACTCCCGGTTACGGGCGTCGCACGTCACGATCGGCACCGACTGGTCGATGGTCAACGCCTCGCGCACGTCGTCGATCCGGTGGTGCAACATGCCGTCGAAGCAGTTGACCGCCACCACGTAGGGCAGCTGCCGGTCGTCGAAGAAGTCGATCGACGCGAACGCGTCGGCCAACCGCCGGGTGTCCACCAGCACCACCGCGCCGATCGCACCCCGCACCAGGTCGTCCCACATGAACCAGAACCGGTGCTGGCCGGGCGTGCCGAACAGGTACAGGATCAGGTCGCTGTCCAGCGACACCCGACCGAAGTCCATGGCCACCGTGGTGGTGACCTTGTTCGGCGTGGCCGACAGGTCGTCCACCCCTAGGCTGGCCTCGGTCATCACCGCCTCGGTCGTCAACGGCACGATCTCGGACACCGACCCCACGAACGTCGTCTTGCCGACACCGAACCCGCCGGCGACCACGATCTTCGCCGATGTCGTCGCCTGCCGGGCGATCTGGGGACTAGAGCCTGCGGAGCCCACTGAGCACCCTCTCCAGGAATTCAATGGACGGCCTGTCCCCCACGACCAGGCCGCTTTGGTGAATCAGGACTAGACCCATGCTGGCCATGTCACCGATGAGCACCCGGACCACCCCGAGGGGCAGCCGCAGGTGCGCCGCGATCTCCGCGACCGAGCGGGTCTCAACGCACAGACCGCAGATCGACCGGTGCTCGGCGGTCACTGCGGCGTCCCTGTCGCGACCGTGGTCACTGGTGGACACCAGCGCCTCGATCGCCAGGTCGTAATCAGGGCGGGTCCGGCCGCCGGTCCTGGTGTAGGGACGGACCAGCGATCCGGTCTCGACCACGGGCTCGTGCTGGGCCGGGTCCGGTTCGGGTTCCGGGTCCGGCGGCTGCACGAAGTGCACCTCGTAGCCGTCCGCATCGTAGAGCGGGCCCGACATCGGGTCGGAAATGGGTCCCGAGGGCGGTCCGCCGCGATAGCCGGGGTTGCTGCGCTCCGACGCCCGCTCCTCGGCGAAGCCGAACGCGCCGTTGCCCGGCATCTCCTCCGGTAGCCCGTAGGCGCCGCGGCTGCGCGCCGGCCCCTCGACGAACCCGTGCTCGCCGAACAGGTCGGCGCCAGGGCCGCCGAACAGGCCGTTGCCGTAGCCGTCGATGTCGAACCGGTTGGGCACCTCGTCCAGTCCGTGCTGTGGCGGGTCGTCAAGACCGTGAGCTGCCATGTCGCCTAGACCTCGTCCCGCAGGGCCGAACGCCCGGCCGACGGCGCCGGGTTGTCGGGGTGCGTCGGGCAGCTGGTGTCGTGGCGGGTCATCCAGCACCTCATCCAGCTCGTAGTGCGCGTCGTCCTCGGCCTCCGAGGCGCCCTCCGAATCGGGATCGGAGAAGCTGAAGCCCTCGGCGGCCCAGGCCTGGTAGTCGAACTTCTTACCGAACCGGCCGCCGGGTACGCCAGAACCCTTGGCCATCACTTCTCACCCCCGCCCGGGCCTATCTGCGGACCACGCCCTGCAGCTGAGCCCGTAGTTCAGGCGTCAGCTGCTGGCCGACCCGCTCGACCAGAAGGGTCATCTCGTACGCGACGAGACCGATGTCGCAGTTGGGCGCGGCCAGGATGGACAGGCACGATCCGTCGCTGATCGACATCAGGAACAGGTACCCCCGTTCCATCTCCACGACGGTCTGGTTGACCGCGCCGCCCTCGAAGCAACGCGCGGCGCCCTGGGTCAGGCTGATCAGCCCGGACGACACGGCCGACAGTTGCTCCGCCCGGTCCCGCGGCAGGCCGTGGGAACCGGCCAGCAGCAGGCCGTCGGCGGAGACGACGACGGCGTGCGCCACGCCGGGGACCCGGCGGACGAAGTCGGTGATCAGCCAGCTGAAGCTGCCGGGCTGCTGTACAGACGCGGTAGTCACTCCTGCTCCTCGTCTTCACTGCTCTGCGGCGATGTGGACGCATCACCAGAGTAGGCGTCTATCAAAGCGTGCCGGCCACGGCGCACGCCCTGCTGGAAGCTTGACATGCGACCCCGCACCGAGTCAGCCGACCGAGGTGCGGCCGGCGCCCTGGTGGGCACCGCGGCCGGGGTCTTCGGCGCGGCCGAGCCCGGGATGAGGTGCGCCTTCGGGACCCGTTTCGGCAGGCCGGCGTTGGTCTGCGAATCGGGCGCCTGGTTCAGCAAGGACTCCGCGGCATGCCATCCTTCGTCGCCAGGCGATGTCCATTCGTTACTCCGCGCTGCTGCCGGCCGGGACGGCCGGGTGGGCAGCGGAGCCGACCCGTTGCGAGCGGCCGGGGTCTCCGGCAGCTGCTGGCGGGCGGGTTCGGTGTCGACGGGCACCCCTGGAGTCTGCCCGGACCGCTGGTCCGTCGTCGCCCGGGGGGTGCGCTTGGGCAGCGGCATCCCGGCCGGCTTGGCCGCGGGCGCCTCGGCCTTGGCGGCGGCGGGCGTCTCGGCCGCCGGCGGGGGCGTCGGCTCGGCGGCCGGCGTCGCCGGTTCCGCGGCGGCCTCGGCCTCCGGCTCGGGCACCTCGGGCAGCGGCAGCGCCATGGTGGCGGTGGCCGGCCCGGCGGGCAGGTCGTCGGCGGAGGCCCCGGCCGGGGTCGGCACGCCGAAGGGGCCCTCCAGGTCCGGCGTCTCGTCCTCCACGGCCTGGAACCACTGCGACAGGACGGCCTCGTAGATCGGCAGCCGCTCGGTCGGCGCGTCCAGCTCGTGATCGAGGTCACGGGACGGGAACGGGTTGGGCTCCGGCTGGGCCGGCGCCGGCACGGGGGCCGGCGGGGCGGCGGCCGGCGCGGCGTGGCCGTTGAGGCCGTTGCCGTTGAGACCGGCCAGGCCGTTGCCGTTGCCGTTGGTGGCGAAGCCCTGGGTGACCTGCTCCTGGGGCATCTCCTGGAAGCCGGCGAACATGTCCACCGGCTGGCCGGCGGCCGAGTCCTCCATGGAGGGGAACCAGGTCGCGGTGCTCTCCTGCGGCGTCTGCGCCGGCACCCCAGGCGGGGGCGTGTTCGGCGACCAGCGCGGCACGCCGGTGACGCCCAGCTCCGGGCTGCCCGCGCTGGACACGAACTGCACCGGCATGCCGGGGTCGCCGGCCACGTCCTGGACCGCGAGCGGCTGCTCCTCCAGCGAGGCCGACGGACGCCGGGCCATGCCGAAGGCGTTGGCGATGCCGCCGCCGGCCTGCACGGCCGGCCGCTCGGCGCCCGAGGGCGGCGTGTTGACCTCGGCCCCGGGGGCCAGCACCAGCGAGCCGGGCACCACGACGAGCGCGGTCATGCCGCCCTCGATGTCCTCGTTGCCGCGCAGCCGCACCTTGATGTCGTGCCGCTTGGCCAGCCGGGCGACCACGTACAGGCCCATCCGGCGGGACACGGCCACGTCGACCTCGGGCGGGTCGGCTAGGCGCTCGTTGGTCTCGTTCACGTCCGGGCCGGACATGCCCACGCCGCGGTCGTGGATCTCGATGGCCAGCTCGCCGCGCCGCGTCTTGGCGGTGCGCACGGTGACCTTGGTGTTCGGGTCGGAGAACGCGGTGGCGTTGTCCAGCAGCTCGGCGATCAGGTGCACGAGGTCGTTGACCGCGCGGCCCTGGACCGTCAGCTCCGGCGTGGGCGCGACCTGGATGCGGGCGTACTGCTCGACCTCGGACACCGCGGCGCCGATGACGTCGCCGGCCGGGACCGGCCGGGTCAGCCGGCGGCCCAGGTCGGTGCCCGACAGAACCAGCAGGTTCTCCGAGTTGCGCCGCATACGGGTGGCCAGGTGGTCCAGCTCGAACAGGTTGGCCAGCTGGTCCGGGTCCTGCTCGTCCTGCTCCAGCCGGTCGATCAGGCCCAGCTGGCGTTCGACCAGGGCCTGGCTGCGGCGGGACAGGTTGACGAACATGGCGTTGACGTTGTCCCGCAGCATGGCCTGCTGGGCCGCCATCCGGACCGCCTCGCCGTGCACCGCGTCGAAGGCCCGGGCCAGCTGGCCGACCTCCTCCTTGGTGTGGATCGGGACCGGATCGACCACTTCCCGGGCCGCCTCGGCCGGGTTCGGGTCAGTGAGGATGCGCTGCACTTCCTCGGGCAGCCGGTGGTCGGCGATGTCCAGGGCGGTGCGGCGCAGCACGCGCAGCGGGCGCAGCAGCGAGCGGGCCACGAACAGGGCGGTCACCAGGGCCAGCAGCAGCGCGCCGAGCACCAGCGCGGAGTTGCGGATGGCCGAGTCCTGCGAGGCGCTGGCCAGGTTGTCGGTGTTCTGCTGCAACTGCTGCAACAGGGCCTGCTGGACCTGGTTGGTCAGGTTGACCGTCAGCGTGGAGTCGATGTCCCACTGGGTCGTGGTCAGGCCGGTCAGGTCCTGGTTGTTGGTGCCGCGGATGAGCGCGGCCTCCTCCAGCTTGTTGGCGTCGTCGACGATCAGGCCGGTGACGGTGTCGTCGAAGATGCGCTGCTGGTCGGCCGTGGCCGACTTGGAGAAGTCGTTCTTGGCCGCGTCGAGCTCGGCGTCGGCGGCCAGCAGGGCGCGCAGCTGGTCCTGCGGGAAGGTCTTGGTCTGGAAGACCTGAAGCAGGATGCCGCGGCGGCGGGAGTCCTGCTCCTTGGCCCGGGCCACGGCGTTGGTGGCCAGCTGCAACCGGACCAGGCTCGGGTCGGAGATGGTGGAGATGGCCTGCTCGCCGAGGTCGAGCAGGTTCTGGATGGAGTCGCTGTAGGCGTTGAACGTGGCGCTGGCCGGGTACTGGGACTCCTGCACGGCCTTGCGCAGGTTGGTCAGGCGGGACAGCTGGTCGGCGGCGGTCTGGAAGCGCTGCTCCACATCGCTGGACAGGCCGGGACCGAGCGTGTTCACCAGGTTGCGGAACGCGGTGATGTCCTGCACCACCCGGTCCCGCTCGCGGTCCAGGCTGACCTGGTCGCCGGTGCGGTTGGCCGCGACGAACTGGGCGGTCAGGTCGCGCTCGCGCTGCAACTGCTGCACCAGCTCGGCCACGGACACCTGAAGCTGCACCTGCTTGGCCAGGCGCTGCGCGTCGGTGAGGTTGGACACGTCGGCGCTGACCCGGATGCCGCCCAGGATGAGGGCGAGGATCGTCGGGATCAGCAGGACGACCAGCAGCTTGGTGCGCAGACGCCAGTTCTGCAGGCGCCACCGCGATCCGGTGCCGCCGTCCGTGCGGTCGATGTCGCCGACATCGACGCTCGGTCCGGTATGGGTGGTTTCTTCGCTCACGTCCACATCACGCTGCGCAGCCAGTCCTTCACCCTTTTCGGGGCCACCCGAACGCGCCGGACCAGCGAGGCCTGGTCGGCCGGGGCCTTTGTCTCGACGGGCCACCCTGGGCTTCCTCATTCCAGCAGCAGTGTCTCGGTCCCTCCCCGGACCAAGTTGGTTCCGAAGTGGGCCGAATTGCAGCACAACCACGGGGCGTAATGCCAGACGGCCCCGCCGTCTCCTTCTTCAGTGGTCCGCGCCGACCACATCCACTAGCCCAAGAAGCGTAGTGGCGGATACCTCGCACGGGAAGACTCCAGATGCACTCACGGTATCCGCCACGGGGGATGCCTTCATACGTCCGGGTGGCTACCATCCCCGCATGTTGGTATCGATCGTGGTTTGATGCCAGCGGCCCGGTTGGGGGGCCCGTAGATCAAATTAATGAGGTGCGCATGGCCATCGGAGCGGTACGACGGACCGCTGTGGCGCTCGCGGGCGCGCTGGGTCTGGTCGCTTCCGCGGCCGGGTGCAGCATGTTGCCCGGATCCGGCTCTTCCAGCTCTCCGACGCTCGAGCACCCGGCGCTACGGGTCGGCTACGAGGCCCAGGTCGACGTGGCCCCGCTGTACATGGCGGTCAAGAGCGGCCTGTTCGACGCGGCCGGGCTGAAGATCGAGCTGGTGCAGGAGAACAGCGACCAGGACGCGATCAAGCAGCTGGCCGGCGGCCAGCTCGACGTCGCGTTCGCCACGCACGTCGGCTTCTTCAAGGCCGAGGCCGGGGGCGCCCAGCTGGAGTTGCAGGGCGAGGCCTACCAGGCCGGCACCGACACGATGGCGCTGGTCACACTGCCCTCGCTCGGCTACAACAACCCGATCTCCAAGCCGGCGCCGAAGATCGCCGTCAACGCCGACAACGACCTGGGCGTGCTGACCACCAAGTCGGTGCTGGACACCGCGGGCGTGCAGCAGAACAAGATCGTGTTCTCCACGATCCCGTTCACGGACATGATCACCGCGTTGCAGAACCGCACGGTGGACGCGGCCTGGATGGTGGAGCCGTTCATCACCAAGGCCGAGCAGCAGCTGGGCGCGACCATCCTGACCGACGCCGCCCGCGGCGCCACCCAGGAGTTCCCGATGACCGGTTACGCCTCGTCGAAGAAGTTCGCCGACGCCAACCCGAACACCATGGCCGCCTTCCGCAAGGCGTTGCAGCAGGCCCAGGAGCGGGCCTCGGACCGGCTCGAGGTGCAGTCCGTGCTGAAGGACTACGCCGGGGTCGACGCGGCCACCGCCGACCTGATCTCGGTGGGCGACTTCCCGACCACGTTGAACGCGGTGCGCCTGCAGCGCGTGGCCGACATGATGCAGACGTCCGGAATGTTGTTGAACCGCCTGGACGCCCAGTCGATGCTGCCGCCCTCGCAGCAGAACAGCTGATCGAGATTTTCTGACGAAATAGACGACGGCCGGGTCGGGATTTTTCCCGACCCGGCCGTCTTTACTTTGACGCTACGAGAATCTCAGGAACCGGTGGGCGCGGCCACGCAGTAGGTCAACTTCAGCGGGTCGTAGACGAGGGCGTCGCCCCCGGCGCCACAGGCGCTCTTGTCCGCCTTGTCCTTGATGACCTTGATCTGCAAAACCGAAGGATCCGTGCAGGACTTGGCCGTGTAGCCCATGTCGGTGCCGGTGGAGCTCAGGTCGTAGCACTTGCCGTCCTCGAGCACCGGCGCCAGGCACAGCTTCACGTTGTTGAGCGTGCCCTCCTCGTAGTACGAGTCGTAGCCGTCCGGGCAGGTGTCGCTGTTGGACTTCAGCACCACGCCGACGATGTAGTTCTGCTTGCCGGAGGCGCAGTCCACCTTGTCGTAGTTCGGCTTGGTGGTGGTGCCGGTGACGCTCGCGCACTCGCCGACCGCGGTGTTGTGCGCGTCGTCGGTGCTGCTGGCCACCGTGCCGACGCCGAGGCCGATGACCGCCCGCACGATCAGCACGACGACGATCACGCCGACCGCGCCGCCGATGCTGGCCAGCAGGCGGCGGCTCTTCTTGGGCGGCGCGCCCACCGGGGCCTGCGGGAAGCCCTGCGGCTGTCCCGGCAGCGGGCCGGTGCCGGGCACCGGACCTCCCGGCGGCGGCACCTGGCCGCCCTGGAACGGCTGCTGCTGGCCGGGGAACTGGCCCTGCGGCGGGTACGGCTGTCCTTGCGGAGCCTGCGGATACGGCTGTCCCTGAGGCTGGGGCGCCTGCGGGTCCTGCGGGCCCGGAGGCATGGGTGGAGTGCTCATGGGTGTCCCTCTGTGGTGTTTCGCGTGACAAAACGCCTGGCCTCAGGCGTCACAACCCCCGAAGCGCGGACAGTAGCCACCGCCGGGTCCCGCCCGCCGGGTATTTACCGGTTGGTTATGTGAACACGAGATTCGGGCACACGCGGTGCCCCGAAACCCGTGGCCCCGCCACTGTGGGCGATCAAGCGATCACCATTCGTGCAACCGATCTTCAAGAAATCATTGGTGTGATCTGCGACACAGATCAGCCTCGGGGTGGCCGGATTGGCAATCGGCGTGCCCGGCTCGGCACACTGGGCTGTCCCCGAGGTGAGGAGCGCGAGCGGTGACCGACGGACCTCTGATCGTCCAGTCCGACAAGACGCTGCTGCTGGAGGTCGACCACCCGCTCGCCGACGAGACGCGGGTGGCCATCGCCCCGTTCGCCGAACTGGAGCGGGCCCCGGAGCACGTGCACACCTACCGGGTGACGCCGCTGGCGCTGTGGAACGCCCGGGCCGCGGGGCACGACGCCGAGCAGGTGGTGGACGCGCTGGTCCGGTACAGCCGGTACCCGGTGCCGCAGCCGCTGCTGGTCGACGTCGTCGACACGATGGCCCGGTTCGGCCGGCTACAGCTGGTGAACAACCCGGCCCACGGCCTGACCATGGTCTCCACCGACCGCGCGGTGCTGGAAGAGGTGCTGCGCAACAAGAAGATCAACCCGATGCTCGGGGCCCGGGTCGGCGACGACACCGTGATCGTGCATCCCAGCGAGCGCGGCCGGCTCAAGCAGGCGCTGCTCAAGGTGGGCTGGCCGGCCGAGGACCACGCCGGCTACGTCGACGGCGAGGCGCACCCGATCGCCCTGGCGGAGAACGGCTGGCAGCTGCGCGACTACCAGCGGCTGGCCGCGCAGTCGTTCTGGGCCGGCGGCTCGGGCGTGGTCGTGCTGCCCTGCGGCGCCGGCAAGACGCTGGTCGGCGCGGCGGCGATGGCCGAGGCCCAGGCCACCACCCTGATCCTGGTCACCAACACGGTCGCCGGCCGGCAGTGGAAGCGCGAGCTGGTGGCCCGGACCTCGCTGACCGAGGACGAGATCGGCGAGTACTCGGGCGAGCGCAAGGAGATCCGCCCGGTCACCATCGCCACGTACCAGGTGATCACCCGCAAGACCAAGGGCGAGTACAAGCACCTGGAGCTGTTCGACTCCCGCGACTGGGGCTTGGTCATCTACGACGAGGTGCACCTGCTGCCGGCGCCGGTGTTCCGGATGACCGCCGACCTCCAGTCCCGCCGCCGGCTCGGGCTGACCGCGACCTTGGTCCGGGAGGACGGCCGCGAGGGCGACGTCTTCTCGCTCATCGGCCCCAAACGCTACGACGTGCCGTGGCGGGACATCGAGGCCCAGGGCTGGATCGCGCCGGCCGACTGCGTCGAGGTGCGGGTGACGCTGACCGATAACGAGCGGCTCCAGTACGCCACCGCCGAGCCCGAGGAGCGGTACAAGATCTGCTCCACCGCGCGCACCAAGCTGCCGGTGGTGCAGGCCGTGCTGGACAAGCACAAGGGCGAGCCGACCCTGGTGATCGGGGCGTACCTGGACCAACTGGACGAACTGGGCCAGGGCCTGAACGCGCCGGTGATCCAGGGCTCGACCAAGAACAAGGAGCGCGAGGAGCTGTTCGACGCCTTCCGCCGCGGCGAGATCCGGACGCTGGTGGTGTCCAAGGTGGCCAACTTCTCCATCGACCTGCCGGAGGCCTCGATCGCCGTGCAGGTGTCGGGCACCTTCGGCTCGCGGCAGGAGGAGGCCCAGCGGCTGGGCCGGCTGCTGCGACCCAAGGGCGACGGCCGGCAGGCGCACTTCTACTCGATCGTCTCCCGGGACACCCTCGACGCCGACTACGCCGCCCACCGGCAGCGCTTCCTGGCCGAGCAGGGCTACGCCTACAAGATCGTGGACGCCGACGACCTGCTCGGCCCGGCCCTGCCCGAGGTCGGCTGATCCAACGTCATGAAGGGCCCCATACTGACGTTGAACGTCATGAAGGGGCCCTTCATGACGTTCAACGTCAGTAACGGTCCCTTGATCTTGGGGAGGGGACGGGCGGTCAGATGGTGATGATGGACATGGGGCGGTCGGGGTCGGGGACCGCCCACATCAGCTCCAGGGCGTTGACCTCGCTGGTGACGACCACCGCCCGGTAGGCCACCGCGGTCGCGGCGGTGACGGCGTTGAGCTGGCTGTTGGCCTTGCCGATCAACGCGAAGTCGACCATGTAGTCCCGGACCACCGGGGAGTCCTCGTACTGGTCGACCTTGCACGCGCGCATCACGACCAGCGGCTCGGCGCGCCGCCGGCGCAGCTCGTCGTGGACCACGCTGGGCACGATGAGCTGGCACTCGTCGAGCAGGAAGCACTTGTGCAGGGCCATGAACCTGCGGTCGTTGGCCAGCGCCGCCTCCATCGCGGCGAGCGTGTAGACCACCGGCGGGCGGAAGCTGCCGCTCACTGCTGCGGCGGCCGCAGTCGGGCGCGGGCGGCCTCGATGGCCTCGTCCGCGCTGGCCAGCTCGGGCTTGGTCAGCAGGCCGTGCCGGCTCTCCCAGTACTCCATCGCCGTCAGGCCGTCCTGGTTGAGCACGTGGTACTCCACGACCCGCGTGAGGTAGGTGGCCAGCGCCAAGCGGGCGTCGTCGGCCAACTCCTGGACCCGTGGCGCCAGGTCCTCGGGCAGGGTGATCGTCACTCGCTTGCTCGGCACGCGAACAGTATGGCGTCCGTGGGTTGACCCCGGGTGCACGCCATCCCAATGGGCGTTGCGAAGCAGCCGTTCAGCGGCGGCGCAGCCGGCCGGCGACCACGATGAGCAGCACCGCCACCGCGATGAGCACGACGATCCGTTTGGCTACGGACGTTCCGGCGACCTGGAGCAGGTCCAGGGGTTCCTCGGCCGTAGGCGGCCGCGGGTCGCCGGCCGGCGGAGGTCGGTCCTGTCCGACAGCGGGGCGCTCCTCGGCCGGCGGCGGGCCTTCGGCGGCCGGGGCCAGTTTCCCGGCCAGGCACTCGGCGAACCGGTCCAGGATCTTGCCGCCGACCTCGGTGATCATGCCCCGCCCGAACTGGGCCGGCCGGCCGGTCACGTTCAGCTCGGTGACGACCCGGGCCACGGTCCCACCGGGCTCGGCCGAAAGGACGACCTCCACGGTCGCGGCGGCGGTGCCGTTGCCGCGGCTGTCCTTTCCGGACGCCGTGATCACCGCCCGCCTGGCCGCCTCGTCGACGTCGGTGAACGAGCCGGTCCCCTTGTACAGCAAGGCGACCGGCCCGAGCTTGACCTTCACCGAGCCGGCGAACGAGTCGTCGGTGACCTCGCCGAGCGTGGCCCCCGGCATGCACGGCGCGACCCGGGCCGGGTCCAGCAGCGCCGACCAGACGTCCTCGATCGGCGCCGCCACCCGGAACTGGTGTTCCAGCCGCACCGGTCAGCCCCCGACGGCCAGCGTCAGGGCCCGGCCGGTCAGCACCCTGGCCAGCTGGCCCCGGTACGCCGCGTCGCCGTTGCCGTCGGCGATCGGGCTGGTGTCCTCGGCGGCGCGCTCGGCCGCGGCCCGCAGCACGTCGGCCCCGGCCGGCTGGCCGATCAGCGCCTGCTCGACGCCGGCGGCCCGCACCGGCACCGAGGCCATGTTGGTCAGCCCGACCCGGGCGTCGGCGATCGTGCCGCCGCTGACCGACAGCGACACCCCGACCGCGACGATCGACCAGGCCTGGGCCACCCGGTTGAACTTCTCGTAGTGCGACAACCAGCCGGTGTGCTTGGGAATCCGCACGGCCACCAGCACCTCGTCGGCGGCCAGCGCGCTGGTGAAGTAGTCCACGAAGAACTCGGCCGCCGGCACCTCGCGCCGGCCGGACGGCCCGGCCACCACCATGACCGCGCCCAGGGCCAGCGCCGGGGCCAGCAGGTCGCCGGCCGGGTCGGCGTGGGCCAGCGCGCCGCCGAACGTGCCGCGGTGGCGAACCTGGGGATCGGCAACGGTTTCCGTGGCCCGCGCCAGCAGCGACGCGTGCTCGGCGACCAAGTGGTCCCGGGCCACCTCGTAGTGCGTGGTCATCGCGCCGATGACGAGGTCCTCGCCCTCCTCGCGCACGCCACGCAGCTCGGGGATCCGTCCGATGTCGACCACGACGGTCGGCGCGGCCAGCCGCATCTTCAGCACCGGCAGCAGGCTTTGCCCGCCGGCCAACACTTTCGCGTCGTCGCCGGCCTCGGCCAGCGCCTGGATCGCTTCATCCACAGTGGACGGACGGACGTAGTCGAAGGCGGCGGGGATCATTGGATCGCGCTCCAAACCCGGAACGGCGTGCAGGGCATCTCGATGTCGTTGACGCCGAGGTGCCGCACGGCGTCCACGATCGCGTTGACCACGGCCGGTGTCGAGGCGATGGTGCCGGCCTCGCCAACTCCCTTGACTCCCAACGGATTGGTCGTCGACGGCGTCTCGGTCCGGTCGGTGGTGAACGAGGGCAGGTCAGCCGCCGATGGCAGCAGGTAGTCGGCGAAGGTGCCGGTGGTCAGCGTGCCGTTCTCGTCGTGCACCGCCTCCTCGAACAGCGCCTGGGCGATGCCCTGGGCCAGCCCGCCGTGCACCTGGCCCTCGACGATCAGCGGATTCACCACGGTGCCGACGTCGTCGACGCAGACATAGGAGCGAATCGCCACCCGGCCGGTCTCGGTGTCCACTTCCGCGGCGCACAAATGGGTTCCGTGCGGGAAGGAGAAGTTCTCCGGGTCGAATGTGGCCTCGGAATCCAGGCTCGGTTCCACGCCGTCGGGCAGATCATGGGCGGCGAACACCGCCAGCGCCACATCGCCGATGCCGGTTCCGCGATCGGTGCCGCGCACGGTGAATCGGCCCTCGGTGAAGTCCAGATCGTCCTCGCCGCATTCCAACATGTGCGCGGCTATCGTGCGCGCCTTGGCTATCACCTTGTCGGCGGCCTTCACCACCGCGATCGCGCCGACGGTCAGCGAGCGGG
The DNA here is from genome assembly GCF_044547355.1 of Kutzneria sp. NPDC052558. Classification (NCBI taxonomy): domain Bacteria; kingdom Bacillati; phylum Actinomycetota; class Actinomycetes; order Pseudonocardiales; family Pseudonocardiaceae; genus Kutzneria; species Kutzneria sp. NPDC052558. Next base: position 174,798 of record NZ_JBIUAG010000012.1, read on the forward strand.
ATCCGTAGGTGTCCATGCCCTTGTGGGAGGACTGGGTGTCGCCGTGCAGCACCTCGACGTCCTCGAACGGCACGCCCAGCTGGTCGGCCACGATCTGACTCCACGCCGTCTCGTGGCCCTGCCCGTGCGGCGAGGATCCGGTGACGACCTCGACCTTTCCGCTGGGCAGCATGCGAATCGCCGCGTGCTCCCAGCCGCCGGCCCCGTAGGACAGCGAGCCCAGCACCCGCGACGGGGCCAGCCCGCACATCTCGGTGAAGGTGGAGATGCCGATGCCCAGCTGCACAACGTCGCCCCGCTCACGGCGTTCCCGCTGCTCCCGCCGCAGGCCGTCGTAGTCGAACAGCTGCTTGGCCCGGTCGGTGGCCGCCTCGTAGTTGCCGGAGTCGTAGGTCAGGCCGCAGACCGTGGTGTACGGGAACTCCTCGTGCCTGATCCAGTTCTTCTCCCGCACGGCGAGGGGATCCATCCCGAGCTCGGCCGCCAGCTCGTCCATCAGGCGCTCGATGGCGAAGGTGGCCTCGGGCCGGCCGGCGCCGCGGTAGGCGTCGGTCATCACCTTGTTGGTGAACACGTTGGTGCAGCTGAACCGGTAGGCCGGGATCTTGTAGATGGCGTTGTACATGAACGCGCCCAGGATCGGGATGCCCGGCGTGACCAGGCTCAGGTACGCGCCCATGTCGGCCAGCAGGTCCACCTTCAGGCCGGTGATCGTGCCGTCGCGCGTGGCCGACAGGGTCACCCGCTGGATCTGGTCGCGGCCGTGGTGGCCGGTGGCCAGCGACTCCGACCGGGTCTCGGTGTGCTTGACCGGCTTGCCGACCCGGCGGGCGGCCAGGAAGACCAGCAGTTCCTCCGGCGTCACCTGGAGCTTGCCGCCGAAGCCGCCGCCGACGTCCGGGGCGATCACGCGGATCTTGTGCTCGGGCACGCCCAGGGTCAGCGCCAGCATCAGCCGCAGGATGTGCGGGACCTGGGTGGCCGACCACAGGGTGAGCTGCTCGCCGGTCGGGTCGCAGACCACCGACCGCGGCTCCATGAACGCGGGGATCAGCCTTTGCTGGCGGTACTTCCGCTCGATCACGACCTCGCCGGCGGCGATGGCCTCGTCCACGCTGCCACCGGTGCCGGCCTCGGCCGAGTCGAACACCCACAGCGCGTTCTTGTTGGTGCCCAGGGAATCGTGCACGAGCGGCGCGCCGTCGGCGATGGCCGCCTCCATGTCCAGCACCACCGGCAGGTCGTCGTAGTCGACGTCGATGGCCTCCAGGGCGTCGTGCGCCTCGGCCGCCGTGCGGGCGACCACGACCGCCACCGCCTCGCCGGCGTAGTTGACCGTGTCCACGGCGATCGACGGGTGCGCCGGGGTTTTCATGTCCGGCGTGATCGCCCACGCGCACGGCAGGCTGCCCTGCTCCTCGGCCAGATCGGCCCCGGTCAGCACGGCCAGCACGCCGGAGCGGGCCTTCGCGGCCTCGGTGTCGATGGAGGTGATCCGGGCGTGCGCGACGGGGCTGCGCAGGATGGCCATGTGCACCAGGCCGGGCAGGGCGATGTTGTCCGTCCAGCGGGTGCGTCCGGTGATCAGGCGGGCGTCTTCCTTGCGGCGCCTGGGCTTTCCGATCTCGGCGGTGGTCATTCGCCACCGCCCACGGCCTCACGCTCCCGCTCGGCCGCCGGTTGCAGCCGGTGCGCCGCGTCCTGGACCGCGCGCACGATGTTCTGGTAACCGGTGCAGCGGCAGAGGTTTCCCTCCAGGCCGTGCCGCACGGTCCGCTCGTCCGGATCGGGATCGTCGGCCAGCAGGTCGATCGCCTGCATGATCATGCCCGGCGTGCAGAACCCGCACTGCAGGGCGTGATTGTCGTGGAAGGCCTGCTGCACCGGGTGCAACTGGCCGTCCCGGGCCAGGCCCTCGATGGTGGTGATCTCACAGCCGTCGGCCTGCACGGCCAGCATCGAGCAGGACTTCGCGCTGTGGCCGTCCACGTGCACGGTGCAGGCCCCGCAGTTGCCGGTGTCGCAGCCGACAACCGTGCCGACTTTGCCCAGTTTCTCCCGTAAGTGCTGCACGAGCAGCGTTCGCGGCTCGACCTCGTCGGAGTAGCTCGTCCCGTCCACGATCATGGTGATACGCATGTCGCCTCCAGGCAGCGCCGAACCCGCCACCGCGTCGTGACCGGGCTCACACTTCCGAGCCTGCCCTCCTCCGCCCACGGACACAACGATCAGCGCAAATACGGCGACATAACCACCCCCTCCTCCGCATCTGCGCCCACCGCCCCCGACATGAAGCTTGGAAGGGGGCTTTCCTCCACTCCGAGTGGAGGAAAGCCCCCTTCCAAGCGTGAGGGGGTTGAGCGGGAGGGGTTAGCTGGGGCGGTGGATGGGGCCGTGGGAGTGGGCCAGGCGGTCGCCGCGGCCGCCCCAGCGCAGGGCGATGATCTCGGCGGCGATCGACACCGCGGTCTCCTCCGGGGTGCGCGCGCCGAGGTCGAGACCGATCGGCGAGGACAGCCGGGTCAGGTCCTCCTCCGACAGGCCGGCCTCGCGCAGCCGGGCCAGGCGGTCGTCGTGGGTGCGGCGGGATCCCATCGCCCCGATGTAGGCGACGTCCAGGCGCAGGGCCACTTCCAGCACCGGCACGTCGAACTTGGGGTCGTGGGTGAGCACGGCGATCACCGTGCGCTGGTCGATCTTGCCCTCGGCCGCCTGCTGCACCAGGTAGCGGTGCGGCCAGTCGACGACAACCTCGTCGGCGTCGGGGAAACGGCCCTTGGTGGCGAACACCGCCCGCGCGTCGCAGACGGTCACGCGGTAGCCGAGGTACGCGCCGAGGCGGACCATGGCGGCGGCGAAGTCGATGGCCCCGAACACAAGCATGCGCGGCGGCGGCTCGAAGGAGTTGACGAACACCGCCATGCCCTCGCCGCGGCGCTGGCCGTCCGGGCCGTAGTGCAGGAGCCCGCTGCGGCCGCTGGCCAGCATGCCGCGGGCGTCGTCGGTGACGGCGTCGTCGATACGGGCCGAGCCCAGGTCGCCGGCCCGACGATCGGGCCACACCACCAGATGCCGGCCGACCAGGGCCTCGTCGGGATGCTCGACCACGGTGGTCACGGCCACCGGTTCCTCGGCCCGCACCGACTTCACCACGGCGGCCAGTTCGGGAAACCGCTTGCCGTCGACGCGTTCCACGAACACGTCGAGAATGCCGCCGCAGGTAAGGCCGACGGCGAACGCGTCGTCGTCGCTGACGCCGTAGCGCTGCAACACCGGGCGGCCGTCGGCGATCACCTGCTGGGCCAGCTCGTAGACCGCGCCCTCCACACAGCCGCCGGAGACGCTGCCGGAGACCTGGCCGTCCTCGGCCACGAGCATGGCGGCGCCGGGCTGGCGCGGGGCGGAGCGGAAGGTGGCGACCACGGTGCCGAGCGCGGTCGGCCGGCCCTCCTGCCAGTTCTGGTCGACCGTGTCGAGCAGGTCACGCACGCCGCACCTCCGTCAGCAGTTCATCCAGCGTGGCCAGGCTGTGCCCGGCGAGCAGCCGGTCGACGTGCGGCAGCGCCGCGCGGATACCGGACTGTACCGGGGCATAGCCCGAACGGCCGACATGCGGGTTCACCCACAGGACGGCGTGCGCGAGCCGGCGCAGCCGGGCCAGTTGCTCGCCCAGCAGCGTCGCGTCGCCCCGCTCCCAGCCGTCAGAGAACACCACCGTGACCGACTGCCGCGCCAGCCCGCGCTGCCCCCAGCGATCAAGAAATAGCCGAATGGTGTCGCCGAGGCGCGTGCCGCCGGCGAAATCGGGCACCGCCCGGGCCGCCGCCGCCAGGGCCTGCTCGGGGTCGCGCATCCGGAGCTGGCGGCTGACCCGCGTGAGCCGTGTACCGAGCGTGAACGCCTCCGTGCTCGGCGGGGAGCGTCGGACCACGGCGTGCGCGAACCGCAGCAGCGCGTCGGAGTAGGGGGCCATCGAGCCGGAGACGTCGATCAGCAGTACGAGCCGACGCGGCCGCAAACGCTTGCGACGGTAGCGCAGCCGGATCGGTTCACCGCCGGAACGAAGCAGCTCACGAAGGGTTTCGTCCGGGTCGAGCCGACCTCGGCGCGAACGTCGAGTGCGGACGCCGCGCCGCAGCGGCGGGGCGGTGTCGACGGTGGCCATGAGCTCCCGCAACGCCGCCCCATCGAGCTTCGTGACGTCTCGCTGCCGCAGGATCTCGGTGTCGCTGGCGGCTACTCTCAGTTCCGGCGCATCGCCCTGGCCCTGACCGGAAACCGGTGCCACCAACGGGGCGCTGGTCGCGGTCCGCCGCCGCGCGCGACCATTGCCGGAGGCGCGCACGGGCACGCCGCCGAACCAGGACGCGAACGCGGCGTCGTAGCCGGCGATGTCGTCCGGCTCCGCGCACAGGCACAGGCGGCCGGCCCAGTACACCTGGCTCGGCTGAGCCACGTCCACGAGCCGCAGCGCCGCCAGATAGGCCTGCGCCCGCACCGGATCCACGCCGAGGCCGATGCGCCGCAGCACCTCGGTGAAGCCCGTCAGCCCGACCAGCGGGTCCGTCATCTTCAGATAATGCGACTCAGGCCAGCAGCGCGTCCAACCCCGCCCGCACGACCCGGTCCGCGTCCTCCCGGTACTTCAGCACCGCGCCCAGGGTGATCGCCGCCGCCTCGACGTCCAGCACCGGCCGGTCCAGCGCCAGCAGCGCCTCGGCCCAGTCCAGCGATTCGGCCACCCCCGGCGGCTTGAGCAGCTCCGCGGTCCGCAGCCGGGACACCGCCGTCGCCACCTGCCCGGCCAGCGCCTCGGTCAGCGCCGGCAGGCGGCGGCGCAGGATCCGCACCTCCCGGGCCAGACCGGGGTGTTCGAGCCAGTGGTAGAGGCAGCGGCGCTTGACCGCGTCGTGCACCTCACGCGTGCGGTTGGAGGTCAGCACCACCACCGGCGGCTCGGCCGCCCGGATCTCCCCCAGCTCCGGGATGCTGACCGCGTGCTCGCTGAGCACCTCCAGCAGGAACGCCTCGAACTCGTCGTCGGCGCGGTCGATCTCGTCCACTAGCAGCACGCAGCCCGGCGTCTCCAGGGCTTGCAGCAGCGGACGGGCCAGCAGGAAGCGCCGGGTGTAGAGCTCGGCCTCGGCGTCGTCGGTGCGCCCCTGGGACTCCATGGCCCGCAGGTGCAGCAGCTGGCGCGGGAAATCCCAGTCGTACAGGGCGCGGGCCGCGTCGATGCCCTCGTGGCACTGCAAACGGATCAGCGTGGTGCCCAGGGCGTCAGCCAGGGCCTTGGCCAGCGCGGTCTTGCCGGTGCCGGGCTCGCCCTCGCAGAACAGCGGCCGGCGCATCCGCAGCGCCAGGAAGGCGGCCGTGGCCAGCCCCTCGTCGGCCAGATAACCGACCCGGTCCAGGGCCGCGGCCAGCTCACCCGGGGTGTCCATGGCTTGCAGGGTAGGCCCATCTCCGGGTCGAACCAGGGACGAACCCCGATGGCACGGGGCCGCGCCGACGGCAGTATTGGTGCCATGACGACGAACAACATCCTGAACGAGGCCGGCGAGAAGATGCGGACCTTCCGCCGCAGCCGGGAGAACCGAATGCTCGCCGGCGTGTGCGGCGGGGCGGCCGAGATGCTGGGCGTGGACGCCGCCCTGCTGCGGGTCGGCCTGGTGGTCGGCACGGTGTTCTTCGCCGGCGCCGGCATCGTCCTCTACGCGGCCTGCTGGCTGCTGGTGCCGGAAGCCGACGACGAGTGAGTGGGACGAGTGACCCGGGACCTTCGAGGGGGAGGTCCCGGATCACCCCGCGGGCGGGCGCTACGCCGCGTCCCGCTTGTCCATAGTGGACACAACCCGATTGCGGCCGGTGCGCTTGGCCCGGTACACGGCGGTGTCGGCGGCCAGCAGCAGGCGCTCCATGGTCGTGCCGCTGCTGCGGTGCACGGCCACGCCGATCGAACAGGTCAGCCCGGCGATGGGCACACCGTCCTGCGGCGACATCACGTAGAGCGCGCCGACGGTCTTGCGAATCCGTTCCGCCACAACAAGAGCGCCCGCGTCGTCGACGCCGGGCAGCAGCACCACGAACTCCTCGCCACCGAACCGGCCGACCGCGTCGTCGGCCCGCACCTGGCCCTTCACCGCCGTGGCCACCGACTTCAGCACGGCGTCGCCGGCCAGGTGGCCGTAGGTGTCGTTGACCCGCTTGAAATGGTCGAGATCCACCATCAGCACGCCGACCGTGGCCCGACGGTCCTGTTTGGTCCGGGCCAGCTCCTGGGTCGCCATGTGGTGCCAGGTGACCGCGTTGAGCAGCCCGGTCTTCACGTCGATGGTGGCCGCCGCCTCCAGCTCCTTGACCAGCACGCTGCGGTGCAGCACGACGATCGGGCAGAACAGCAGCACCGTGAACAGCGGTTGGTACACCAGGGTGAGCGCGGTCAGCCCGCCCAGACACAGCGTGGTCAACTCCAGCGCGTTGTCGTCCCAGGTGCCGAACAGCTCCGTCAGGGTGGCGTTCCCCCGACTGCGCAGGTTGATGGACACGGCCAGCAACAGGGCGTCCACCAGCTCGAAGGTCAGCCCGCCGAGCAGGCAGGCCATGGTGACGCCCCAGCTCCACTCGGGCAGCCGGTCGGCCAGCGGCACCGCCGAGACGGTGTTCGCGGCCAGGCAGGCCAGGATCGCCGCGCTGGCCCCGAACACGGTGCGGTGCAGGGAGACGTTGCGCAGGTTCTGCCAGATCCGCAGCCACATGTGGGTGTAGAGGGCGACGCAGAGGATGGCGACCAGTTGCGGCGGCAGCATCAGCACGGCCGGGATGAGCCAGATCGAGGTCATGTTGATGTGGGTGGAGCCGCTCATCCGGCGGCGGTCGCGCTCGATCCGCCGGGACAGCTCGGCCTGCACCATGCCCAGCGCCAGCAGCAGGACAAAACGCAGCAGGGCCACATCGGTCAACGCGCCGTGGGTGAAGGAGGCCAGCGCGAAAACGAGCGCGACCGCCTCCACCAGAACGGCGTAGACGATCCAGCGCCCCGGCAGCTCCCACAGCGCGAATCCGGCCATGCGGTCGATGAGCCCGTAACGATCGACCCCTTTCGGAGAGGATCTGGACTGGCTCATACTCGACACGTCGCCCCCTTTTCCGCCGCCGTCTCCAGTGTTCAGTCGAGCCCGGCGGATTCGCTAGGTTCATCCGGGTGAGTTCACAACCGTGATCACGAGGAGGGAACGCCATGAAGGCAACGCGAAAGACTCGGGACTAGTCCCGCAACCGGTCAGTTCCGCCGGGTGTCCGCTCCGGTTTCCGGGGCGGGCAGCCAGATTTCCGGCCGGCTGGTGGTGGCACGCCGCCAGGCCACCGCCACCGGCGCCGCGACCAGCAGCCCGGCGACACCGAACCAGCCGACCGCATTCGCCGCGCCGACACGGTCCGCGACCAGGCCCGCCACGAATGGGCTCAACCCCTGCGCCGCCATCATTCCGGCATACGCCAGACCCAACACCTGGGCCCGCCGGGAATCGGGCACTCCCCGCACAATAGATGCCGTTGTCTGCATGTACGTCGCGGTGCCGAATGCGCCGGCGACCACGAATACCACCGCGGAAACGATCAGTCCTGGTTGGAGCAGGCACACCAGCAGCGGCGCCCCCGAGGCCACGCACATCAGGGCCAGTCCACGGGTCTGCGCGGTCGCCGGCACGAATCGGCCGAAGATGAACGCCCCGATCACACTGCCCACCGGGTCGGCCGCCAGCAGCAGGCCGAGCGTCGCGGTGGTGCCGCCGAGCTGGGCGTTGTAGGGGCCGGCCAATCCTTCGTACACAATGAAAACACCGGTCAGCCAGCCGATCAGCAGCAACGCCCGTAAACCGGAGTCGTTGCGCAGCAAGGAGAATCCGCCGGGCGCGGATCGCGCGGCCGGATTCAGCGCGGCCGGCCGGGCCCGCACGCCCACCCGCAGCAGCAGGGCGGAGACCAGGAACGACACGGCGTCCAGCGACAGCGCCCAGTACGGGCCGATCAGCGCCAGCAGCAGGCCGCCGCCGGCGAAGCCGAGCACCTGGGCCGACTGGTTGGTGATGTTGCGAATGGCCATGCCGGCGAGGAAGTCCTGCTGCGGCAACACATCCGCGTACAACGCCTGCTCGGCCGCGCGGAACGGGGCGTTGAGCAGCGACACCCCGGCCACCAGCACACACAGCACCGGGAACGGCATGCCCGGCACCGCGACCGGCACGATCATGGCTGCCCGCAACAGATCCGCGGTCAGCATCACGCGGCGGCGGGGCAGCTTGTCGGCCAGGCCGGACAGGAAGACGCCGCCCACGAAGGACGGCACCAGGGTCAGCGCGAAGGTCAGACCGGTCAGCGCCGCCGACTTCGTGTTGCCATAGACCAGAACCACCAGCGCGACCCGGGCCAGCTGGTCGCCGACCATGGACAGGCCGCCGGCGGCCCAGACCGCCCTGTACTCGGCGACCGCGAACGCCGCCCCGAAACGTCCCGTCATACGCACCGCCCCCACCGTCCGTGCTCGCACGGTAGCGACTGGTAAGCGAAACGGGTGGTGCTCGCGGGCTTTTCACCCGCGTCGCCTAACGCGGGCGGCCGGGGACGCCGGGCCGGGTCTGCCACGGGTGCGGGCCCGCCAGCGGCCGGTACTCCACACCGAGGGCGTCCAGCCTGGGCAGATGGTGCTCGGTCAGCCGGCGGCTGAAGTCGGCCAGGTCCCGGTTGCTCCGATCGGTCCAGGCCACCTCGGCGAACGCCGACAGGCGCGGGAAGGCCGCGTAGTCGACCCGCCGGGGCGAGTCCAGGTGCTCGGTCCAGACGTTGGCCTGCGCGCCCAGCACGCGCCGGGCGGCCTCGCCGGTGAGGTCGGCCGGGATCGGCTCGTACTCGTACACATCGGACACCGTGTGCACCATGCCCACCGGGATCGGCTCGTCGCGCCGGTCGGATTCCCGGTGGTCCAGATACACCTTCTGCTCCGGGCACATCACCACGTCGAAGCCGGCGCGGGCGGCGTCGACCCCGGCCCGCTCGCCCCGCCAGGAGGCGATCACCGCACCACCGGGCAGCGGCCCGACTGTGCCGCTGCTCGACCCCGCAAGCAGGTCTTCGGGGACGATCTCGTCCCAGCCCATCGCGCGACGTCCATGCGTGCCAAGGTGTTCCGCGATCTGACGGATGAACCAGCCGTGCAACTCCGGGACGGTCTCCAGGCCCCGCGCGGCCGCCTGCGCCGAAGTCCACTGCACGGTCGGCACCTCGTCGCCGCCGACGCAGATGACCTCCGACGGGAAAACCTCGACCAGCTCGTCGAAAACGTGCCGGAAGAAGTCCACAGTGGAGTCCTCGGTGTTGAGCACGTTCTCGTTGACGCCCCACAGCGGCCACACCGGCAGCGGATAGTCCAGATTGCCCAGTTCCGGATAGGCGGCGATGGCGGCCTGGCTGTGGCCGGGGATGTCGATCTCCGGCACCACCACGATGTGCCGCCGCGCCGCGTAGGCCACGACCTCGCGCAGGTCGTCCTGGGTGTAGAAGCCGCCGTGCGGACGGCCGTCGGTCGCGTCGTCGGTGCGCACGCCGACCCGGGATCCCTCGCGCCAGCCGCCGATCTCGGTCAGCTTCGGGTAGCGCTTGACCTCGAACCGCCAGCCCTGGTCGTCGGTCAGATGCAGGTGCAGGCGGTTCATCTTGTGCGCGGCCAGCAGGTCGATGAACCGCAGCAGGCCGTCCTTGGGCATGAAATGCCTTGCCACGTCGAGCAAAGCGCCCCGCCAGCCGAACCGGGGCCGGTCCTCGACCACACCGCACGGCAGCGACCAGTCGCCCGGCCCGATCGGCGCGCGCCGGAACGCGGCCGGGCCCAGCAGCTGCCGGATCGTCTGGGCCGCGTGGAAGGCCGCCTCCTCGTTCTGGGCCTCCACCAGCACGCCGTCCGGGAACACCCGGATCAGGTGGCCGTCCAGCCAGGACACGATGCGGAACCGGATCGTCGGATCGGCCGCCGGCCGCAGCGGCAGTCCGGTGGCCGGGGCCAGCACCTCCCGCAGCCACGCCACCGCCGCCGGATCGCCGTCCAGCGTCGTGTTCTCGTCCAGTGGCAGCCGTCCGCCCGTGGCGTCCACTCGCGACGGTCGGGGCAGCAGGCTCTCGAATCCCGGCACGCCCGGATGCTATGTCAAGCAACAGGTCCAGACCAGCTGTGTTTTTGGCGCCGCCTTCGGCTCGGGTGGGTGGGCGCGTCGGGTGGCGGCGGGCGAAATCCAGCAACCGCGCGAAGCACCGGCGGGGCCTCGCGGTCTCCTGCGTTGGCCGTGTCAGGCGCGGATCAACGCCGCCCAGGTGGCGACGGCGGCGGCGGAGACGGGGTAGTCCCAGCCCTGGGGGCGCACGGCGCTGCCGACGTGGAAGCGGCGCACGCCGTCGGCCCGCAGGCCGGGGACCTGGTCGGCCCGCAGGCCGCCGCCGGCCATCACGGCCAGGCCGTCGGCCTCCTGCATGGCGGCCAGCTTGCGCAGCACCGGCAGCCCGTCGGCGACCCCGCCGCCGGCCCCGGCGGCCAGCACGGTGTCGGCGCCGAGGCCGACCACCTCCTTCCACGCGGCCAGCGGATCGGCGGAATGGTCCAGCGCCCGGTGGAAGGTGAACCGGCAGCCGTCGAGCTCGGCGATGACCGCCCGGCAGGTGTCGACGTCGACGGCGCCGTCCTCGGTGAGCCAGCCGAGCACGAACTCGGTGATGCCGATGTCCCGCAGCGCGATGGCCTCGGCCCGCAGTTGGTCGAGCGACCAGGGGGCGAAGCCGGCGCTGTCGCGCAACATCGCCCGAACGGGCAGGTCGGTGGCGGCGAGCACCCGCCGCGCGGTGGCGACGGCGGGGGTCAGCCCGTCCGCGGCCATGTCGCTGACGAGTTCGAGCCGGTCGGCCCCGCCCTCCTGGGCGGCGTGCGCGTCCCGGGCGTCGAGCGCGATGACTTCCAGCAGCAAGTCCGGCATGGTCTAGACCATAGGGCCAACGGGGCCGTGATCACCACCGCCGATCAGCCAAGATCGAAAACTTCGAGAAATTTTTCGCGAGCGTGTATCTGCTGTCACCGGCACCACTCCTGTCCTGGTGTCTGGCTCGTTCACCCGAACCACGGGCGAGCGGCAAGGCGGACCGGGCGTCCACAGGCGCCGGTCGGGGGTGGTGGAGCGGCCTCGGGGGAGGGGTTCCACCAGGTCGGAACGCGCGGCAGGCGCCCGCATGGCAGGGGTGCCGACCGGCCCGGTGTCGAGGGGGCATCGGTTCGGTCGTCGGGAAGGCGGGCGCCGCGCGTGAAGGACCCTTCACGTCAGCGGGGGTGTGAAGGGTCCGGGCCGGAGGCGCAGGGCGCCGGCGTCGGACGGGGAGACCCGACGCCGGACCGCCACAGCCGCCTCCGGCCCTTTCGCGTCCTCGGGCCAACCCCGTGTTGATCACACGCCGACGTGTATCTGGTCCGTTCGAGCGATCCCTTGTTAAATCGTTGCGCTGTTCGAGGTGACTCGGCGGCACAATAAGCACGCATGGTGAGCCGGGTGGGGCCGGCGGGCCATGTTGCTCCACGACAGGACGCCGCCGCACGGGGGAACGACAAGGTGCGGCGGCGTCACCGGGGAACAGCAGAGGGGACGACATCATGAGCACCACTGACGACACCACGTCGACCAGCACGCCGGACGCGACTCTCGACCCCGCGACGGTGGCCGAGGTCGAGCAGGCGCTGGACGGCGTGCAGGGCGGCGGGGTCGCCCAGCCCAACGGCGGCATCGGCCACGCCGAGACCGTCCAGCCGGTCGCTCTCGTGCAGCCCGCCACCGGCGGCATCGGCCACCCGGAGGACCCGCAGCCCGGCCCGGTCCCGCCGACCGCCGACGGCGGCATCGGTCACCCGGAGGGCCCCAAGCCGGACGGGATCGCCAAGCCGCACGGCGGCATCGGCCACGCCGAGGTCGTGCACTGAGGAGTGTCACCCGGTCGGGTCGGTAACGGCTCCCGCCGCCCGGCCCGACCGCGTCGTTATCAATTCGTGAGTATCTGAGCCCCAGTTGGCTGCTCTTAATCACGTCGGGCCCGTCCGGGGGCCCGCGGGAGTGAATGGGGCGGCGGTGGCAGCACACGGGAACACGCCGGGGGGCGTGGCCGTCATCGAGCACGATTGGCCCGACTGGCTGTGGACGACTACACCAGGTAGGGCAGGATGCAGGCACGGGGTGCGTCCCCGGGGTGGGGGGACCGGGACGCGCCTGCGTGCCTCAGACCCGGAGGTGCTTCGAATGGCCGTTGACACGTGGGACGGGCTGACCGGCCATGACCCTTGGGAGGGGCTGACCGGTCATGACCGCCACGCGGCGTGTCTGGTCGCGGCCAGGGGCGGCAACCGCAGGGCGCTGGACGTGCTGGTGGCCGACCTGACGCCGCTGGTCTGGCACGTCACGCGCAGCCAGGGCCTGGACAAGGTGCACGCGGAGGACGTCGTGCAGACCGTCTGGCTGGCCCTGCTGCGCCACCTGGACCGGCTGCAACAGCCCAAGGCGCTGGCGGCGTGGCTGATCGTGACCGCCCGCCGGGAGGCCCAGCGGGCCAAGGCCACCGGCTACGACCGGGAGACCCCGGTGGCCGCCGAGGACCTGGTCGACATCCCGACCCAGGTGGACGGCCCCGAGCAGCACGCGCTGCGCGACGACCGGGACCGCCGGCTGTGGGCCGCGTTCAAGCAGCTCACCGACCGTTGTCAGAAACTGCTCACGCTCACCGTGCTGTCGGGCCGCGCCCAGTACGACGCGGTCGCGGAGGCGTTGGAGATGCCGCGCGGCAGCATCGGCCCGACCCGGGGCCGCTGTCTGATCTCCCTGCGCGAGCTGCTGGACGCAGAAGGGGGGCCGCAGTGAGCGCCGATCACGAGGACGAGTTCGACGAGGCCGGTCTGGACATGGACAACCTGACCGAGCAGGACCTGCTCCTGCTCGCCGAGCTCGACGTGCTGTTCGACAAGGTCGACCCGGTGCCGGCCGACCTGGTCGAGCGCGTGCAGTTCGCCATCGCGCTGGAGGACCTCGACGTCGAGGTCGCGCGCTGGGAGCGCGCCGAGGAGCTGGCCGGCGTCCGGGGCGCCGGCCCGAACACCGTCACCTTCACCGTGGAAGACCTGACCATCATGGTCAGCTTCGCCCCGGCCGGTGCCGGGTACCGGTTCGACGGCTGGCTGGTGCCCGGAGGTCCGCACACCGTCGAGGTCCGGGTGGCCGGGCACTCCTCGACCACCGCGGAGGCCGACGAGGGCGGCCGGTTCGCGGTGGACGACGTGCCCAAGGGGACCACGCAGCTGGTGGTGCACCTGGCCAACGGAACGGGCTCACGGCCCCGGACGATCGTGACGCCGACGCTCATGCTGTAGGCGACTCTCGATCTTTCCCCGGACGGTGGACACCACACTGCCGGCGGGGTGTGCTGGTATGTACGGGTGCCTCCGTCGTCCCCAGCAGCTGCCGCGCGCCCTGGCGTCGCCGCGCAGGTGCTGGACCGGGTGACCAGGCTGCACGCCGACGCCCACCAGATCGCCCTGTCCCAGCAGTACGTCAAGGCGTCCCGGCTCAACCGCCGGGGCCTGCGGATGCTGGACCGGCTGCCGGCCGAGGACCCGGACCAGCAGACGCTGCGGGTCCGGGTGCTGGCCTCGCTCGCGCACACCGACTCCGAGGCGTACGGGATCCGCGAGGGCATGCCGTCGCTGGACCTGGCCGGCCGGCTGGTGTCGTCGATGCCGGTCGGCTCCCAGCGGATGGCGCTGGAGGGCCTGATCGAGCGCCAGCACGGCAACATCCTGTGGCGGGCCGGCCGGCTGCCCGAGGCCCGCGCCGTGCTGGACAAGGCCGTGGTCGCCGCGGACAAGGCGCTGGCCTCCGGCGCGCCGGTGGAGAACGGCCTGATCAGCGCGCTGACCGCCCGGGCGCTGGTGAACATCGCCATGGGCCATCCCACCTCGGCCGGCGACGACCTGCGTCGCTGCCTGTGGCTGGGCCACACCTATCACGCGCCGCTGACGCTGGCCATCACCACCACCAACCTCGGCGAGATGCACTACCGGATGGGCGATGCCCCGACGGCGCTGCGCTACTACGAGGAAGCCGAGCGGCTGATGCAGCGCGTCGCGCCGACCGCCGTGTCGAAGGTGCGGTCCGACCGGGCGCAGGTGCTGCTGTTCGCCGGGCTGGCCGAGGAGGCCGCCAACGCGCTGGACGAGTCCTTCGCCAGCCTGCGGGCGCAGGGCAGCAACCGGGACCTGGCTGAGGCCGAGACGCTGCGGGCCGCCGCCGCCGTGATGGCCGGCGACTACGCCGCCGCGCGGGCGTTCGCCGCCCTCGCCCGGCGTCGGCACCTGCGGCAGGAGCGTCCGGTGCTGGCCTGGCTGGCCTCGCTGACCGGGCTGCACGCCGCCGTCGCCGTTGCGCTGAGCGGCCCTCGCAAGCCGTCGAAGTCGTTGGTACGCCAGGCTTTGCAGCTGTCGGAGCAGATGGGCGGGGTGGCCAAGACCGACGAGGCCGCCGTCGCCAAGCTGCTGGCCGTGCGGGTGCTGCTGCGGCGGGGCGAGGTCGAGGAAGCCACCCGGCTGTTGGCCGAGACGCCCGCGCCCCGGCGCTTCACCTCCATCGACCACCGCATGCTCCGCCGGCTGGTCCGGGCCGAGGTGGCCGTGGCCACCGGCGACCGCCGCACCGCCTTCAGCCAGGCCCGGGTCGGGTTCGCCGAGCTGGGGCGCACCCGGGACCGCATGGGCGGGCTGGAGCTGGTGTCCGGCACCGCCGTGCACGGGCGTGAACTCGGCGTGCTGGCCGTGCGGCTGGTGTTGGACGGCGGGCGCTCCGCCGCCAACGCGCGGCGGCTGTTCGGCTGGCTGGAGCGGACCCGGGCCCAGGTGTACCGGTACGAGCCGCAGCCCTCCATCGACGACCCCGAGCTGGCCGACCGGGTCAGCGAGATCCGCAACCTCACCCGGTCCATGCAGCTGGCCAAGGCCGAGGGCCGGTCGGTGCGGGAGATGGCCGCCCGGCAGGCCGCGTTGCAGCAGGAGGTCACCCGGCTGGGCTGGCAGACCACGGTGTGGGGCCGGCCGCGGCCGGTGGCCGACCTGGCCGAGGTCGGCAAGCGGCTGGAGGACCGGGCGATGATCAGCTTCGCCGCGGTCGAGGACGCCCTGGTCGCCGTGGTCATCGTGGACGGCCGGCCGCGGCTGGTGCGGCTGGGTCGCGTCGCCGACGCGCAGCAGGCCGCCCAGATGCTGCACGCCGACCTCGACGCCCTGGCCCCCGACCACCTGCCCGCCGCCCTGGTCGAGGTCGTGTCCTCCTCGGCCCGTCGGCGGGCCGAGTCCCTGGACGAGCAGCTGCTGCGGCCGCTGGCCGCGGTCATCGGCGACCGGGAGCTCGTCATCGTGCCCACCGCTCCCCTCTACCCCATCGCCTGGGGCGCGCTGCCGTCCCTGCGTGGCCGGCCCGTCGTCGTCGCCCCGTCCGCCACCGCCTGGCTCTCCGCCTCCGCCGACCAGCAACTGCCCGGCACCGGCCGCAGCGTCCTCGTCGGCGGTCCCGACCTGCCCGCCGCCGTCGGCGAGGTCGCCCAGCTCACCCGCTACCTGCCCGGCGCCCAGGTGCTGCACGGTCCTCAGGCCACCGTCGAGGCCGTGTTGGAGGCCCTCGACGGCGCTCAGCTGGCCCATGTCGCCGCCCATGGCGTGCACGAGCCCGGCAACGCCCTGTTCTCCCGCCTCGACCTCGTCGACGGCGGCCTGTTCGCCCACGAGACCGCCCGCCTGCAACGCCCGCCCGAGCAGGTCGTCCTGGCCGCGTGCGAACTCGCCATGAGCCGCATCCGCCCCGGCGACGAGGCCCTCGGCTTCGCCGGCGCCCTGCTGGCCACCGGCGTCCGCACCGTCACCGCCGCCGTCTCCCGCGTCGGCGACCACACCGCCGCCGAGAGCATGGCCTTCTACCACCGCCGCGTAGCCGAAGGCGCCCGCCCCGCCGTAGCCCTGGCCGACGCCACCGCCGCCGACCCCTTCCGCCGCCCCTTCATCTGCCTAGGCGCGAGCAACTAGACGAGCCCACCACGCCGTTCAGCGGCGGGCGGGTGGGGCACGCAAGGGGGCCGGGCCGGGCAGGGGCAGTTCATCCGGCTCATGGCCCGAAACGTCGAGGATGGCAACCCGTGACGGGGTCCGGGGCGAAGCCCCGGCGTGGGGGCGTGGGGGCCAGGCCCCCTCAAGACACGAAGGCGGCCCCTGTTCGCGCTTTCCGCGAACAGGGGCCGCCCAGGGCCGACTTCTCTCAGAAGTCCATGCCGCCGGCGTCCGGGGCGCCGGCCGGGGCCGGGTTCTTCTCCGGCTTGTCGGCGACGACGGCCTCGGTGGTGAGGAACAGCGCGGCGATCGACGCGGCGTTCTGCAGCGCCGAGCGGGTGACCTTGGCCGGGTCGATGATGCCCGCGGCCACCAGGTCCTTGTACTCGCCGGTCGCGGCGTCCAGGCCCTCGCCGGCCTTGAGACCCTTGACCTTCTCCACCACGACGCCGCCCTCGAGGCCGGCGTTGACGGCGATCTGCTTCAGGGGCGCCTCGACGGCGACCTTGACGATGTTCGCGCCGGTGGCCTCGTCACCCGACAGGGTCAGGCCCGCGAACGCGGCCTCGGCGGCCTGCAGCAGGGCGACGCCGCCACCGGCGACGATGCCCTCCTCCACGGCGGCCTTGGCGTTGCGCACCGCGTCCTCGATGCGGTGCTTGCGCTCCTTGAGCTCGACCTCGGTGGCGGCGCCGGCCTTGATGACGGCGACACCGCCGGCCAGCTTGGCCAGGCGCTCCTGGAGCTTCTCGCGGTCGTAGTCCGAGTCGGACTTCTCGATCTCCGCGCGGATCTGCTTGACGCGGCCCTGGATCTGCTCGGCGTCGCCGGCGCCCTCGACGATGGTGGTCTCGTCCTTGGTGACCACGATCTTGCGCGCCTTGCCCAGCAGGGACAGGTCGGCGTTCTCCAGCTTCAGGCCCACGTCCTCGGAGATGACCTGGCCGCCGGTGAGGGTGGCGATGTCCTGGAGGATGGCCTTGCGGCGGTCGCCGAAGCCCGGGGCCTTGACGGCGACGGACTTGAAGGTGCCGCGGATCTTGTTGACCACCAGGGTCGCCAGGGCCTCGCCCTCGACGTCCTCGGAGATGATCAGGAGCGGCTTGCCGCCCTGGATGACCTTCTCCAGCAGCGGCAGCAGGTCCTTGACGGAGCTGATCTTGGAGCCGAACAGCAGGATGTACGGGTCCTCGAGGACCGCTTCCTGACGCTCGGCGTCGGTCACGAAGTAACCGGAGATGTAGCCCTTGTCGAAGCGCATGCCCTCGGTGAGCTCCAGCTCGAGCCCGAGGGTGTTGCTCTCCTCGACGGTGATGACGCCTTCCTTGCCGACCTTGTCCATCGCCTCGGCGATGAGCTCGCCGATGGTGGAGTCGGCGGCGGAGATGGACGCGGTGGCAGCGATCTGCTCCTTCGTCTCGATCTCCTTGGCGGTCTTGAGCAGCTGCTCGGCGACGGCCTCGACGGCCTTCTCGATGCCGCGCTTGAGACCGAGCGGGTTGGCGCCGGCGGCGACGTTGCGCAGACCCTCGCGCACCAGCGCCTGGGCCAGCACGGTCGCGGTGGTGGTGCCGTCACCCGCGACGTCGTCGGTCTTCTTGGCGACCTCCTTGACGAGCTCGGCCCCGATCTTCTCCCACGGGTCCTCGAGCTCGATCTCCTTGGCGATGGAGACACCATCGTTGGTGATGGTGGGGGCGCCCCACTTCTTCTCCAGCACGACGTTGCGACCCTTGGGGCCGAGCGTCACCTTGACGGCGTCTGCGAGGGTGTTCATCCCGCGCTCGAGACCGCGGCGGGCGTCCTCGTCGAACGCGATCATCTTGGCCATTGCGGTGTGGTCCTCCGGAATATGGATGACACGGTGCTCGGCCAGGCTCGGTGCCCGCGACGGACGACCCACCGGGGTTCACCCGGCCGGCCTCACCGTCCCGACCTAACGTGTTGGCACTCGTAGTGCCCGAGTGCTAGTTCGTGTTTAGCACTCGGACGCGGCGAGTGCAAGCAAACACCGCTCAGGCGGTGAGCCACACGATCAACACGACCAGCAGGACCAGCAGCGCGGTGCCGGCCAGCACCGGCAGGGCCCACCGGGCCACGCCGCCGTCCTCACGGAAGGCGGTGGCGTTGATCGGCGTCGGCGGGCGCAGCCGGACCGGCTGGTCGCTCTGCGGCGGGTAGCCGCCGTACTGCGGCTGGGCCGGGGCCGGCGGCTGGTACGGGCGCGGCTGGGGTTGGCTCGGGAACGGCTGGGAGGCCGGGCTCAGCGGCGAGGCCACCGGCGCGGGCTGCACCGGCGCCGGCCCGCTGGCCGGCTCGGTCCGCACGGTCGGCTGCTGCGCGACCGGCGCGCCGGGAGTGGCCACGGTGACCAGCGCCGAGCGGGCGGCGGCGACCAGTTCGCGGCAGTTGGCGTAGCGCTGTTTGGGGTCCTTGGCCATGCCCTTGCGGATCACGTCGTCGATGCCGGCCGGCAGCGACGGCACCAGCTTGGTCACCGACGGCGGCTGGCTGCCCAGGTGGCCCTGGATCACCTCGGACACCCCGCCCTGGTACGGCGGGCGGCCGGTCAGGCAGGCGAACAGCACGCAGGCCAGGGAGTACAGGTCGGTGCGCCCGTCCACCGGCTCGCCCCGCAAGTGCTCGGGGGCGGCGTAGGTGGGCGAGCCGAGGAAGTCGCCGCCGCGGGTGCGGTGGCCGGTGGCCCCGCGCCGGGTCAGGCCGAAGTCGGCCAGATAGACGTGCTCACCCGCCGACTCGCGGCTGGTCACCAGCATGTTGGCCGGCTTGACGTCCAGGTGCACCAGGCCGCGGCCGGCCAGCATGTCCAGCGCCTCGCCGGCCTGGCTGACCAGGATCAGGGCGCGCGAGGGCGGCAGCGGGCCGTCCTTGATCAGGCTGGCCAGGTCCGACCCGTCCACCAGCCGCATGGCGATGTAGAGCAGGCCGTCCAGCTCACCGAAGTCGTACAGCGGCACCACGTTGGAGTGGTCGATGGCCGCGGTGTTGCGCGCCTCGTCGACGAAGCGCTCGCGGAACTCCGGGTCCTCGGTGAGATGTTCGGAGATGACCTTCAGCGCGACCTTGCGGCCCAGCCTCATGTCCGTCGCCCGGTACATGACGCTCATGCCGCCGCGGCCGAGCACCGCGTCGATGCGGTAGTGGCCAAGGCGCTTTCCGGTCAAGTCGTCCGACACGCGGTCAGCGTAACGTCCGCAAGTTTCGGCTCGCGTCCGGTTGGCGGGAAAACGGCGGCGGCCGCGCGGGCCGCCGCCGTCGACTTGCGGTTATCAGACCTTGCGGACGTCCGCGGCCTGGCTACGGCCGTCACGGCCGGCCTGGACCTCGAACTCAACCCGGTCGCCCTCTGCCAGTGCCCTGAATCCGTCCATCTGAATCGCCGAGTAGTGGACGAACACGTCCTGACCACTGTCCTGAGCGATGAAGCCGTAGCCCTTTTCCGAGTTGAACCACTTGACCGTGCCGACTGCCACGGCGTCCTCCTTGAGATGTGGCGCACGGCGCTGGGAGCGCCGAATGGATCTCACGACAACGTTAGCGGCGGCAAGCCCTCTCGCCATCTGCTTGTTGGGTGCTCTTCATGCGACAGGATCGTTGCCGCACAGCAATTTCTGATGACTCGAACGGCGGTACCGCCGACACCGGCGGGTATGCGGGAGGATGGGTCGCGTGTCCACTTCAGCCACTCGGCTGGCCAGCGTCGACGAACACCTGTCAACGGTGTTGGACCTGGTCGGCAATACGCCGGTAGAACGCATTCCGCTCGCGGACTGCCTTGGTCTGGCCATCGCCGAGGACCTGCGATCCCCGGTCGACCTGCCCCCGTTCGACAATTCGGCGATGGACGGCTACGCCGTTCGGGCGCGAGACATCAGGGACGCCCCGGTCGAACTCCCAGTAACCGACGACATTCCCGCCGGCAAGGTGGAGCTGTCCGCGCTCGCGCCCGGCACAACCCAGCGGATCATGACCGGAGCCCCGGTGCCGCCCGGCGCGGACGCCGTCGTGCAGGTCGAGCTGACCGACGGCGGCGTCGAGCGGGTGTTGATCAACGGCGAGGTCGAGCCGGGCGCGCACATCCGGCGGGCCGGCGAGGACGTCCGGGTCGGCGACGTGGTGCTGCGGGCCGGGGCCGAGCTCGGGCCGCCGCAGCTGGGGCTGGCCGCCGCGGTCGGCGCGGGCGAGCTGCCGGTCCGCCGTCGCCCGCGGGTTCTGGTGCTGTCCACCGGATCCGAACTCGTCGCGCCGGGGAATCCCTTGTTGCCGGGGCAGATCTACGAATCGAACGGCGTGATGCTGGCCGCCGCTATTCGATCCGTCGGCGCGCTGGCCGAGGTGCTCACCTTCGTGCCCGACGATGTCGAGGCCTTTCACAAGGCGTTGGCCGACCGGCTGGAATCGGCCGATCTCATCGTCACCTCCGGTGGCGTGAGCGCCGGCGCCTATGAAGTGGTGAAGGACGCGTTCACCGGCAACGGCGTCGAGTTCCACAAGGTGGCCATGCAGCCGGGCATGCCGCAAGGGGCCGGGAAGTACCGGGGCGTGCCGGTGGTGACGCTGCCGGGCAATCCGGTCAGCGCCCAGGTGTCGTTCGAGGTGTTCCTGCGCCCGGCGCTGCGCTCGGCCATGGGGCACACGGTGATCCAGCGGCCGACCCGGACCGCGGTGATCGACGAGGGCCTGCACTCGCCGCCCGGCCGCCGGCAGTTCCGACGCGGTCGCTACGACCCCGCGGCCGGCACGGTCCGGTTGGTCGGCGGCCCCGGCTCGCACCTGCTGCGGGCGCTGGCGGTGGCCAACTGCCTGATCATCGTCCCGGAGGGTGTCGGCGAGGTCGCCGCTGGTGACACCGTCACGGTGGTCTCGCTGGATGCGTAGAGTCGTGTCGTGGGACTCATCGGGTGGATCGTGCTGGGCGCGATCGTGGGCTGGGCGGCCAACCTGGTCGTCGGCGGCCGGGACCGCCGGCCGCAGGGCTGCATCGTCAGCATCCTGGTCGGCGTCGTGGGCGCGTTCTTCGGCGGCTGGCTGTTCCAGCTGGCCACCGGGCATCCGCAGGACTTCGGCTGGAACTTCAGCAGTTTCGGCATCGCACTGGTCGGCGCGGTGATCCTGCTGGCGGTGCTGCGCCTGATCCAGGGCGCGGGCCGCCGCCGGTAGCGCACGCGGGCTCGGCCGGCGGGTGCCCTATCGTGTGCCGCGATGAACGCCAACTCGCCCGAACCTGCCGGGTTCTCCGTTAGCCACTTCCTGGAGCTGGCCCGCAAGACCGTGCCGCCGATGCACCCGGGCGGCCGGCCGATCGTGGCCGGCTTCGCCGTCGGGGCGCTGGTGCTGCGGCTGCTCAACCGCCGGCTGGGTCTGCTGGGCTTCCTGGCCACCGCCTGGTGCGCCTGGTTCTTCCGGGAGCCGGCCCGGGTGACGCCGAGCCGCCCGAACATCGCGGTCGCCGCGGCCGACGGCACGGTGGCCGACGTGGTCGTGGTCGAGCCGCCGGCCGAGCTGGGCCTGTCCGGCCGGATGCTGCGGATCAGCACCTTCCTCAACATCTTCGACGTGCACGTGCAGCGGCTGCCGGCCTCCGGCGAGATCACCGCCGTGCACTACCGGCCGGGCAAGTTCCTGTCGGCCGACCTGGACAAGGCGTCGGAGGACAACGAGCGCAACTCGCTGGCCATCCGCACCGAGCAGGGCCACGACCTGGTCGTGGTGCAGATCGCCGGCCTGATCGCGCGGCGCATCGTGTGCGAGGTCAACGCCGGCGACCCGGCGCTGGCCGGCCGGACCTACGGCCTGATCCGCTTCGGCTCCCGCGTCGACCTCTACGTGCCGCTGGGCAGCAAGGTGCTGGTCGAGCCGGGCCAGCGGACCATCGGCGGGGAGACCGTGCTCGCCGAACTCGGAGGCTGACCCCGATGCCATCGGGTCCCGGCGTCCGGCTGCTGCCCAACGCCATCACGGTGCTCGCCATGTGCGCGGGCCTGTCCGGCGTGCAGTTCGTGCTCACCAACAACTACGAGGTGGCCATCGGCGCGATCGGCGCGGCCGCGGTCCTGGACAGCCTGGACGGCCGGATCGCCCGGCTGCTCGACGCCACCAGCAAGATGGGCGCGGAGCTGGACTCGCTGGCCGACGCCATCTCCTTCGGCGTCTCGCCGGCGCTGATGCTCTACATCTGGAGCCACGGCTCGGACAACGGGCAGTGGATCGTCTCGCTGATCTTCGCCGCCTGCATGGTGCTGCGCCTGGCCCGGTTCAACACGCTGCTCGAGGACACCGAGAAGCCGCCGTTCACCAAGGAGTTCTTCGTCGGCGTGCCGGCCCCGCCGGGGGCGCTGCTGGCCCTGCTGCCGATGGTGCTGTGGCTGGCCGCCGGCAACGGCTGGTGGACCTCGCCGATCGTGGTCGCGGTGTGGACGGTGTTCGTGGCGGCGCTGATGATCAGCCGGGTGCCCACGCTGTCGCTGAAGACGATCAAGGTGCCGCCGCGGGTGGTGGCGCCGCTGCTGGTCGGCGTGGTGCTGGTGGCCGCGACCGTGCTGCTGTACCCGCTGTGGGCGCTGGTCGCGGCGATGCTGATCTACCTGGGCCACATCCCGTACGCCGTGTACCGCTACTACTGGCTGGCCCGGCATCCGGAGGCCTGGTCGGTGCCGTCGCGGGAGCGGCGGGCCATCCGCAGGGCCGGCAGCGCCGCCCGCCGGTTCGGGCTGCGGCCGCCGCTGCGCCGCCGGGTGGCTGGCGCGGCCAGCCGGATCAGCCAGGTGCGGCTGCCGCGGCGCGGCGAGCCGTCCACCAACGGCCGCGCCAACGGCGACGGTCGCCGCCGGGGCTGGCGGCAGCTGGGACTGCGCCGTCAGGAACGCCGCTGAGCCTCGCGGCCCGTGGCTAAGCTGGCGGTCGTGATCTCGCTGACCGCCCGGCTGTCACCGTCCGCGCTGGACACCCGGCGAGGTGTCGTCCGCCTGCATCCCGAGGTGCTGGCCGCGCTGGGCCTGCGCCCGTGGGACGCGGTGAAGCTGACCGGGGCTCGGGTCAGCGCGGCCCTGGCCGCCGCCCACGACGGCGAGAGCCCGCACGGCTTCGTCTACGTGGACGACGTGACGCTGTCCAATCTGGGCATCGTCGAGGGCTCGGAGATCGTGATCGCGCCGGTCGAGGTGGCGCAGGCCCGGTCGGTCGTGGTGTCCGGCTCCCGGCTGGCCTCGGCGTCGGTGCACCCGGACACGCTGCGGCTGGCCCTGACCGGCAAGGTGCTGACCACCGGCGACGCGGTGTCGCTGCTGCCGCAGGACCTGGCGCCGCCGCCAGGGTCGGACGTCTCGCAGGCCCGGCGGCAGCTGTCGCTGGCCATCGGCACGACGTGGACCAACGAGCTGATCACCGTGACGGCGACGCAGCCGCCCGGTCCGGTGACGGTCGGCCCGAGCAGCGTGCTGAACTGGCGGGGCACCGAGGTGGTGGTCGAGCCGGAACCCGTCGCCGAGCTGGTGGTCGCCCCGGTGGAGGCGCCGGCGGTGCCGCCGGTGCCGGTGGCCGACCTGGTCGGCCAGCAGGACTCGGCCAAGCTGCTGGCGGAGTGGCTGGACCTGACCTTCCACCGGCCGGAGCTGCTGGCCCAGCTGGGCGCGTCGGCGCAGCTGGGGGTGCTGGTCACCGGGCCGGAGGGAGTCGGCAAGGCGACCCTGGTGCGGTCGGTGGCCCACTCCGTCGGGGCCGCGGTGGTCGAGCTGTCGGCCCCGAGCATCGCCGCGCTGGAGGCCAACGCCGCCGCGCAGCAGCTGTCGGCGACGATCGCCAAGGCCACCAAGCCATCGGTGCTGTTGATCTCCGACATCGACGCCCTGCTGCCGGCCTCGACTCCCCCGCCGGTGGCCACGATCGTGCTGGACACGCTGCGTTCGGCGGTCCGCGGCGAAGGCCTGGCGCTGGCCGTGACCAGCGCCCATCCCGAGGCGGTCGATCCTCGGCTGCGGGCCCCGGAGCTGGTGGACCGCACGCTGTCGCTTCCGTTGCCCGACAGCAAGGTTCGCGTCGAGCTGCTGCGGGTGCTGCTGCGCGAGGTGCCGGTGGAGTCCGATGTGGACCTCGGCGCGATCGCCGACCGCACGCCCGGTTTCGTCGCTGCCGACCTGGCCGCGCTGCGCCGGGAAGCGGCTCTGCGGGCGGCCATGCGGCACTCCGACGGCGTGCTCCAGGTCAGCCAGCAGGACCTGTTGGGCGCGTTGGAGACCGTGCGCCCGATTTCCATGTCCACTTCGGACACTTTGCGGACCGGCGGGCTGACCCTCGACGACGTCGGCGACATGGCCGAGGTCAAGCAGGCGCTCACCGAGGCCGTGCTGTGGCCGCTTCAGTACCCGGATTCCTTTGCCCGCCTTGGGGTTCAGCCGCCGCGCGGGGTCCTGATGTACGGGCCGCCCGGCTGCGGCAAGACCTTCCTGGTGCGGGCCCTGGCCGGCAGCGGGCGGCTGAACGTGCTGTCGGTCAAGGGCGCGGAGCTGATGGACAAGTTCGTCGGCGAGTCCGAACGGGCCGTGCGGGAGCTGTTCCGCCGGGCCGCCGAGGCCGCGCCCGCCCTGGTCTTCCTGGACGAGGTCGACGCCCTGGCCCCGCGCCGCGGCCAGTCCTCGGACTCCGGCGTCGCCGACCGCGTCGTGGCCGCCCTGCTGACCGAGCTCGACGGCGTGGAGCCGCTGCGGGACGTGATCGTCGTCGGCGCCACCAACCGGCCCGAACTGCTCGACCCCGCCCTGCTGCGGCCCGGCCGGCTGGAACGGGTGATCTACGTGCCGCCGCCGGACGCCGACGCCCGGGCCGAGATCCTGCGCTCGGCCGCCCGGAACATGCCGCTGGCCGCCGACGTGGACCTGGCCGCGCTGGCCGCCGAGCTGGACGGCTACTCCGCCGCCGACTGCGCCGGCCTGGTCCGGGAGGCAGCCCTGACCGCCATGCGCGAGTCCCTGTCGGCGGCCGAGGTCACCGCCGCCCACCTGGCGCGGGCCCGCACCGCCGTCCGCCCGTCCCTGGACCCCGCCCAGCTGGCCGCCCTCGCCGCCTACGCCGACTCCCGCCAGCGCTGACCCGCTCCTTGATGACAGGAAAGGCGTTTCGGCGGGGCGGTCGGTCAGCCCTTGGCGGGTGGGTTGTAGTCGTTGGTGATGATGACGATGACGCCGGGCGAGGCCGACTGGATGCCGTCGAAGCGGGGCATGACCCGCATGTGGAAGGCCTGGCCGAGCTGGTTGGCGGCGGCTTCCTCGTCGGTGCCGGGCGTGAAGTACACGGTTGTGGTGGCGATGATGCCCTGCGAGTAGGCGGCGACCGTGGTCACGTTCCAGCCGGCGGCCTTGAAGTCGTCGGCGGCCTTCTGGGCGTAGCCCTGGATGGTGCCGTTGTTGTAGACGCGCACCGGCACGGACTGCGGGTTGTTGGCCGGGGGCGGCGCCGCGGTCGTCGTGGTGGCCGGCGGCGGCGCGGTCGTGGTGGTGGTCGGCGCGGCGGTGGTGGTTGTGGGCTTGGCCGAGGTGGACGACGAGGTGGTGGTCGGGGCGGCCGTGGTCGTGGTGGTGGCGCCGGCCTCGTTGCTGCCGCCGCCGAGCGGCAGCAGGCTGACGATGCCCATGACCAGGGCGATCCCGGCGACCACGAGCAACACGATGCCGGCGATGCGGGCCGGCCGGGCCGGGCCGCCGCTGGGGGTTTCCGGCGTGGTCATCGCAGCTCGAACCCCAGCCTGCGCGCGGCGCGGGCGCGCTGCCTGCCGGCGCGCAGCCGGCGCAGCCGCTTGATCAGCATCGGGTCGACGGCCATCGCTTCCTGCTTCTCGATCAGGCCGTTGAGCACCTGGTAGTACCGGGTCGAGGACATGTCGAACAGCTCGCGGATGGCCTGTTCCTTGGCTCCGGCGTACTTCCACCACTGACGTTCGAACGCCAGGATGGCGTGCTCTCGTCGGGTCAGGCCGTCGGCAGGCTCGTCCACCTGCGTGATGGCCTTTGCGGCGTCCATCTGGTTCCTCGCCCCTCACGGTCGCGGATCCCTGCGGTCGCAGGAATCACACGCGTGTGATTCCAGGCGACCATTCAATCACGTGATCTTGATCCCGGCCGTGCCCGACCTCGGCGCGTCCCGGATCGGCAACCTTACCGACCACCCCTGACATTGATCTTGCCGAACCGGCCCCTAGGGTCGGGACCATGGCGATTCACCCCATCCGCGTGGTCGGCGACCCGGTGCTGAGCACCCCGACCCGCCCGGTGACCGAGTTCGACGAGGGCCTGCGCACTCTGGTCGCGGACATGTACGAGACCATGGCGGCGGCCAACGGCGTCGGTCTCGCGGCCAACCAGATCGGCGTCGACCTGCGGGTATTCGTCTACGACTGCCCCGACGACCAGGGCAACCGGTTCAAGGGTGTCGTCGTCAACCCGAAGCTGGAGACCTCCGACCGGCCGGAGGGCATGCCCGATCCGGACGACGACTTCGAGGGCTGCCTGTCGGTGCCGGGCGAGACCTACCCGACCGGCCGGGCCGACTGGGCCAAGGTCACCGGCGTGGACGAGCAGGGCGAACCGGTCGAGGTCGAGGGCACCGGCTTCTTCGCCCGCTGCCTCCAGCACGAGACCGACCACCTCGACGGCCTGCTCTACCTGGACCGGCTGGTCGGCCGCAACGCCCGGGCGGCCAAGAAGATGCTCAAGCGCAACGGCTGGGGCGTGCCCGGCCTGTCCTGGGACCCCGCGGTGGAGCCGGACCCGTTCGCCGACGAGGACGACGAGGACTAGCGGCGGTCCCGTGGCCGGGTTGTCCACAGGCCGGGAGTTGTCCACAGACAGCCCTGTCGCAAGATCAACTAGGGCTTGCCGCCGGTAGGCTGGCAGCGGGGCCGGCCCCCAGGGTTGGGTGGGGGCCTGAGGTTGGGTGGGGGCGTGCAAAAGTCGTGGGGCTGAATGGGAAGCAGGCGCAACCCCCAGGTTGATCATGTGGTTGTCGAATTGATCATGTGGTTGTCGAAGCCATGACCTGCCAGGGATGTCGTGCCTGCTGTGTCATCACCCACCGCCCTGACCACGCTGCCTCCACTGACCTCCGACGGTCTGGCTGACCTGTGGCGATACCGGGCCGCGGTCCCTGATCCGCGTCGACGTCGTGGGATCCGGCACTGTCTGGGCGGCGTGCCGGCGTTGGCAGCGGTCGCGGTGGGCGGGGGCGGCAATGGGTGCCCGTTCGGCCGCGCGTTGATCCATCGCGGCCGATCGCACGTCTTCCTCTCGTAAGGCGCCACTCCTGGGAGGACCAGAGCCATGGGCAGGGTCGTCGTCACGGCCACCACCACCCACCGCAGTGCGATGCGCACGATCGCCGATTCGCTGACCGGCCGCGGCCATGAGGTCGAGCTGATCACCGGCCTGGAGCCGCCGACGGGGCGCTCGCTGGTCGACCAGCACCGGCGGCTGTGCCGGCTGCTGTCGGAGTCCGACGTCCCGACCGTGGTCGTGGGCGACGTCGCGTTCCAGGGCACGCTGCCGCTGAGCTACGGGGCCCCGGGCCCGAAGCCGGCGGCGCTGATCCTGATCGGCACCGAGCCGTTCTCGCTGAGCAGCATCGACACCGCGCCGGCGGGATTCGGCCTGCCGCCGGACCGCACGGCCGCCGGCCGCGAGCGCAACCGCCGGGCCTACGAGTACGTCCGGGACGCGCTCGGCGGCGTGCAGGAGGAGTTCGTCGAGGCCATGCGGTCGGTCGGGGTCACCCACGACCCGCTGCCGTTCGTGCTGGACGCGCCGATCCTGGCGGCGGACCGGTTTCTCCAGCTGTCGGTGGAGGAACTGAGCTATCGGCGCAGCGACACACCGTCGCACGTGCGGTTCGTGGGCACGCTGCCGTCGCCGCACTGCGAGGACGACGTGGTGATCAGCGACGGCGGCTTCGACACCGTGCAGCGGGCGCTGCGGCACGCCAAGCCGTTGGTGCTGACCGGCCGCTCGGCCGACCAGCTGGAGGGCAACACCCGGGTCGCGGCCACCGGGGCGGCGCTGTACCTGGCCACGGACAAGCCCTCGGACGACGACATCGAGCAGGCGGTGCGGATCGTGCTGGCCGACCCGACCTATCGCGGCAACGCCCGGCGGCTGGCCGCCGAGTACGCGCGGCTGGACGCCCTGGGCAGCATCGCCGACGCCGTCTCGTCGTGCCTACGGGACTAGCAACAGCTTTCCCGTGGTGGCACGGGATTCCAGGTCGATGTGGGCCTGGGCGGCGTCCTTCAGGGCGTAGCGGCCGCCGATGTGGACGGTGAGCTGTCCGTTGCGGACGAAGTCGAACACCTCGCCGGTGCGGCGGATCAGCGCCTCCCGCGTCGGCACGTGGTCGGCGACGGCCGAGTACGACAGCAGGATGCTGTTGGGCAGGTCCATCGGGGTCAGCGTCGGCACGCCCATGAACGGCCCGTAGTAGACGTGAACCCCGTGCCGCCGCAGGGAAAGCTGGGATGAGCGGAAGGTCGGCGCGCCGCCGCCGTCGTAGACGACGTGCGCGCCCTCGCCGCCGGTCAGCTCGCGGATCTTGTCCTCGAAGCCGCCGCCGCTGGACACCAGCACGTGGTCGGCCTGCGCTGCCGCGACCTTGTCCGGCCGGGACACCAGGCCGATCGACGTGCCGCCGCGGGCCCGGATCATCTGGGTCAGCATCCGCCCGACCCCGCCGGCCGCCGCGTGCACCACGGCGACGTCGCCGGGCTTGATCGCGTACGTCTCGGTGGTGAAGTGGTTGGCGGTCAGGCCCTGCATCATCACCGCGGCGGCGGTCTCGTCCGCGATGTCGTCGGGCAGCTTGACCAGCGACTCCGCCGGCGCGAGCACCAGTTCGGCGTAGCTGCCGGGCACGTAGAACCAGGCGACCCTGTCACCGACGGCGAGGTCGGGCACCCCGTCGCCGACGGCGACCACCCGGCCCGCGCCCTCCACGCCCAGCGTCACCGGCGCGCCCCAGCCGGCCATGCCGGTCTCGCGGGCGCCGATGTCCATGTAGTTCACGCCGATGGCGGTCGGCGTGACGACGGCCTGGCCGGGGCCCGGCGTGGGATCGGGGAATTCGGCCCAGGCCAGGACTTCGGGCCCACCGTGCCGGTCGATGTGAATTGTTCGCATGGCATCGAACTTAAGCCGGCAAAAATGGACCCGCAAGTACAGAACGTCAGCTCAGCAGGCGCTGCACCTCGGCCAGCTGGGCCGGCGTCAACGCCCCGAACTCCAGCGCCCCCACGTTCTCCTCGACCTGGGCGACGGTGCGGCAGCCGGGGATCGGCACCGCCCGGTCGCACCGGGCCCAGATCCAGGCCAGCGCCCCCTGGGCCAGCGTCCGTCCTTCCGAGGTCAGCACCTCGCGCACGGCCTCGACCCGCTTGACGAACTCCGGCGTCGGCCTGCCGTCGGAGAAGAACCGCATCCACTCCGGAACCTTGTTGCGCACGTCGTCCTCGGGCAGCGCCGCCGTGGCCCAGTCGCGGCCGGTCAGCAGCCCCATGGCCAGCGGCCCGCGGCACAGCATGGTCATGTCCTGGATCTCCAGCACCGGGTACAGGTCCGGCCGGTCGTGCAGCACGTTCATCTCGGCCTGCACGTAGGTGCCGAACACCGCCGCCCGCTCCGGGTCGTCGGTGCTCCAGCCGTAGGCCCGGATCAGCCCCTCCATCAGCAGGTCGTCACAGGCCGCCCGCAGCTCGGCGGCCTGGTCGAACGGCAGGTCGCCCAGGTGCAGCTGGTAGATGTCGACGTGATCGGTGCGCAGCCGCCGCAGCGACTCGGTCAGCGCCTTGCGCATGTAGGCCACGCTGCCGTCGCCGCCGGTCAGCTGCCGGGTGGCCGGGTCGAAGACGTTGCCCCACTTGGTGGCGATGCGGATCTCGTCCCGCCGGCCGGCGAAGACCCGGCCCAGCAGCTCCTCGGCGTGCCCGGTGCCGTACACGTCGGCGGTGTCGAACAGCGTCACCCCCAGCTCGACAGCCCGGCGCAGCGCCCGCGCCGACTCCTCGTCGTCGGTCGGCCCCCAGCCGACCGCCTGCGTCCCGGCCCAGAACGGACCGCCCATCGCCCACGTGCCGATGCCCAGACTCACCATGGACCCGATCCAACAGGATGGAGCGCGCTCGAGGTCAAACCTCTTTTCGCCAGGGCACGCTCGGTAAGCCGGCCAGCTCGCGCAACGACCGGCAGCGCACCAGCTCGTCGTAGCGCTCGGCCAGCACGTGGGCCCGGATCCGCTGGGCCTGCGAGGTCGTGGGCAGCTCGCCCAGCAGCAGGAACGGCATGGTCAGCCGCCAGCCCTGGACCACGGTCTCGCGGTGGCGGTGCGGGGCCCGCAGCACCATCCGGGCCACCCGCATGGCGTGCTCGTTGCCGGTCATCCGGTCCGGGTAGCCCATGTGGTCCCAGGCCCAGCGCTGCTCGTCGGCGACCCGGCAGCGCAGGCAGGGCAGGTCCCCGGTGCCCAGCTCGGCCCCACAGGCCGGGCAGCGCAGCAGCGTCATGGCCACGTCGGTGCAGGTCCACGGCAGCTTGCCGACGTCCTCCAGCAGCACCAGCTCGGCCAGTTCCAGCTCCGGGATGCCGGAGACCTCCACCAGCGGCCGCCAGTCCAGGGTCCAGAACTGGTCGACCAGCTCGGCGCACACCTGGCACATCGGGTAGCCGCGGCCGGCCAGCTCGCCGCAGGCCGGGCAGTCGATGACCGCCGTGGGCCGAACGGCCCGCCGGGCGCCCGGTGGAAACGGTTGATCGTCGGCCACCGGCACAAGGTACGCGACCGAGGCTGGCAGGAAGCGCCGGCATTCGCTAGCGTCGGGATGCCGACAACTGAACACCGCGGGAGCTCGCGCTGGAAGCGGGCTGAGAGGGCGGCTGGGTCATCCGGACCCGGTGCCGCCGACCGCCTGAACCTGACTGGGTAATGCCAGCGTAGGGAGGAATCGCCATGACGTCGCTTGACGACCGTGTCCGGCCCACCGTGACCACGGGGCCCATCCAGGGCTCGCGCAAGGTCTACGTCGACGGCCCGCACGACACCCGGATCCCGATGCGCCGGGTGGAGCTCAGCAATGGCGAACACCTTGACCTGTATGACACCTCCGGCCCCTACACCGACTCGGACGCCGTCATCGACGTCCACAGTGGACTGTCGAAGCTGCGCGCGCCCTGGGTCGCCGAACGCGAGCCCGTGAACGGCGCGGTGACGCAGCTGGCCTACGCCAAGGCCGGCATCATCACCAAGGAGATGGCCTTCTGCGCCGCCCGCGAGGGCGTGGACCCCGAGTTCGTGCGCAGCGAGGTGGCGATCGGCCGGGCGGTGATCCCGGTCAACCGCAACCATCCCGAGTCCGAGCCGGCCATCATCGGCAAGAAGTTCCTCGTCAAGATCAACGCCAACATGGGCAACTCGGCCGTCTCCTCCTCGATCGAGGAGGAGGTGGACAAGATGGTGTGGGCGGCCCGCTGGGGCGCGGACACCATCATGGACCTGTCCACCGGCAAGCGGATCCACGAGACGCGGGAGTGGATCCTGCGCAACTCGCCGGTGCCGGTCGGGACCGTGCCGATGTACCAGGCGCTGGAGAAGGTCAACGGCGATCCGACCAAGCTGTCCTGGGAGATCTACCGGGACACCGTGATCGAGCAGTGCGAGCAGGGCGTGGACTACATGACCGTGCACGCCGGCGTGCTGCTGCGCTACGTGCCGCTGACCGCCAAGCGGGTCACCGGCATCGTCTCCCGCGGCGGCTCGATCATGGCCGCGTGGTGCCTGGCCCACCACACGGAAAGCTTCCTCTACACCAACTTCGAGGAACTCTGCGACATCCTGCGGGCCTACGACGTGACGTTCTCGCTGGGCGACGGGCTGCGGCCCGGGTCCATCGCCGACGCCAACGACGAGGCCCAGTTCGCCGAGCTGCGCACGCTGGGCGAGCTCACCCACATCGCCCGGGCCAAGGACGTGCAGGTGATGATCGAGGGCCCCGGCCACGTGCCGATGCACAAGATCGTGGAGAACGTGCGGCTGGAGGAGGAGGTCTGCGGCGAGGCCCCGTTCTACACGCTCGGCCCGCTGGCCACCGACATCGCGCCGGCCTACGACCACATCACCTCGGCCATCGGCGCCGCCCAGATCGCCTGGGCCGGCACCGCGATGCTGTGCTACGTCACGCCCAAGGAGCACCTCGGCCTGCCCAACCGGGACGACGTGAAGGTCGGCGTGATCACGTACAAGATCGCCGCGCACTCGGCCGACCTGGCCAAGGGGCATCCCAAGGCCCAGGAGCGCGACGACGCGTTGTCCCAGGCCCGCTTCGAGTTCCGCTGGCACGACCAGTTCAACCTGTCGCTGGACCCGGACACCGCGCGGGCCTACCACGACGAGACCCTGCCGGCCGAGCCGGCCAAGACCGCCCACTTCTGCTCCATGTGCGGCCCCAAGTTCTGCTCCATGCGCATCACCCAGGACGTGCGCAAGTACGCTGAGGAGCACAACTTGTCCTCAGTGGAAGCGATCGAGGCGGGCATGGCCGAGATGTCGGCGGAGTTCGCGTCGCACGGCAAGCAGGTCTACCTGCCGGTTGTGGAGGGGTAAATGGGGGCTGTGCTCATGCCGCGCGGGGCGAGTTCGCTCGTGACCGGTCTCTTCGCCTTGGCCGGAAAAACCGCTGAACAGATGCGATTTTCCCGGCCCACGGCTCCAGAGACCGGCGCGAACCCGCGGGGTGATCGGTGACGAATTCCACTCCCCCCAGGGCACTGACCATCGCCGGCACCGACTCCGGCGGTGGCGCGGGCGTGCACGCCGACTGCCGGACGTTCTTCGCCTGCGGCGTGCACGCCACCACCGCGGTCACCGCGGTCACCGTGCAGAACTCGGTCGGGGTCTCGGGTTTCCACGAGATCCCGCCCGAGGTGGTGGCCGCGCAGATCGAGGCCGTGGTGTCGGACATCGGTGTCACGGCGGCGAAAACCGGCATGCTGGCCTCGGCGGCGATCATCGAGGCGATCGCCGCGACCATCGACAAGGTCGGCATCGGACGGGACCGAACGATCCCGTTCGTGGTCGACCCGGTGTCCGCGTCCATGCACGGCGACCAGCTGCTGCACGACAACGCCCTGGCCGGCCTGAAGAATCTGCTGTTCCCGCGAGCATCCCTCGTCACGCCCAACCTGGACGAGGTGCGGCTGCTCACCGGGATCGACGTGACCAGCCGGGACATGATGCTGGACGCGGCCAAGGCGATGTACGACCTCGGGCCGCAGTGGGTGCTGATCAAGGCCGGCCACCTGCGGTCGGACCCGGAGTGCGTGGACATCCTCTACGACGGCGTGGCCGTCATCGAGCTGCCCGGGCCGCGCTTCGACGTCCAGCACACCCACGGCAGCGGCGACACCCTGGCCTCGTCGATCACCTCGGCCCTGGCCAAGGGCGCCACCATGCC
Source organism: Kutzneria sp. NPDC052558 (assembly GCF_044547355.1). Classification (NCBI taxonomy): domain Bacteria; kingdom Bacillati; phylum Actinomycetota; class Actinomycetes; order Pseudonocardiales; family Pseudonocardiaceae; genus Kutzneria; species Kutzneria sp. NPDC052558. Next base: position 208,448 of record NZ_JBIUAG010000012.1, read on the forward strand.
GGCGGCGGCCGAGTTCGGCAAGCGCTTCATCGTGCACGCCGTGCGCAACGCCTACCCCCTCGGCGCCGGCACCGGCCCCGTCTCCAACTTCTGGCGCCTCTCCGACAACCCCATCTGAGCGCTGCTCAAGTGTGGAAGGGGGCCTTCCTCCACTCGGAGTGAAGGAAAGCCCCCTTCCAACCCCGTCGGCGGTGGCGTCAGCTCACTGGCTGGGGTAGGGCGTCGGCGGTGGCGTCGTAGGCCTCGCGGGCGGTGCGGATCTCGTCGAAGTTGTCCTGGGTCCAGTTGTTCAGGGCGATCAGGATGGCGCTGATGCTGCGGCCCAGCGGCGTGAGGGCGTACTCCACGCTCGGCGGGGTCGTCGGGTAGACGGTGCGGCTGATCAGGCCGTCCCGCTCCAGGCTGCGCAGGTTCTGGGTGAGCACCTTGGGTGTGATGCCGGCCACCTCGCGGCGCAGCTCACCGAACCGGTGCGGCCGCCGGGCCAGCACCCCGAACATCAGCGCGGTCCACTTGTTGGCCACCAGATCCAGCACGTCGCGGCACGGGCAGGCCCGGAGGTAGACGTCCCAGGCGGTTTCCATCAGGTACCTACTTTACAAATTTGTGCCTACTAGCGGATGTGTACCAGCTCCCACAGGATGGCCTGACAACCGTTCAAAGGGAAGGGACAGATCGACATGCGAGTCGTGCGCCAGACCGAACTGGGCGGGCCCGAGGTGCTGCAGGTGGTCGACGTGGCCCGTCCGGAGCCGGGGCCGACGGAGATCCTGGTCCGGGTGCACGCGGCCGGCGTGAACCCGGTGGACTGGAAGACCCGGGAGCACGGCGTGTTCCTCGGGCAGCCGCCGTTCGTGCTGGGCTGGGACGTCTCCGGCACGGTCGAGCAGGTCGGCTTCGGGGTCAGCTGGCTCCAGCCGGGCGACGAGGTGCTGGGCATGCCGGCGTTCCCCAAGGAGGTCGGCGGCTACGGCGAGTACGTCGTCGCCCCGTCCCGGCACTTCGTGCGCAAGCCGGCCGGCCTGAGCCACTTCGAGGCCGCCGCGCTGCCGCTGGCCGGCCTCACGGCTTGGCAGGCCCTCGTCGACGACGCCGAGGTGCGGCCGGGCCAGAAGGTGCTCGTGCACGCCGCCGCCGGCGGTGTCGGCCACCTGGCCGTGCAGATCGCCAAGGCCCGTGGCGCCTACGTCTACGGCACCGCCCGCGCCGTGAAGCACGACTTCCTGCGCGGCATCGGCGTGGACGAGCCCATCGACTACACCACCGCCGACTTCACCCAGGTGGCCAAGGACGTCGACGTGGTCTTCGACCTGATCGGCGGCGAGAACGCCCTGCGCTCGGTCGACGTGCTCAAGCCCGGCGGCACCGTGTTCGCCGTGCCCGGCGGCGTCGACGACACGCTGGCGGCCAAGGCCAAGCAGCACGGCGTGCGGGCCACCGGCATCCTCGTCGAGCCCGACCAGCGCGGCCTGCTCGGCCTGCTGGACCTGATCACCGCCGGCAAGCTGACCGTCCGCGTGGACCAGGTGCTGCCGCTGGCCGAGGCCGGCAAGGCCCACGAGATCGGCGCGGCCAACCAACTGACCGGCAAGCTCGTGCTGGACGTCGCCGGCAACTGACGCCCGCACCCGCTGAGCGGCCGGTTCCCCCAGGGCCGGCCGCTCAGTGTCGTGAGTCAGACGTCCTCGGCCACCAGTTCCTCCAGCGCCGGCAGGGCGGCCGTGATCGCGGCCCGCTGCTGGTCGGTGAGCCGCTCCAGGCGGTTGTGCAGCTCGTGCAGCCGTTCGGAACGGACCCCGGCCATGATCCGCTCCCCCTCGGCCGTGGCCCGCACCAGCGAGGCCCGGCCGTCCTGCGGGTCGGCCTCCCGCAGCACGAAGCCGGACTCCACCAGCGCGGCGATGATCCGGGACAGCGTGGGCGGGGCCACGCCCTCACGGGCGGCCAGGTCGCCCAGGCGCATCGGGCCCTGATAGGTCAGGGTGGCCAGGGCCGAGATCGACCCCTGCCCCAGGCCGGGCGACCCGCTGCGGCGCAGGATCCGGGACAGCCGGCCGACCGCCAGGTACAGCCGCGTGGTCTCGTCGACCGTGGCCGTCGTCGTCGACATCGCCACGACACTCACTCCTCAGGTAGGTGGCACCTACCGTTCATGATGACTCAGCGCGGCGGGCTGGACGCCCGCGCCCAGAAGCGTTGCGGAATTCTCCCGGCAAGTAGGGCCGAACGGCCGGCATCCACCGCCCATCGCATCGCCGCCGCCATCCGCTCGGGATCCTGCGCCCGGGTGACGGCGGTGGCCAGCAGCACGGCCGAGCAGCCCAGCTCCATGGCCAGCGCGGCGTCCGAGGCGGTGCCGATGCCAGCGTCCAGGATCACCGGCACCGAGGCCCGGGACACGATCAGCTCGATGTTGTGCGGGTTACGGATGCCCAAGCCGGTGCCGATGGGCGAGCCCAGCGGCATCACCGCGGCGCAGCCGGCCTCCTCCAGCCGCAGCGCCAGCACCGGGTCGTCGTTGGTGTACGGCAGCACCACGAAGCCGTCCTCGACCAGCTGCTGGGCGGCGTCGAGCAGCTCGACCGAGTCGGGCAGCAGGGTGCGGTCGTCGGCCACCACCTCCAGCTTCACCCAGTTGGTCTCCAGGGCCTCGCGGGCCAGCCGGGCGGTGAGCACCGCCTCGGCCGCGGTGCGGCAGCCCGCGGTGTTGGGCAGCGGCTCGATTCCCAGGCGGCGCAACAGGTCCAGCACGCCGGTGCCGCCGGCGGCGTCCATCCGGCGCATGGCCACCGTGGTCAGCTCGGTGCCGGCGGCCAGCAGCGCCCGCTCCAGAACGGCCAGGTTGGCCGCCCCGCCGGTGCCCATGACCAGCCGCGAGCCGAACTCGCGGTCGGCGATGACAAACGGATCGTCCACCTCAGCCTCCCTGCACGGCGGTGAGCACCTCGACGCGACCGCCCGGCGGCAGCGGCGTTTCCGTCCAGCCGGCTCGCGGCACGACCTCGCCGTCCAGCGCGACCGCGATGCCCCGGGGCGGGGCGTCGATGGCGGCCAGCGCGTCGGCGACGGTGGCCCCGTCGGCCAGTTCGCGCTCGGTTCCGTTGACCACGACCAGCATTCAGCTTCCCCCGTTCGTCACGGCGAGCAGTCGGCCCGGGTCGGCGGCGCGCGCCGGCTCCGGTGGTTCACGTCCGGCGAGCAGGTCGACCACCGCCTCGGCGGTGATCGGGGCGAGCAGGATCCCGTTGCGGTGATGGCCGGTGGCGGCCAGCACGCCCGGCTCCAGCCAGCCCAGCAGCGGCAGGTTGTCGGGGCTGCCCGGCCGCAGCCCGGCGGCGCACTCCACCACCGCGAACTCGCCGATGCCCGGCAGCACCCGCTCGGCGTCGCGCAGCAGGTCCCGGACGCCGCCGACCGTGACCTCGGTGTCGAAGCCGGCCTCGTACTGGGTGGCCCCGAGCACCAGGCCGCGGCCGTCGCGCGGCACCAGGTAGACCTGCCGGCCCTCGACCAGGGCCCGCACGGTCCGGGTCGGCGGATCGAGCGCGCCGTCACGGGCCTTGAGCCGCAGCACCTCGCCCTTGACCGGCCGGACGACCTTGGCCAGCCCCTCGTACAGGCCGCCGCTCCACGCCCCGGCGGCCAGCACCACCGTGTCGCACTCGACGGTGGACCCGTTGGCCAGCAGCACTTCCCCGGCGCTGACGCTCTTCGCCGCGACGGCGATCGGCTGCGCGCCGGCGTCCACCGCCGCCTTGCGCAGCGAGGACAGCAGCACCCGGTTGTCCACGGCCAGATCCCCGGGCACCAACAGTCCACTTCGGACGGACGTGCCCAGCGACGGCTCCAGTTGACGGGCCCGACGCGCGGTGACTCGTTCCACCTCGCGGCCGAGCCGGGCCAGGTAGTCGGCCACACCCTCGAGTTCCTCGCGGTCGGCCGCGTCCACCGCCACCACCAGCGTTCCCTCGGTGCGCAGGCCACCCCGTTTGTCCAGGCGGGCGGCGAAATCCGGCCAGCGGTCCAGCGACGCGCTGCCCAGCGCCAGCACATGTTCCTCGCCCGGCCACGCCTCCGTGACCGGCGCGAGCATGCCGCCCGCCACCCAGGACGCGCCCGACCCCGGCGCGGCGTCGATCAACTGCACCTGGTGCCCGTCCTCGGCGGCCGCCCACGCGACCGACAGACCGACGACCCCACCACCGACAACGGCGATCTTCAAGACACATCACGCTCCCTGCGCCGGCATGACCCGGATCAGGTTCGACGGTCAGAGCTGGCAAGCTCCCTCTCAGCCCGGTTCCTCCAGGCTCCCGTGCGGACCACTGGCATCTACCGTAGCACCCGTGCCAGGACTGGATGGAGATCAGATCAGGAAGCGGCTCGCCGACGCACGGCTGTATCTGTGCACCGACGCCCGCACCGCCACCGGGGACCTCGCGTCCTTCGCCGACGCCGCGCTCGCCGGCGGCGTGGACGTCATTCAGCTGCGGGACAAGGGCATGGAGGCCAAACCCGAGCTCGCCGCGCTGGAGGTCCTCGCCGACGCCTGCGCCCGCCACGGCGCGCTGCTGGCCGTCAACGACCGGGCCGACATCGCCGTCGCCGCCGGGGCCGACGTGCTGCACCTCGGCCAGGACGACCTGCCGGTGCCGCTGGCCCGCCGCATCGCCGGCGACGACATCGCCATCGGCCGCTCCACCCACGACTTCGCACAGGCCGACGCCGCCGCCGCGGAGCCGGGTGTGGACTACTTCTGCGCGGGTCCGTGTTGGCCCACCCCCACCAAACCTGGCCGCCCGGCCCCCGGCCTGGACCTGGTGCGGCACGTTCGGTCGCAGCGGCCCTGGTTCGCCATCGGCGGCATCGACCTCGGCCGGCTGGACGAGGTGCTGGCCGCCGGCGCCCAGCGGATCGTGGTGGTCCGGGCCATCACCGCCGCCGAGGACCCGCGCGCCGCCGCCGAGGCGTTGAAGTCCCGCCTGTGACCCCGTCATGCCCAACGCCGCTTGAACCCGCCGTGAACGGACCGTTCACAGCCTTGAGGGCTTGAAAAACACCCCGGCGGCCGGCCTGTGCAGGGAGGGGGCCGGCCGCCGGGGCGGGGTGGTGGGCTTGCAGGGGGAGCCCACCCGGGCATCAGCTCGTGACGAGCCGGAGTCCGTAGGCGCTCAGCGCCGGGTTGACGGGGCTGAAGTAGGTGGTGCCGCCGCTGGTGCAGTTGCCGGAGCCGCCGGAGGTGACGCCCTGGGCCTGGTTGCCGCTGATCCACGAGCCGCCGGAGTCGCCGGGTTCGGCGCAGACGTTGGTCCTGGTCAGCCCGGTGACGGTGCCCTCGGCGTAGACCACGGTCTGGTTCTTGGCCTGGATGGTGCCGCAGTGCCAGCCGGTGGTGGAGCCGGACCGGCAGACCGCGGCGCCGACGGCCGCCTCGGTGGAGCCCTTGACGGCCACGGTGCCGCCGCCGTTGACCACAACCCCGGACAATGTCCACTGACTGCTGGTCACGTCGACGCGGCCGTAGTCCCCGCCAGTGCCGAAATGGCTGCCGTTGAGCCGACCGAGTGAAACTTGGTTGTACCCGAATGCACTACCGCCGCCGGCGGTGCAGTGCCCGGCGGTCACGAAGTGCTTGCCGCCAGAAGCATCGGTGGCACTGAATCCGACCGAGCACCGGAAGTTCGAGCCGTACCAGGCGTCGCCGCCACGGACGGCGTAAAGCGGGCGCGGGCGCTCACTCACGGTCTCGACGCGGGCGGCCGAGCCGGCGGTGGCGACGAAGGCGTCGGTGGCCGGCGAACGGTCCAGAACCTGAACCACAACCTGGTCGGTCGGCAGGTCGACATACCATCCGACAACCCCGGCGGGCACCGGACGGGATCCCAGCCCGTCGGCCACCGCGGCCAGTTGTGCGTCCGTTCGGGTGACAACCCTTGCCTCAACACCCGCCGCGACCAGCCTCGGAACCGATGTGATGTCAGTCACCGCCACAACGGCCCGGCCGGCGGTGGCGTCGAACCAGGATCCGGCGAAGATCGACCCAAGCCCTGTGCGCAGGGTTGCTACCTGCGCTTCGGCGCGATCCTGCTGGGCGAACAGATCCCTCGCCCGACCGGGTGATAGACCCAGATCCCGTTGCAGCGCGCTCGCTACATCGGGTGATATGACCACACCATTCGTGGACGTATCGACAGAGACGGGCGCAGAACTCGCGGCTGCCGGTACGCTGACAGTAGCGGCGAGGCCGATGGACAACAGGGCAGCGCCGGTAATGCGAGCCGCATCAGTGCGGTTCATCAGACGTCTCCCTCATCTTCGGATGCGGGGACTCGGGAGTGGCGGTTGCAGGGACCCCTTCCCGAGCCTTTTAGGGGGACGGGTGGTGGGGCGGCGGCAGGGGTCGCCCCACCTTCCCCCCACCTCTGGTTCTCCGGGGTTCAGTGACCGCCGCCATCAATCCCTCCCCCACACATGACGTGTTGCCGAACGTTGTTCGACGAACAGTCCGATCGGGCGCAAAGCGTGTCACACCCGCCGCCCGCCTGGGTACGACGAGTAGCGGTTAACAGTTGACGTTTAAGTAACGTCACGCGGATTTCCTGTTCCATACCGCCGGCCGCGACCAGTTGCCCGTCCGGACACCGCCGTGACCGCTGCGCCGTCCGGCCGCAGCATGCTTGATCTTTACGGCGGCAGCCGGGCTGGCCCCTGGCGCGGACCGTCGGCAGACGCTAGCTCGCACCGGGCGGCGGGCCGCCGGTGGTGCCGATCGGCTGCTGCTGGGTCGTCGTGGTGACGGTCGTCGACGACGACGAGGTGGTTGTCGGCTCGGTTGTCGTGGTCGACGACGGCGGCGTGCTGGAGGTGGTGGTCGGCGCGGTGGTGGTCGTGGTCGACGTGGATGTGCTGGTCGGCGGCGGCGCGCTGGTCGGATGCGGCGCGCTGGTCTGCTCCGGCTGGCCGAACAGCGCGCCCACGGTGGTGCGCTGGCCGTTGCCGGAAGTGGCCTGGCCGTCGAGCAGTTCCACGACGGTCAGCACGCCCATGCCGAGCACGAAGGCGGCCGCGGTCGCGGCGGCCAGCATCGGCCACCGGCGCTTGCCGGCCTCCCGTTTCGGCGGTGCGACCATGAGCCGAACGGTCTCAGCGTCATGGGACGCGCCGACCGGCGGCTCCTCCTGCTTGATCCGGGCAGTGACCCGGTCCTTGGCGGCATGAATCGATCGCTCGTACAGCGAGGCGCCGACGGTGCCGACCACACTGGCCAGCCCGGCCCCGGCGACGGTGCCGGCGACCCCCAGTTTCGACCCCAGTACGGCCGCGGTCACGGACGCCAGCGCGCCCGCCGCGACCTGCGTCGGCTTGATGTCCAGCCGATTCGTGCCGTTCTCCTTGTCCTTGTGGTCCTTGTGCTCGCTCATCGCTCCCAATCCCCTACCGCACTACCAACGCACTAGACGTGGCGAACACTCCCGGGGTTGGGCGATGGTGAGCACGAACACCCCCTTCAGTCCACTATGGACGGCCGCCGCGGATGCACGTGGGTGGGCGGCCCTTCCACTCCGCAGTGCAGGCAATCGCCCGGATGCGGGGAATCCTCGACAACCGCCGGCGACGACGGCTGGCCGAGAACCTTGTTGTCGATGAAAAACGCGATCACACCGCCGGCCACCGCGGCTATCGCGCACATCAGCAGCGCCATCTGCCAACCGGCGGTCAGGGCGGTCGGATCGGAGTACTTCTCGCCGGTGATGCCGGCCGCCGCCGGCAGCACGGCCACCGCGAGCAGCGACCCGGTCCGGGCCACCGCGTTGTTCACGCCGGAGGCGACGCCGGCGTGCCGGTCGGGCGCGGCGGCGAGCACGGTCGCCGTCACCGGCGCGACCGCGCACAGCAGCCCCAGGCCGAACACCACGACGCCGGGCAGCACGCCGGTCAGGTAGGAGGCCCCCGGCACGGCCCAGCGCAGCATCAGCATGCCCACGCCGACCAGGATCGGCCCGACGATCAGCTGTAGCCGCGGGCCGATGCGCTGGGCCAGCTTCCCCGACTGCGCCGACAGCAGCAGCATGATCACCGTGATCGGCAGCCCGGCCAGTCCGGCCAGCACCGGCGGGTAGTGCAGGGACACCTGTAGCTGCATCACCATCAGCATCATCACGCCGCCGAGCGCCGCGTAGAGCAGGAACGTCAGCAGGTTGGCCACGGTGAACGTGCGGTTGGCGAACAGGTCCGGCGGCACCAGCGGATTGCGCTCACGCGCCTGGAGCACGCAGAACCCGGCCAGCCCCAGCACGCCGAGCACCAGCGCGACCAGCACGACCGGGTCGCCCATGCCGCGGGCCGGCCCCTCGACCAGCGCCCCGGTGATGCCGGCCAGCCCGACCGCGCACAGCACCGTGCCGGTGAGCTCGGGGCGGCCGGTCATGGTCGTGTCCCGGGACTCGGGCACGTAGCGCCGGCACAGGTAGACGCACAGGAACGCGACCGGCACGTTGATCAGGAACGCCAGCCGCCACGACCAGGCCTGGATGAGCAGGCCGCCGACCAGCGGCCCGACCGCGGTGGCCACGCCGCCCAGCCCCGACCACGCCCCGATGGCCCGCGCCCGGTCGTCGTGGGCGAAGGCCGACTGGAGGATCGCCAGCGAACCCGGGGTCAGGAGAGCCCCGCCAACGCCCTGGAGCACCCGGGCGGCCACCAGAACCCCGGTCGTCGGCGCCAGGCCGCACAGCACCGAGGCCAGGCCGAACCAGACCACTCCCAGCTCGAACATGCGACGCCGGCCGTAGCGGTCCCCGAGCGAGCCGGCCACCAGGATCAGCGACGCCAGCGCCAGCAGATAGCCGTCAAGCACCCATTGCAGGCCGGTGACCGACGCTCCGAACTCGGCCCCGATCCTGGGCAGGGCGACGTTGACGACGGTGCCGTCGAGCATCGCCATGCCCGAGCCGCAGACGGTGGCGGCGAGCACGCCGCGCGCCTGGGCGCTGCCCCAGCGCACACCCGTCGACGGATAGCCCATGGTGGTCATGGCTGCACCGTGCTCCCGTTGCCCGGTCCGGCGCAAGCTGGATGACACGAAGGCCGCCTTCGTTGCCCACAGCGGGAATTTCCCCGCCCTCGCTGGATTCGTCCTTCCCAGCCCGGTCCGGCGGTGACTAGCGTCCGCCCCATGGCCGAAACGCGAGCACTCCGCAGCCACACCTGGTTCGGCGACCAGGGCGTGCTGGGCTTCACCCACCGCTCATGGCTGCGCAACCAGGGCCATCCCGACCACGCCTTCGACGGCCGGCCGGTGATCGGCATCTGCCAGACCGCCAGCGACCTCACGCCGTGCAACGCGCACCTGCGGGAGATCGCCGAGCACGTCAAACGGGGCGTGTACGAGGCGGGCGGGCTGCCCATGGAGTTCCCGGTGACCTCGCTGGGCGAGGTGCTGATGCGGCCGACCACCATGCTGTTCCGCAACCTGGTCTCGATGGACGTCGAGGAGACGCTGCGGGCCAATCCGCTGGACGGCGTGGTGCTGCTGACCGGATGCGACAAGACCACGCCGGCGCTGCTGATGGGCGCGGCCAGCGTGGACCTGCCGACGATGGTGGTGGGCGGCGGCCCGATGCTCAACGGCCGGTTCCGCGGCAAGCAGCTGGGCTCCGGCACCGACGTGTGGCGGTTCGCCGACGCCCGCCGCACCGGCGCGATGTCGCAGGCCGACATGAACGCCGCCGAGGCCTGCATGTCCCGCTCGTCCGGCCACTGCAACACCATGGGCACCGCGTCCACCATGGGCTGCTGGGCCGAGTCGATGGGGCTGTCGCTGCCCGGCATGGCCGCGCTGCCGGCGGTGGACTCGCGCCGCAAGGCGATGGCCCACGTGACCGGGATCCGGATCGTCGAGCTGGTGCGCGAGGACGTGCGGATGTCCTCGATCGCCACCAGGCAGGCGCTGGAGAACGCGGTCGTGGTGAACGCGGCTATCGGCGGCTCCAGCAACTTCGCCGTGCACCTGCTGGCCCTGGCCGGCCGGCTGGGCGTCGACTTCGACCTGGCCGACCTGGACCGCCTGGGCCGGTCGGTGCCGCTGCTGGTGGACCTGATGCCGGCGGGCCGGTTCCTGATGGAGGACTTCTGCTACGCCGGCGGCCTGCCGGCGGTGCTGCGCGAGCTGGGCGATCTGCTGCCGCACCCGGACGCGATCACCGTGACCGGCGGCACGGTGGCCGAGAACGTGGTCGACGCCGAGGTGTTCGACCGGGAGGTGATACGGACCGCGTCCGATCCACTGCGGACGGACGCCGGGCTGGCGGTGCTGCGCGGCAACCTGGCCCCGGACGGGGCGATCATCAAGCCGGCCGCCGCCTCGCCGTCGCTGCTGCGCCACACCGGCCGCGCGGTGGTCTTCCACGGCGTCGAGGACCTGCACGCCCGCATCGACACCGTCGAATGCGACCGGGAAAGCGTGTTCGTGCTGACCGGGGTCGGCCCGCGAGGCTTTCCGGGCATGCCCGAGGTGGGCAACTTCGGGCTGCCGCGCACGCTGCTGGAGTCCGGTGTGGACGATGCCGTGCGCATCTCCGACGGCCGGATGAGCGGCACCGCGTTCGGCACGGTGGTGCTGCACGTGGCCCCGGAGTCCGCGGTGGGCGGCCCGCTGGCGCTGGTCCGCGACGGCGACCTGATCGAGCTGGACGTGGCCGCGCGCCGGCTGCACCTGGCCGTGGACGACGACGAACTCGCCGCCCGCAAGGCGGCGTGGACGCCGCCGCCCCGCGCGTCCGAGCGGGGCTGGGTGCGGCTGTACGTGGACCACGTCGGCCAGGCCGACCGCGGCGCCGACCTGGACTTCCTGGTCGGTGGCTCAGGCGCGCCCGTGCCACCCGGGAACCACTGATGGACGTCAGTCGCTGGGCCGGTTCAGGGTGGCCACGAACTTGTAGCGGTCGCCCCGGTAGACCGAGCGCACCCACTCCACCGGGTTGCCCTCGGTGTCGAAGGAGTGCCGGGACAGCAGCAGCATCGGCAGGCCGATGTCGGCGCCGAGCAGCTCCGCCTCCTCGGGCGTGGCCAGCGCGGTCTCGATGGTCTCCTCGGCGTGGCCCATCTCCACCCCGAAGCGCTCGCGCAGCACCTGGTAGAGCGAGCCGCCGGAGCTGACGTAGCGCCGCAGGCCGCGGAACCGCCCCAACGCGAGGTGGGTGGTCTCCAGGGCCATCGGCTCGCCGTCGGCCAGGCGCAGGCGGTGCAGCCGCAGCACCTTGGCCCCGGCCCGGACGCCGAGGTAGCGGGCCAGCTCGGCGTCGGCCGCCTCCTCGGAGGCCTCCAGCAGCCGGGAGGACGGCTGGCGGCCCTGGGCCAGCATGTCCTGTGTGTACGAAGACAGCTGCAACCGCTGCGCCACCTTGGGTTCGGCGGCGAAGGTGCCCTTGCCCTGCACCCTCAGCAACCGGCCTTCCACGGTCAGCTCGGCAAGCGCTTGCCGGACCGTGGTGCGCGAGACGTCGAAGTCGGCCGCGAGCGAGCGCTCCGTCGGTATCGGCGACCCGGGCGGCATGGACCGCAGCAGGTCGAGCAGATGCCGCTTGAGACCCCAGTACTTGGGCTCACGCTGCGCACGCGACCGCAACCCGGCGTCACCGCCGCCGGCCGGTGAGGTTTCGAGCATGGCCTCCTCCTAACTCCGCCCACTCCCCAGCGAACAGGATGCCTTGTCAACCGCTGCCTGTGCGATCACACCCCCGGTCATTCGTCCGATGACTTTGCAACGGTCTCGCAACGACCTTGACATCGAGTGTGGCACGGCACACCCTTTTTCCTCATTGGTCTACACCAAATTGGTCTGCACCAGACAAGCTCGTCCGGCAGGTGAGCCGGGGTGGAAGGGCGGAAACCGTGCTGCGTAAGAGTGGGCTGCGGAGAAAGTGGATCGTGGCGGCGGTGGGCGTCGCCGCGGTGTCGATGCTGGCAGCCGGTTGCGGCGGTGGCGCGAGCAGTGGCAGCGGCGACAGCAAGACCCTCACCGTGTGGCTGATGAGCGGCTCCGCTCCGGACGCGACGGTGTCGGCGATCAACAAGGACTTCGAGGCCGCGCACCCGGGCGTCAAGGTCGACTACCAGGTCCAGCAGTGGAACGGCATCGGCCAGAAGCTGACCACGGCGCTGGCCGGCAACTCCGGCACCGGCCCGGACGTGATCGAGCTGGGCAACACCCAGGTGGCCGGCTACAGCTCGCAGGACACCCTGCTGGACATCAGCGGCTCGGTGAACGACCTGAACGGCAGCCAGTGGCTGCCGGCGCTCAAGGACGAGGGCGCCTGGAACGGCAAGCAGTACGGCGTCCCGTTCTACGCCGCCAACCGGGTGGTCATCTACCGCACCGACCTGTTCCAGCAGGCCGGCATCACCGCGCCGCCCACCTCGAACGACGAGTGGCTGGCCGACCTGACCAAGCTCAAGGGCCTGTCCGGCGTCGACCCGCTCTACCTGCCGGGCCAGGACTGGTACGTGTGGCTGTCGTTCCTGTGGGACCAGGGCGGTGACCTGGCCACCGGCAGCGGCGCCAACTGGAAGTCGGCGATCAACTCGCCGGCCGCCAAGGCCGCCTTCACCTTCTACAAGCAGCTGGGCGACACCTCCGGCACCTCCGCCCCCAAGGACGCCGACGAGGCCACCCCGCAGCAGTCCGACGTGGTCGCCAAGGGCACCACCGCCAGCTTCATCGGCTTCGGCTACGAGCTGGCCGCGGTGGAGAAGGCCAACCCGGACCTGAAGGGCAAGTTCGCCGCGTTCCCGATCCCGTCCAAGACCGCGGGCCAGACCGCGCCGGTCTTCCTCGGCGGCTCCGACCTGGCCATCCCGGCCAACAGCAAGAACGCCGACCTGGCCAAGGACTGGCTGAAGCTGGAGACCAGCGCCAAGTACCAGTCGCAGCTGGCCGCCAACGGCTCGGTGCCGGGCACCTCGTCCGACACCAGCGCGCTGGACAGCACCCCGACCGGCAAGGCGATGGCCGCGGGCGCCAAGAACGGCAAGGGCACCCCGATCACCCCGAAGTGGGCCGCGGTCGAGGCGGACAACCCGATCAAGGCCGCGCTGACCGCGTTCCTGACCGGTCAGAAGAGCGTCGACCAGGCCGTCAGCGACGCGGACGCCGCCATCAACAAGACGTTGCAGTCGGCGAGCTGATCTGGTGTCGGTGACGACGAAGGCCGCGGTGCCGGCGGGGAACACTCCGCCGGCACCGCGTTCCACTGTCCCGGGCGGCGGATCCGGGCTCGGCCCGTTCGCGCGCCGGCTGTTCAGCCAGCGCACGCTGCCGTACCTGCTGCTGCTGCCGGCCACGGCGACCATCCTGGTGATGCTCGGCTGGCCGGTGCTGTCGGTGATCCTGACCAGCTTCCAGAAGCTCGACCTGGGCCAGCTCAGGACCGGCGAGGTCGTCTGGGTCGGCCTGGCCAACTTCCAGGGGATCTTCTCCGACCCGGAGTTCTGGCAGATCGCGCTGCGGACGGTGCTGTTCACCGCGGCCTGTGTGATCTGCACGGTCGGCGGCGGCCTGCTGGTGGCGCTGCTGATGAAGCACGTGCACAGCTGGGTGCGGGTGGCGTTGCAGCTGGCCCTGGTGCTGGCCTGGGCGATGCCCATCCTGGCCGCCACCACGGTGTTCCAGTGGATGTTCGACCAGAACTACGGGATCCTGAACAAGACGCTGGTCCAGCTGGGCCTCACCGGCTTCTACCACTACTCGTGGTTCCAGACCGGGCTGAGCACGATGGCGGTGATCGTCATCCTGATCAGCTGGCAGGGCATCCCGTTCGTGGCCTTCACCCTGTACGCCGGCGTGCTGGGAGTGCCGGCGGACCTGTACGAGGCCGCGGGCCTGGACGGCGCGAGCAGCTGGCAGACCTTCCGCGCGGTCACCTGGACCGCGCTGCGGCCGCTGGTCAACGTGGTGATCTTCCTGTCCCTGCTGTGGGACTTCAAGGTGTTCACCCAGGTGTGGGCCATCCGCCAGGGCGGTCCCGACGGCGGCAGCCAGACGCTGCCCACGCTCCAGTACCTCAAGGGCATCGCCACCAGCCACTTCGGCGCGGCGGCGGCGGTCAGCGTGATCATGATCCTGGCCCTTGTCCTGCTCACCGCCCAGAACCTGCGGCTGATGCTGCGCACCGAGGAGGTGGACTGACATGGGGCGGACCAAGAAGCGCCTGGCCTCGGTGGTCGGCCTGCTGGTCGCGGTGCTCTTCGTGTTCCCGATCTACTGGATGGTCACGACCGCGCTCAAGCCGGCCAACCAGCTGCTGTCCGACCGCTACGACCTGGTGCCGCTGGGCCTGACGGTCCAGCACTTCATCGACGGCGTCACCAAGCCGGGCTTCCTGAACTCGCTGGAGAACAGCCTGATCCTGGCGCTGGTCGCGGTGGCCTTCGCGCTGGTCGCCGGCCTGCTGGCGGCGGTGCCGCTGGCCCGGCTGCGGTTCCGCGGGCGCAAGGGTTTCCTGCTGCTGGTGCTGGTGGCCCAGATGGCGCCGTTCGAGGCGCTGCTCATCCCGATGTTCCTGATGATCCGCTCGTTCGACCTGCTCAACGCCCTGCCCGGGCTGCTCCTGGTCTACTTCGCGGCCGCCCTGCCGTTCACCGCGTGGACGCTGCGCGGCTTCGTCAAGGGCATCCCGGTGGACCTGGAGGAGGCGGCCATGGTCGACGGCTGCGGCCGGTGGGCGGCGTTCCGCCGGGTCACGCTGCCGCTGCTGGGCCCCGGCCTGGTCGCCACCTCGGTGTTCAGCTTCGTCACCGCGTGGAACGAGTTCCTGTACGCGCTGACGTTCATGCAGAACACCAACAACGTCACGCTGCCGGTGTGGCTGTCCAGCTTCGTGTCGGTGTTCGGCACGGACTGGGGCGGCGCGATGGCCGCGTCCACGGTGTTCACCGTGCCGGTGCTGATCTTCTTCCTGGCCGTGCAGCGCAATCTGGTCTCGGGGGTGACCGCGGGCGCGGTCAAGGGCTGAGCCGGTTGACCGGCCCCTGACCGTCGCCGATGGGCTACCGTCGAGACCACGTCGGACCTGGGCCGCCGCCACAGGACCCAGAACTCAAGGAGCACGATGACCCGCCAGACCGAACCGTCGGCCGGGCAGCACATGAGTGCCGAGGTCGCCGCGCAGCCCAAGATCTTCGCGGATCTCGTCGCGCGGCGCGGCGAGATCGCGGAGATCGCGGCGCAGGTGTCGGCGCGGCGGCCTCGCTTCGCCCTGCTGGCCGCCCGCGGCTCCAGCGACCACGCGGCGCTGTACGCCAAGTACCTCATCGAGGTGCTGCTGCAACTGCCGGCCGGGCTGGTGTCGCCGTCCACGACCACCCTCTACGGCGCCCAGCCCGACCTGACCGACGTGCTGTTGATCTCGGTCAGCCAGAGCGGCGGCTCGCCCGACCTGCTGGAGGTCACCGAGTCGGCGCGGGCCCGTGGTGCGCTCACCGTGGCCGTCACCAACACGCCCGACTCGCCGCTGAACAACGCCGCCGAGCTGTCCGTGGACGTCGGCGCCGGCCCCGAGCTGGCCGTCGCGGCCACCAAGACGTACTCCGCGACCCTGCTGGCGCTTTACCTACTCATCGACGCCGTGCGGGGCGGCGCCGGCGAGCACGCCGCGCCGCTGGGCGAGCTGGCCCAGCGGACCCTGGACGACTCCGCCGCCGCCGTGCAGGAAGCCGTGCAGCGGTTCCGCTTCGTCGACCGGGTGCTCACCACCGGCCGGGGCTACTCGTCGGCCACCGCCGCCGAGGCCGCCCTGAAGCTGGCCGAGACCAGCTACCTCTCGGCCCGTTCCTACAGCGGGGCCGACCTGCTGCACGGGCCGGTCGCCGCCGTCGACGCCGAGACCGGCGTGCTGGCCATCACCAGCGCCGGCAAGGGCGGAGCCGCGATGAGCGAGGTGCTCGACGTCATCCACTCCCGTGGGGCCGACGTCTTCGCCGTCGGCTCGGCCAGCTCCCGGGTCTCCGCCGCCTTGCGCGTCCCGGTGGCCGAGACCGCCGAGGAAGTCGCGCCGGTGCTGGAGGTTCTGCCCATCCAGAGCCTGGCGCTGGGCCTGTCCCTGGCCCGCGGCGGCGACCCCGACAGCCCCCGCGGCCTCAACAAGGTGACCAAGACTCGCTGAAGCATTCGACCAAAAGTGAGGTCCGCGCCCTTTCGGGGCGGGCCTCACTTGTCGCCGGTTCGGCTGCCGGCTCAGTTTCCGGCGGTGGCGAGTTCGGCGTAGTCGTCGACCTCGGCGTCGAAGACGACCTCGCCGTCCACCCAGACCTTGCGGGGGCGCAGGTCGTCGTCCCACCACACCAGGTCGGCGACCGCGCCGGGGGCGATGCGGCCCAACCACTTCTCGCCGATGACGTCGGCCGGGGTGCGGGTGGCGGCGATCAGGGCGTCCCGTTCGGACACTCCCAACGAGACGATGTTGCGAACCGCGCGGTCCAGCGTCAGGGCGCTGCCGGCGATGGTGCCGTCGGGCGAGCGCGGGACGCCGGCCTCGGTGAGGATCACGTCGGCCCCGCCGAGCCGGTAGTGACCGGGCGGCATGCCGGCCGCGGCGACCGCGTCGGTCACCAGCGCGACCCGGAGGCCGGCGGCGGCGAACACGAGCTTGCAGATCGGGCCGGCGACGTGCGCGAGGTCGGCGATCAGGCCGAGGGTGAACCGGCTGTCGGTGAGCGCGATGCCCGGCACACCCGGTTCCCGGTGCGTCAGCGGGCTCTGCGCGTTGAACAGGTGCGTGACCATCGACGCGCCGGCGTCGGCCGCTTCGATGGTCTGCGCCGCGGTCGCGTTGCTGTGGCCGACCGACACGACCACGCCGGCGTCCACCAGGCGACGCACGGCGTCCAGGCCGCCCGGCATCTCCGGGGCCAGGGTGACGATGCGCAGCGCCGCCGCGACGACTTCGTCGGCCAGCAGCTGGTCGAGGTTGGCCGGCTCGGGGGTCACCATCAGGCCCGCGTCGTGCACGCCGTGCCGGACCGGGGACAGGAATGGACCTTCCAGGTGCAGGCCGAGCGGCCGGGCCACGCCGCTGGCCGGCAGCGCCTGGGCCGCGGCGACCACGGCGTGGGCCTGGCGCAGCACGGTCGGCACCGGGGCCGTGATCAGCGTGGGCAGGAAGCGGGTGACGCCGGTGGCGGGCAGCGACTCGGCCACCGAACGCAGCGCCGCCGCGTCCACGTCGGCGAAGTCGACGCCGTAGGCGCCGTTGATCTGGACGTCGACCAGGCCCGCGGTGAGCAGGCCGGTGGATAGCACCTCGGTCGCGCCGGCCTGGCCGTCGACGACGTCGACAAAACGGCCGCCCTTGATCCGCACCGCGACCGGGCCGGTGATGGCCCCGTCGACAAGTGCTCGTGGCGCTGCGACTACGGCGTCCAAATTGCCCTCCATTGGTCCAGACCATTAGACGGTACGGGCACCGGCGGTCAACGTCCAGTCAATCCTCCACCGAATGACCTGAGTTTTGGTCATTTCCTGACAGGATACTCCGATCGGCGGACCGGTTCACCCCGCAGTCATCCCGACGATCACGATCGGGCAGGCCATGACGCATACTGGGCATGAAACATCCGAGGTCTGGCGAAACGATTAGAGGCGGTCGTGGCAGTCACCGACGACGCGATCCTGCGCGTGAAGGAGATGATCGTCTCCGGGGAGCTCAAGCCGGGCGACCGGCTGCCCCGCGAGGCGGACCTGGCCGAGCGCCTGGGCCTGTCGCGCAACTCGCTGCGCGAGGCCGTGAAGGCGTTGTCGCTGGTCCGGGTGTTGGACGTGCGTCAGGGCGACGGCACCTACGTGTCCAGCCTGCGGGCCGACGACCTGCTCGGCGCGCTCTCGTTCGTGCTGGACCTGCACCGCGGCGAGGACTCCGTGCTGGAGGTGCTGGAGGTCCGACGCATCCTGGAGCCGGCCGCCGCCGCCATGGCCGCCCAGCGCATCGACGAGCAGGAGGTCGCCGCCCTGCGGGAGCTCTGCGACGCCGCGGCCGCCGCCGAGTCCGTCGAGGAGCTCGTCGAGCACGACCTGGAGTTCCACCGCCGCGTGGTGCAGGCCTCCGGCAACGCCTACCTGGCCCAGCTGCTCGACACCCTGGCCGGGCCCACCGTGCGGGTCCGCATCTGGCGGGGCATCACCCAGTCCAACGCCGTCGACCGCACCGTCGCCGAGCACCGCGCCATCGTCGACGCCCTGGCCGCCCGGCAGACCGAGCTGGCCCGCTCGTGGTCGACCGTGCACGTCGCCGGCGTCGAGCAGTGGCTCAAAGACCTGGCGTGATCCCGTAGACCCTGGCCGCCGTGCCGCCCCAGACCTGCGCCCGCTCGTGTTCGCCCAGGTCCTCGACCAGCCGCTCCGTGGCCTCCGTGACCTGCTCGTACGTGGCGTGCAGCAGGCACACCGGCCAGTCCGAGCCGAACATCACCCGCTCCGGGCCGAACGCCGTCAGCACCACGTCCGTGTAAGGCCTCAGGTCCTCGACCGTCCAGTCCTTGCTGGCCTCCGTCACCAGGCCCGACAGCTTGCACGTCACGTTGGGCAGGCTCGCCAGCCGCCGCAGCTGCGTCGCCCAGGGCTCCAGTTCGCCCGTGGTGATCGGAGGCTTCGAGCAGTGGTCCAGCACGAAGCTCGTGCCCGGCAGCGCCGCCACCGCCTTGATCGCCGCCGGCAGCTGGCTCGGCAGGGTCAGCAGCTCGTACACCAGGCCCGCCTCCCCCACCGCCGTCAGGCCCCGCAGCACGTCCTCCCGGACCAGCCATTCCGGGTCCGGCTCCCCTTGCACCTGGTGGCGGATCCCCTTCAGCCACCTTCCGCCCGGGACCTCTTTCAGCGCGTGCAGGGCCTCCGCCACATCCGGCGCCGTCAGGTCCGTCCACCCCGTCACCGCCCGCACCAGCGGCGACGCCTCCGCCAACGCCAGGAACTCCGGCGTCTCCTCCGCCACCGTGATCGTCTGCACCAGCACGCTGGCCTCGATCCCCGCTTCCGCCGTCAGCGGGGCCAGATCGTCCAGGGTGAACGTCCGGTGCAGCGTCTCGGCCAGCCCCGGCTCCGCCGTCCACGGCTGGTCGCGGACGGCCAGATCCCACATGTGGTGATGCGCGTCAACCCTCATGACCTGCTCCAACGTGGTTGTCCACAGGGCGCCGGTTATCCACAGGCACCCCTCTTTCAAGATCGACTAGACGCGGGGGCGGGTAGACTGGGTCGGGGACGCCCCCCTGGGAATGGGTGGGGGATGGTTTCCGGTGCGGGGAAGATCCAACCCTGCTCAAGTGGGCAGTTGTTCAGGGCACGGCTGTCGGCATCCGCGCGGCGCGGGCGCCCGAGACGCAACCGGACCCAGCCGCGACGCCGGCGAGGAACACGGTCGGACCAGGGCGCGCGGGGGCCGATGACTGCCGCTCGGGTGGTTTGCGTCAAGGGGTCGGGGTGTCAGGGTCCAGCAGGCCCTCGGACTTCAGGTCGGCCCACAGGTCCGGGGAGACCTTGTCGGCGAAGAGGGCCGCGTTCTCGGTGATCTCGGCGGGGGTGCGGGCGCCGACGGCGATGGCCTTGACGGCGGGGTGGCCGAAGGGGAACTGGAGGGCGGCCTGGGGCAGGACGGCGCCGTGGCGTTGGCAGACGGCGGCGATGTGGCGGGCGCGGTCCAGGACGGTGGCGGGGGCGGCGGAGTAGTCGTAGGTGGCGTCGGCGGGAACGGTGGGGCGGGCCAGGAGGCCGGAGTTGAAGACGCCGACGGAGACGACCGAGACGCCGCGTTCCAGGCAGAGGGGCAGGAAGCTGGCGAGGGATTCCTGCTCCAGCAGAGTGTAGCGGCCGGCGAGCATGACGTAGTCCAGGGACGCCTCGCGGATGAAGCGTTCGGGCATCTGCCACTGGTTCATGCCGACGCCGACCGCCCGGATGACGCCCTCGGACTTCAGGGCGTGCAGGGCGGGCAAGCCCTCGGAAAGGGCCTGCTGCCAATGGTTGTCGGGGTCGTGCAGGTAGACGATGTCGACGTGGTCGAGGCCGAGGCGCTCCAGGGAAGCGTCCAGCGATCGGCGCACGCCGTCGGCGGAGAAGTCCCAGACGCGGCGGTGGGTGGCGGGCACGAGGAAGCCGGCGTCGTCGAATCCGTCGCCGTCGGCGGGTTCCAGCAGCCGGCCGACCTTGGTGGAGACGACGAACTCGGAGCGGGGCCTGGACGCCAACGACGAACCGAGGCGGCGTTCGGACAGGCCGAGGCCGTAGTGGGGGGCGGTGTCGAAGTAGCGCACCCCGGCGTCCCAGGCGGCGTCGACGGTGGCGCGGGCGTCGGCGTCGGAGACGGAGGTGTAGAGGTTCGCGATCGGCGCGCCGCCGAAGCCGAGGCCGGAGATCACGGCAGGGCCCAGACGAGACCGGCGGTGGGAGTGGCGCCGGAGTAGTCGTCCTGGACCTCGAGGAGCTCGGCCATCCGCGCCTGCCAGGGCACGTTGGCGGGGTGCTCCTCGAGGAAGGCCCGCATGTGGGCGTAGTCCTCGACCTCGACGAGGTGGAAGAGATCCTGGCCGCTGCGCCAGATCCGCCACGAGTGGACGCCGGCGGCCCGAAGGGCCTCGTCGAGTTCGGCGGGGATCACGGCGTGCACGGCCTCGTACTCGGCTTCCCGCCCGGCCTTGAGCCGGGTGTGCAGGGCGACGGTCTCCACTAGTCCTGGGCCTTTCCGGTCGTCAGCCGAGCGAGCACGAGCGCCCCGATGATGATGGCCCCGTTGACGGCCCCGAGCCAGTACGGGTTGACGTGGGCCAGGGTGAGGATGTTCTGCACCAGCCCCAGCATCAGCACGCCGCACAGCGCCCCGAACAGGGTGCCCTTGCCGCCGTTGAGGCTGACGCCGCCGAGCACGGCGGCGGCGAAGGCGTTGAAGATCCAGCCGGAGCCCTGGCTGGCGGTGACGTTGCCGTAGTGGCCGACCATCATGGCGCCGGCCAGGGCGGCGAGCACGCTGGCGGCGATCAGCACGATGGCGGTGACGCGGGTGGTCCGGATGCCGGCGGCCTTGGCCGCGGCCTCGTTGCCGCCGATGGCGTAGAGCGAGCGGCCGTGGCGGAAGTAGCCGACGAACACGATGGCCACCACGAACAGGGCCAGGAAGATCCAGATCGAGGCGTGCACGCCGAGCCAGGTGGCGTTGCCCAGGTAGTACAGGGACGGCATGGCGGTGCTGGACAGGGACTGTCCGACGGTCAGGCCCTGCTGCACGCCGCGAATGGTGATCAGCATGCCCAGCGTGATGATGAAGCCGGACAGTTGCAGCCGCAGCACCAGGAACGCGTTGACGGCGCCGATGAGCACACCGGCCAGCAGGCACACCGGCAGCGCGGTCCACTCGGGCAGACCAAGGCCGAGACCGTGCTCGGAGGACGGCAGCACCAGCACCATGGCCAGCGCCGGGGCGAAGCCCAGGGTCGACTCCAGCGACAGGTCCATCTTGCCGACGATCAGCACCAGCGCCTCGCCGAGCACGACCAGGCCCAGCTCGGACTGCTGCTGCACCACGTTGAGCAGGTTGCCGCCGGTCAGGAAGATCGGGCTGGCGATGAAGCCGACGATCAGCAGCACCACGATCGCCGGCAGCAGCGCCAGGTCGCGCAGCTTGGCGACCTGCAACCGCGGCCGGGCCGCCGCCATCGGGGTGGACACGTCACTCACCACTGCTCTCCCCGATCCCTTCGATCACACTGACCAGCTCGTTGTCGGTCCAGCCGGCGGGGAACTCGCCGGCCACCGAGCCGTGGAACATCACCAGCACCCGGTCGCACGGGCGCAGGTCGTCCAGCTCGTCGGAGATCACCAGCACCGCGGTGCCGGCGGTGGCCGCCCGGTCGACCGCGTCCAACAGGTTCTCCTTGGACTTCACGTCCACGCCCGCGGTCGGGTCCATCAGCACCAGCAGCGCCGGGTCGCTGGACAGCGCCCGCGCCATCACGACCTTCTGCTGGTTGCCGCCGGACAGGTCGGCCACGTCCTGGTCCGGCCCGGAGGTCTTGATGGCCAGGTCGCCGATCATCTTCTCGGCCACGGCGGTCCGCCGCCGCCCGGAGATCGCGCCGAACCGGCCCAGCCGCCCGGTGATCGGGAAGGTGGCGTTCTCGGCGATGCTCAGGCCGGGCACAAAACCCTCCTTGTGCCGGTCCTCCGGCACGAAGCCGACGCCGCCGGCCAGCGCGGCCGGCACGCTGCCGGGCTTGAGGGTTTTCCCCGACACGGCAACGGTTCCGGCGTCGGCCTTGCGCAGCCCGACGATGACCTCGCCCAGCTCGACCTTGCCGCTGCTGCCGGAGCCGGCGACGCCGACCACCTCGCCGCGCCGGATCGACAGGTTGATTCCGCTGAAGTGCTTGTCCAGTGCCAGGTTCCGAACGTCCAAAATGGACTCCGAGCCGACCGGCGGGCGGCTGGCCCCGGCGCCGAGGCCGACGGCCTCGCCGGTCATGGCCTCCACCAGCTGGTCCTTGGACAGGCCGGCCACCGGGCTGGTGACGATGTGCCGGGCGTCCCGGAACACCGTCACCGTCTGGCAGATCTCGAAGATCTCCTGGAGGTGGTGGGAGATGAACAGGAACGTCACGCCGGCCGCGCGCAGCGAGCGCATCCGCTCGAACAGCCGCTCGATGGCCGGCCCGTCCAGCTGCGCGGTGGGCTCGTCGAGAATGATGAACTTGGCCCCGAACGACAGCGCGCGGGCGATCTCCACCAGCTGCCGCTGCTCGACCGTGAGCGTGGCCGCCTCGGCGTTGGGATCGACGTCGACGCCGTACTCGGACAACTTCTCGGCCGCGGTGCGGCGCAGCCGAGACCAGTTGATCACCGGTCCGCCGTCGAGGTTCTGCCGGTTGATGAACAGGTTCTCGGCGACGGTGAGCGTGGGGATGATGGTGGACTTCTGGTAGACGCAGGCCACCTTGGTCCGCCACGCCTGGCGGTCGGACAGCGCCGGCGCCGGCTCGCCGCGGAACGTGATCCGCCCGCTGTCCGGCCGGTTCAGGCCGGTCAGCATGGAGACCAGAGTGGACTTGCCGGCGCCGTTGCGCCCCACGAGCGCGTGCGTCTCCCCGTCGGCGACGGTGATGTGCACGTCGTTGAGCGCGACGGTCTGCCCGAAGCGTTTGGTGATGTCGCTGGCCTCGACTGCGTTCATCACTTGGCTACCTGGTTGCCCCAGAGGCTCTTGTCGTCCACGTTGTCCTTGGTCACCAGCGGGGCCGGCAGCTGGTCCTCCAGCTGGCCGCCGCCGACGTCCAGGATCGTGCTGTTGTGGTCGGTCGGGCCGGCCTTGAAGGTCTGGCCCTGCACGGCGGCCTTGGCGTAGAACAGCGCCCACTTGGCGTACAGGTCGGCCGGCTGGGAGATGGTGGCGTCGATCTGCCCCTGCCGGATCGCGTCGAACTCCTGCGGGATGCCGTCGTTGGAGATGATCGAGATGTGCCCGGGCTGGCCGGCCGGGATCAGGTGCCCGGTGGACTTGAGCAGTTGCAGCGTCGGGGCCAGGAACACGCCGCCGGCCTGCATGTAGATGCCGTTGATGTCCGGGTTGGCGGTCAGGTCGGTCTGCAACGCGGCCGAGGCCTTGGCCCCGTCCCAGTTGGTCGGCTCGGCGAACACCGTGATGCCCGGGTAGTTCTGCTTCATGCAGTCGCCGAACGCCTCGGAGCGGTCGCGGCCGTTGATGGACGACAGGTCGCCCTCGAACTCGACGATCTTGCCCTTGCCCTTGAGCTGCTCGCCCAGGTACTTGCAGGCCTTCTCGCCGTAGGCCTTGTTGTCCGCGCGCACCACCATGAACGCGCCGCCCTTGTCGGGCCGGGTGTCCACCGTGACGACCGGGATCTTCTGGGAGTTGAGCTGGGTGATGGTGCTGGCGATGGCCCCGGTGTCCTGCGGCGCCATCACGATGGCCTTGGCGCCCTGCGCGGTCAGCGCCTGCACGTTGGACACCAGCTTGGTGACGTCGTTCTGGGAGTTGGTCGGGGTCATCAGGTTGATGCCCAGATCCTTGGCCTCGGTCGGCACGTACTTGTTGTACGAGTTCCAGAAGTCCGAGTCGGCGCGGGGGAAGTCGACGCCGATCGGACCCACGCCGGAGCTGTCGCCGGCCCCGGCGGCGTCACCTCTGTTGCAGGCGGCCAGCGTGCCGGCGAGCGCTACGCACACCGCCACGGTGAGGATGCTGCGCTTGTCCATCGTACCTCGTTTCTCGTCTAGCTCGGCGGCCGAAGGCGCAGGCCGTACATGCCGCCGTCCACCGCGAGCACGGTGCCGGCGGTCGATCCCGACAGGGGGCTGGCGAGGTAGCAGATGGCGTGTGCGACCTCGCCGGCGGAAACGAGCCGCCCGGACGGCTGGCGCGCCTGGAGCGCGGCCCGTTCGGCGGCGGGGTCGGGCGCCGCGTCGAGCAGCCGGCCGACCCAGGGGGTGTCCACGGTGCCGGGGGCGACGGCGTTGACCCGGATGCCTTCCCGCACGTGGTCGGCGGCCATCGCCAGGGTGAGCCCGTACACCGCGCCCTTGCTCGCCGAGTACAGGGCGCGCTGCGGCAGCCCGGCCCACGCGGCGATGGAGCAGGTGTTGACGATCGCGGCCGACGGCGACTCGCGCAGCCACGGCAGCGCGTGCCGGGCGACGCGGGCCATGCCGACCACGTTGACGTCCAGCACTCGGCGCCACTGCTCGTCGTCGTTGGCGGCGACGTCGCCCTGGGCCCCGATGCCGGCGTTGTTGATCACGATGTCGAGCCGGCCGAACTGCTCGGCCGCGGCGGCGACGGCGGTCCGCACCGACTCGTCATCGGTGACGTCGCAACGGATTGCGACCAGTGGCGCGGCGACCTCGTCCGGGTTGACGTCCAGCGCCGCCACCCGCGCGCCGCGCGAGGCCAGCAGTTCCGCCGCCGCCCGCCCGATGCCGGAGGCGCCGCCGGTGACGATGGCCGCCAGCCCCTGGAAGTCCGTCATGCCACACTCTCCGTCCACACCGGACCGTCCGGATACACGTACCGGCTCAGCGTTTCCTCCCGCAGCTGCGCGGAAAACCCGGGCCGGGTCGGCGCGAGGTAGTGGCCGCCGACCACTTCGGCCGGATCCGTGAAGTGCTCGTGCAGGTGGTCAACCCATTCGATGACCCGGCCGTCCATGGACGCGGACACCGCGGCGTAGTCGAAGAAGGACAGGTGCCGGACCAGCTCGCACAGGCCGACGCCGCCGGCGTGCGGGCACACCGGAACGCCGAACTTGGCCGCCAGCAACAGGATCGCGATGTTCTCGTTGACGCCGCCGACCCGGCAGGCGTCGATCTGCACCACGTCGACCGCGCCGGCCTGCAACAGCTGCTTGAACACCACGCGGTTCTGCACGTGCTCGCCGGTGGCGACCTTGATCGGGGCCAGCGCGTCGGCGATGGCCCGGTGGGCCAGCACGTCGTCGGGCGAGGTGGGCTCCTCGATCCAGTACGGCGAGTACGGCGCCAGCTCCCGCATCCAGCGGATGGCCGCGTCGGTGTCCCAGCGCTGGTTGGCGTCCACCGCGACCCGCACGCCGGCCCCGACGACCTCGCGGGCCAGCTTCATCCGGCGCACGTCGTCGTGCAGGTCGCCGCCGACCTTGAGCTTGATCATGTCGAAGCCCTCGGCCAGGGCCTGCTTGGCCAGCCGCGACAGCTTCTCGTCGGAGTAGCCCAGCCAGCCGGGCGAGGTGGTGTAGGCCGGATAGCCCTGCTCGGTCAGCTGCGCGATGCGGCCGGCCCTGGTCGGCTCGGCCTTGCGCAGGATGCCCAGCGCCTCGTCCGGGGTCAGCGCGTCGGACAGGTAGCGGAAGTCGATCAGCCCGACGATCTCCTCGGGCGTCAGGCCGGCCAGGAACCGCCACAGCGGCAGGCCGGCGCGGCGCGAGGCCAGATCCCACGCGGCGTTGACCACCGCGCCGATCGCCATGTGCACGACGCCCTTCTCCGGGCCGAGCCAGCGCAGCTGCGAGTCGCCGATCAGCTCCGCCGACAGCGCCGCCAGGTCGGCCGCGGTCTGCGGCACGGGCTTGCCGACCACGTGCGGGGCCAGCGCGCGGATGGCGGCGGCCTGCACGTCGTTGCCGCGGCCGATGGTGAAGGCCAGGCCGTAGCCGTCGGGGCCGTCGTCGGTGCGCAGGGTGACGTAGGCGGCCGAGTAGTCCGGGTCCGGGTTCATCGCGTCGGACCCGTCCAGCTCCCGTGACGTGGGGAAACGGATGTCCACCACGTCGAGTGCGACGACACGGGCCATCTCAGGCCGCCCCGAAGGTCTGGCGCTGCCGGCCGAGGCCGTCGATCTCCAACTCGACGACGTCGCCCGCGCGCAGGTACGGCTTGGGGTCCGGCTGGCCCAGCGCGACACCCGCCGGAGTGCCGGTATTGATCAGGTCGCCGGGGCGCAGGACCATGAACTGGCTGAGGTAGCGCACCACCTCGGCCACGGGGAAGATCATGTTCTTGGTGGAGGAGTCCTGCTTCAGCTCGCCGTTCACCCACAGCCGCAGGCCGAGGTCCTGCGGGTCGCCGACATCCTCGGCGGGCACCAGGTACGGCCCGAGCGGGTTGAAGGTCTCGCAGTTCTTGCCCTTGTCCCAGGTGCCGCCGCGCTCGATCTGGAACTCGCGCTCGGAGACGTCGTGCGAGAGCACGTAGCCGGCGACGCAGGCCAGCGCCTCCTCGTGGGTGTCGAGGTAGCGGGCGGTCCTGCCGATGACCACGCCCAGCTCGACCTCCCAGTCCGTCTTGACGGACTTGCGGGGCACCAGGACCTCGTCGTACGGGCCGACCACGGTGTCCGGGGTCTTGAGGAACAGCACCGGCTCGGTCGGCGCGGTGGCCCCGGTCTCCGCGGCGTGGTCGGAGTAGTTCAGCCCGATGCAGATGATCTTGCCGATGCCGGCCAGCGGCGGCGCGACGCGCTCGTCGGCCGGGTCTATGACCGGCAGCTCCCCCGCGCTCAGGGCCGTACGGACTCTGGCCAGGCCGTCGCCGGCAAGGAAGGCTCCGTCGATGTCCGCCGTCACCGGACGGAGGTCGTGGACAACGCCCTCCTCGGTGCGGACGGCTGGGCGCTCGCTACCGGGAGCGCCGAGGCGCAGCAGCTGCACGGAGGGTTCCTCCTCGCTCGAACCGAAAGACATCCGATGTATATCCGCTGAGTCGGGGGAAGTCCAGACTCACGGCGGGAACATTGACCGAACTGATCCGATGACTCCATGGGGTGGTTGTGGCGAATACCGAGGGTTACCTGGTTGGCGTGGACGCCGGGGGGACCACGACCCGGGCCCTCGTGGCCGACCTGGGCGGGGCCCGGGTGGGCACCGGGCGGGCCGGCGGCGCGAACCCCAACTCGCATCCGCCGGAGGTGGCCGCCGAGCAGGTGGCGGCGGCCATCGCCGCCGCGCTGGCCTCGGCCGCCGTGCCGGCCGACCGGGTGCGGGCCGGCGTGCTGGGGCTGGCCGGGGCCAGCAAGCTGGCCGACGACCGGGTGGCCGCGCTGTTCGACGCCGCGTGGCACGGGGCCGGCCTCAAGTGCGGGCTTCGAGTCGTCACCGACGCCGAGGCCGCCTTCGCCGCCGGCACCGCGTCGTCCGACGGCACCGTCCTGGTCGCCGGCACCGGCTCGGCCGCGGCACGCATCGTCAACCGACGCCAGGTCGCGATCGCCGGCGGGTTCGGCTGGCTGCTCGGCGACGAGGGCTCGGCGTTCTGGCTCGGGCGGCAGGCCGTGCGAGCCACGCTCAGGACCCTCGCCACCGGCGCGGCGCTCGGGGCCCTGGCCCGCAGCGTGCTGTCCAACGCCCTGGGCATCCAGGACGTGAGCGGTGATCCGATGCTGCGGCGCTCCGTGGTGTCACGCCTGATCACCGCCGTGAACGCCGAGCCGCCGATCCACCTCGCCCGGCTGGCCCCGCTGGTCGCCGCGGCCGCCGAAGCCCACGACCCGGCCGCCACCGAGATCGTCGAGGAGGCCGTGGACTGGCTCGTGCGCACCGCCCGCGACGCCCGCTCGGCCGGTGAGCGGACTCCCGTGGTGGTCATCGGCAGCGTCGCCGCGGCCGGCGGCGTGCTGGGCGAACGCCTGCTCGCGGCGTTGGGCGAGGCCTGCGGCGGGCCGGTGTCCGTGGCCAACGACGGCGCCGCCGGGGCCGCGTGGCTGGCGTCCCTGGAACTGCTCGGCTCCGCCGCATTGTCCCTCCGCCCCCAGCTCCTCACCCCCTGATACGCCACATGCGCTTCCTACTTGGCACCAGACGCCACATGGGAAGCGCATGTGAAAAAAAGGGGTGCCGCCTCACAGCCACCTTCGCATGAGCAAACGCCACATGCGCTTCCCATGTGGCGTCTGAGCCCACATGGGAAGCGCATGTGGCGAAAGGTCAGGCGCCCAGGGGTTCGGGGTTGGCGCGGGCGCGCAGGGCCGCCGCGTGGGTGGGGTCGCCCATGGCCTCGTACACGGCCTGGGCGGCGGCCCAGGCCGGGCGGGCCTCGGGCAGCCGGCCGAGGCCGGCGAGGACGTCGCCGATGCGGGAGAGGGCCTCGGCCTCGGCCCAGCGGTCGCCGGCCCCGCGGCTGGTGATCAGGGCCTGGCGCAGCTCACGCAGGGCGATGTCGTGGTGGCCGCGGTCGGCGTGCACGGCGGCCATCTTCATCAGCACCCAGGACTGGGCCTCGCGAGCGCCGAGGCTTTCCTGCACGGCCAGGGAGCCGGCCATGGCGTCGAGGGCGTCGTCGAAGCGGCCACGAGACCGGTGCACGTCGCCGATGGTGACGAGGGCGAGGCCGACGCCCTCCTGGTCGTCGAACTCCCGGAACAGCGCAAGGGCCTGGGCGGCGAACTCGTCGGCGCGGACCATGTCGCCGCTGTCGGCGGCCAGGAAGGCGGCGCCGGCCAGGGACCAGGCCTCGCCGAGGCGGTCGTTGGTCTGCTGCCGCAGCCGCAGGGCCCGCATGTAGAGCTGGGTGGACTGGACGAAGTCGCCCATCCGCCGGTACGCCTCGGCCAGGTTGATCGACACGCAGCCTTCGGCGTGCGGGTCGCCGGTGTGTTCGGCGGCGGTCAGCGCCAGCTGCTGGGTCCGCACCCAGATCGTCCACGGCTTGCGGTGCAGCCAGTAGCTCCACAGCGCCACCGCGAGCTTCCACGTCGGCCCGAAGGCCCGGTGTTCCAGCCCGAGCTGGACGACGGGCACGAAGTTGGGCAGCTCGGCGTCGCACCAGCGCACGGCGGCGTCGTGGTCGGCGAAGGCCAGGGCCATCACCGGCGGCGTGACCGGATCGGGGTCGAGCTCGTCGACGCGGAACGGGGCCAGCGCGAGCCCGGCGGCGTAGGCGGTGGCCTGGTACCAGGTGATCATGCGGGCCACGGCCGGCCCGGTCTCCTCGGCGGTGACCAGCTCGGCGGCGTACTCGCGAAGCAGGTCGTGCAGCTGGTAGCGGTCACGGCCGACGGCCTGCACGAGGTGCGAGCCGGCCAGCCGCTCCAGCAGCGTGCGCGCGGTGGCCATCGGCAGGTCGGCCAGCGCGGCCGCGGCGCCGGTGCCGATGTGCGGCCCGCGGTGCAGGCCGAGCAGCCGGAACATGTGCGCGCACGGCTCGTCCAGCCGGCGGTACGACCACTCGAAGGCGGTCCGCAGCGCGACGGAGTCGAAGGTGGACAGCACTTCCAGCCGGCCGTCGGCGTCCAGCTCGTCGACCAGGTCGCGGATCAGGTAGTGCGGCTGGGCCAGCGCCCGCTCGGCGGCGATCCGCAGGGCCAGCGGCAGGAAACCGCAGCGCGCGGCCAGTTCGGCCAGCGCCGCCGGTTCGGCGTCGGCCCGCTGGTCGCCGATGACGCGTCGGATCAGGGCCTTCGAGTCCTCCGGCGTCATCGGGCCGAGAGTGACCCGCAACGCGTTCGTCTGCACGGAAAGACTGGACAGCCGTTCGCGGCTGGTGATCACGACCGCGCAGCCCGGGGCGGCCGGCAGCAGCGGCCGCACCTGATCGCCGTCGGCGGCGTTGTCCAGCACCACCAACAACTTCCGGTCCGCGACGACCGAACGGAACAGCGCCGCGCAGCGGTCGAGGCCCTCCGGCACTCCACTGGCCGGCACGCCCAGCGCGATGAGGAACTCGGCCAGCGCCGTCCGCGGCTCAACCGGCCGGCCGTGGGCGGAATGCCCGCGCAGGTCCACGTACAGCTGGCCGTCGGGAAAGCGGTCCATGGCGTGATGGGCCCAGCGCAGCGCCAGCGTCGTCTTGCCGCTGCCGGGCGGCCCGTCGACGATCGTCACCTGGGCGCGGGCGGTGTGCAGCAGGGACAACTGCTCGCCACGGCCGACGAAGCGCCGGATGCCGGCGGGCAGCTGGGCCGGCCGGACCGAGGCGTCGGCGGTGGCCAGCGCCACCAGCGCGCCGCCGCCGACCAGGCTGTCGTCGCAGGCGCGGGCCAGCTCCGGCGAGGGCGCGCGGCCGTTCTCCACCTTGCTCAGGTAGCCGGGGGTGAAGCCGATGAGCTTGGACAGGTCGCGCAGGGACAGGCCGCGCTGCTGGCGCAGCCGCCGCAGCTCGCCGCCGAACAGCGCCGCCGCGCCCTCGGACCTGCCTCGCGCCATGCCCCTACCCCGGGTCGGTATCGGCAGCCAGTCTACGTCGCGGATGCCGTGGACCAGGGTGGTCCGAGGGCAGCGCTGCCCGGAATGCCCACCAGGTCGGCGCGAGCATCACCACGTACAACGGCCAGGACAGGACCAGCCGGGCGATGCCGGAGGCGACCACGTCGTCCTGCCACCACAGGTAGCCGAACACCAGGACCCGCACGACGTACTGGCTGGCGTAGACCAGGGTGGCGCGGCCGTAGGCGCGCACCAGGTCCGGGTCCTGCCGCCAGCCGGTGCGCTGGCCCAGCAGCGCCCCGACGATCACGCCGAGCAGCGGCCACCGGACCGCCCAGCTGACCACGAAGGCCAGCCCGCTGGCCGCGTTGCTGAGCAGCTGCACCAGGAAGAAGTCGATGGCCCGCCCGGTGTACATGGCCACCAGCGCGGCCACCGACACCACGAACGCGCCGATCAGCACGGCGCGGATCTTGTCGCCCCGCAGCACCCGGATCACGCCGACCACCACGGCCACGGCGACGGCGATCAGCGCGCCCCACCCGACCGAGTGATCCGTGAGCAGCCAGCCGGCCACGAAGGCGATGGAGGGCAGCGTCGCGTCCAGGGCCGCGCCGCGCCCGCCGAGCAGCTGGGCGAAGGTCTCTTCCCGCTCGATCACCCCACCAGCCTGCCAGGTTAGGCAAACCTAATGGGTACGTTACACATACCGTTACAACCTGAATACGCGGTGAACGACCCATTGACCTGGGTGAGCACGGTCACTACCGTGGCACGGAAATCGTCTGGAAAGTTAACAGACAGGAGTTCCCCGTGCGAGCCGGAAGCCCGAGACTGCTGCGCGAGATCAACGACCGCGCCGCGATCGACGCGCTGCTGCGCAACGGGCCGCTCACCCGGTCCGAACTGGAAGGCATCATCGGTCTGTCCAAGCCGGCCACCGCCCAGCTGCTGACCCGCCTGGAAGCACAGGACATCGTCCGCCGCGACGGCCTGCGCGGCGGCGGCCGGGGCCCGCGCGCCCAACTGTGGGCCGTCAACGGCGGGCTCGCCCACGTGGCCGCCGTCGACCTCACGCCCGACTCGGTGGACGTGGCCGTCGCCGACATCTCCGGCGCCACGCTGACCGAGCACCACGCCCTGATGCCCAAGGGCAGCGACGTGCTGACCGTGTTCGCCGAGGCCATGGCCAAGGCCGCCAGCGACGCCAACCTCCAGGTCAGCGACCTGCACCACGTGGTGGTCGGCAGCCCCGGCGCGGTCGACCCGGCCACCGGCCAGCTCGGCTTCGCGCCGCACCTGCCCGGCTGGGAGGGCTTCGACGTGGTCGGCCGGCTGCGCGAGCTGCTGGGCACCTCGGTCACCGTGGAGAACGACGTCAACCTGGTTGCCCTGGAGGAGATGATCACCGGCCGGGCCGTGGACGTGCGCGACTTCGTGCTGGTCTGGCCGGTCGACGCGGTCGGTTCCGCGGTCGTGGTCAACCGGGTGCTGCTGCGCGGGGCCACCGGCGGCGCCGGCGAGATCGACTGGATGCGGGTGCCCGATCTGTCCCGGCAGGACACCGGAATCGACCGCGCCGGCACCCGCTACGGCGACCTGCTGTCCAACTCCTCGGTGACCAAGCTGGCCCGCTCGCACGGCATCGCCGCCCGGCACGCGCTGGGCGCGGTCACCAAGGCGCTGTCCCAGGGCACCGCCGGCCGCGAGTTCCTCACCGACCTGGCCCGGCGCATCGCCGTCGGCGTGGCCAACGTGGTCAGCGTGGTCGACCCCGAACTGGTGCTGCTGTCCGGCGAGGTCGCCCAGGCCGGCGGATCCGTGCTGTGCGAACTGGTCGCGGCCGAGCTGCGCCGCCTGGTCATCCCGAGAACCCCGGTCGAACTCGCGCTGGTCGCCGGCCACGCCGTTCGCCTCGGGGCCATGCACTCCGCCCTGGCCGTGGTCAGGGATGAGGTCTTCGGCCTACCGGCCAACGACATGCTGCCGCCGCTGCATTCCGCTCGATGAATCCGCCGATGAAACCCCCTGTCCTTGGAGGGCCCATGCGTACCCCCAGACGCGCCGCCCTGTCCCGAGCAGCCACCTGTTCGGTCGGAGCATTAGTCCTGCTGCTCTCGGCATGCACCGCCGGCGGCGGCGGTTCCAGCGGCGCGCAGGCCGCGCCGGGCGCGGACCAGAAGGTCACGCTCACCGTCTACAGCAACTTCGCCGACCGTGAGCTGGGCATTCTGAACAAGGTGCTGGACGGCTTCCACAGCGCCCACCCCAACATCACGATCAACAGCCAGGGCAGCCAGGACGACGACAAGATCACCCAGTCCATCCGCGGCGGCAACCCGCCGGACGTGGCGATCTCCTTCTCCACCGACAACATCGGGCAGTTCTGCTCGTCGGGGGCCTGGCAGGACCTCAAGCCCTACCTCGACCGGGACAAGGTGGATCTGACCCAGATCCCCAAGGCGGTGCAGGACTACACCGAGTACAACGGCACCCGCTGCGCGATGCCGATGCTGGCCGACGTCTACGGCCTGTACTACAACAAGGACCTGTTCGCCGCGCACGGCATCACCGCGCCGCCCAAGACCACCAGCGAGCTGCTGGAGGACACCAAGAAGCTGACCGAGTTCAACCCGGACGGGTCGATCAAGGTCGCCGGCTTCATCCCCCAGTTCGGCTTCTACGCCAACCACCCGCAGGTGTGGGCCCCGCAGTTCGGCGCGAAGTGGTTGGACAGCAACGGAAAGTCCGGCCTGGCCGGTGACCCGGCCTGGACCGAGATGTTCACCTTCCAGAAGCAGCTGGTCGACTTCTACGGCTGGGACAAGCTGCAGAAGTTCACCGCGGGCCTTGGCCAGGAGTACTCGCCCGACCACGCCTTCAACAAGGGCCAGGTCGCGATGATGTTCGACGGCGAGTACCGCACGGCCTTCCTGAAGTCCGACGCGCCCAACGTCAACTACGACACCGCGCCGTCCCCGGTGGCCGACGACAAGTCCGACCTGTACGGCGGCGGCTACACCACGGGCACGATCATCGGCATTCCCAAGGGTGTCAAGAACGCCGGCGCGTCGTGGGAGCTGATCAAGTACCTCTCCACCGACACCAACGCCCTGGTGCAGC
The DNA here is from genome assembly GCF_044547355.1 of Kutzneria sp. NPDC052558. Classification (NCBI taxonomy): domain Bacteria; kingdom Bacillati; phylum Actinomycetota; class Actinomycetes; order Pseudonocardiales; family Pseudonocardiaceae; genus Kutzneria; species Kutzneria sp. NPDC052558. The sequence goes on from NZ_JBIUAG010000012.1 coordinate 242,231, forward strand.
TGGCCAACGGCCTGGGCAACGTGCCCAGCACCAAGGCCGCGCTGCACAGCCCCGACCTGAAGCTGCCGGCGCAGTTCAACACCTTCCTCAAGGTGTTCGACAACCCGAACCTGGCCAACAACCCGGCCAGCCCCAACGGCGGCGCGTACCTGAAGACTGTCGAGGACCTGGGCTCGTCCTGGCAGAGCGGCACGGTCAAGGACCTGCACGCCGCGTTCGCCCAGGCCGACAAGACGATCGACGACGCCAAGGCGCTCGGCGGCAACTGATGACAGCGACTCTGCTCGGCTCGGCCGACGCGGCTGCCCCGTCCGCCCCCGCCAAGGGGCGGACGCGGCGGCGCGGCCGCCATCTGAAGTGGGTGCTGCTCTTCCTGGCGCCGTGGGCCGCCGGCATGGTGCTGTTCTTCGTGTACCCGCTGCTGGCGACGGTGTACTTCTCGTTCACCAACTACGACGGGCTGAACACCGCCGACTTCGTCGGACTTCGCAACTACGTCTTCATGTTCGCCAGCGACCCGCTGGTGAAGGCCGCCGCGTACAACACGCTGTGGCTGGTGATCGTGCTGACCATCGGCCGGCTGGCCTTCGCCATGGGCGTGGCCCAGATCCTCACCAAGGTGCGCAACGGTTCCGGCTTCCTGCGGGCGCTGTGCTACCTGCCGTCGCTGGCCCCGCCGGTGGCCGCCACGCTGACCTTCGTGTTCCTGTTCAACCCGGGCACCGGCCCGGTGAACACGATCCTGGGCTGGCTGGGCGTCAACGGCCCGCTGTGGTTCAACGACCCCAACCTGGCCAAGCCGTCGCTGACCCTGCTCACGCTGTGGGGCTCGGGCGAGCTGATGATCATCATCCTGGCCGCGATGCTGGACGTGCCCGGTGATCTCTACGAGGCGGCGCAGATCGACGGCGCCGGCCCGTGGATGCGGTTCCGCAAGATCACGCTGCCCTCCATCGCCCCGGTGCTGCTGTTCGGCGTGGTCAACTCGATCATCTTCGCGTTGCAGTACTTCACCCAGGCCGTGGTGGCCGGCTCGGTGGCCTCCGGATCCGCCGACGCCGTCGGCAACTCCAAGCTCATCGGCTACCCGGACAACAGCACGCTGACCTTCCCGGTGTGGATGTACAACGAGGGATTCCGCTCGTACCACATGGGTTACGCCTCGGCGATGGCCGTGCTGCTGTTCCTCGTCTCGTTCGCGTTCACCGCGATCCTGATCCGGCAGCTGCGCGCCGGCAAGGCGGAGGCATCCTGATGGCGACCCTGACCGCGACCGCGGCGCCGACCCGTTCGGCGCCGCCGCGCAAGAAGCGACACCCGAGGGACATCCTCGGCTGGGTCGCCGTGCACGCCGTGGCCCTGGCCCTGGGCATCGGCTTCGCGCTGCCGATCGTCTTCGTGGTGCTGACCGCGTTCATGTCCGACCAGCAGGCGCTGACCTCGGACCTGTGGCCCCGCTCGTGGCACCCGGAGAACTTCCTCACGGTGTTCGAGAAGGCGCCGATGCTGGAGTACTTCGGCAACAGCCTGCTGTACTCGGTGCTGGCCACCGCCGGCATGCTGCTGTCCAGCATCCCGGCCGCCTACGCGCTGGCCCGGCTTCGCTTTCGTGGCAGCAACTTCATCTTCATGCTGGTGATCGCCGCGATGATGCTGCCGCCGCAGGTGGTGGCCGTGCCGATCTACAGCATGTGGGCCAACCTGCACCTGACCGGCACGCTGTGGCCGCTGGTGGTGCCGTACTTCCTCGGCGACGCCTTCAGCATCTTCCTGCTGCGCCAGTTCTTCGTGACGGTGCCGCAGGACTACTTCGACGCGGCCCGGATGGACGGCTGCAACGAGTTCCAGATGCTGTACCGGGTTCTGGTGCCGATGACCAAGCCCGGCCTGGCCGCCGCCGGGCTGTTCACCTTCCTCTACACCTGGAACGACTACTTCGGACCGCTGCTGTACGTGGGCGAGAAGCAGGACAGCTGGACGCTCTCGGTGGCGCTGGCGTCGTTCCGGGGCATGCACCAGGTGCAGTGGAACCTGACGATGGCCGCGACCGTGCTCGTCCTGGTGCCGGTGATCGTGCTGTTCCTGTTCGCACAGAAGTCGTTCGTCAAGGGGATCACTTTCACGGGAGTCAAAGGGTGAAACTCACTGTTGTCGGGGGCGGTTCCACCTACACCCCGGAGCTGATCGACGGCATCGCCGGCCGCCGCACCAGTCTGGACGTCGACGAGATCGTGCTGGTCGACCCGGACGCCGAGCGGCTGGCCGTGGTCGGCCCGTTCAGCCAGCGCCTGCTCGACCACGCCGGGCACCCGGCCAAGGTTCGCACCACCAGCGTTCTCGAGGAGGGAGTCGAGGGTGCGTCCGCCGTACTGCTGCAACTGAGGGTCGGCGGCCAGACCGCCCGCCGGTCCGACGAGACGTTCCCGCTGGTCTGCGACTGCGTGGGCCAGGAGACCACCGGGGCCGGCGGCCTGGCCAAGGCGTTGCGCACGGTGCCGGTGGTGCTGGACATCGCCGAACGGGTGCGCAAGGTCGCCGGTGACGACACCTGGATCGTCAACTTCACCAACCCGGTCGGCATCGTCACCCGGGCCCTGCTGGAGGCCGGGCACAAGGCGGTCGGGCTGTGCAACGTGGCCATCACGTTCCAGCGCTGGACCTCGCAGCTGCTCGGCCTGCGGCCGGATCAGGTCAAACTGGAGCACGTCGGCCTGAACCACCTCACGTGGGAACGTGGTCTCATCGTCGACGGCGAGAACGTGCTGCCGAAGCTGATCGAGGAGCACTCGGAGGAACTGGCCGGCCACATCGGCATTCCGGCCGCGCTGATCCGCCGGCTCGGCGTCGTTCCCTCGTACTACCTCAAGTACTTCTACGAGCACGACGAGGTGGTGGCCAAGCAGAAGCACGAGCGGCCGCGGGCCGACGTCGTGATCGAGGTCGAGAACGAGCTGCTGAAGGTCTACCAGGACCCGAAGGTGGTCACCAAGCCGGAGGCGCTGTCCCAGCGGGGCGGCGCCTACTACTCGGAGGCCGCCGTGCAGCTGGTGCACTCGCTGACCAGCGGCGCGCCCGGCGAGGAGCACGTGGTCAACGTGCGCAACAACGGCGCCCTGCCGTTCCTGCCGGACGACGCGGTCATCGAGGTTCCGTCCATTGTGGACGGACATGGGGCGGCGCCGCTGCCGGTCAAGCCGGTCGAGCCCGGGTTCGCCGGGCTGATCTCGCACGTGACCGGGTACGAGTACCTGGCGCTGGAGGCGGCGATCCACGGCGGCCGCGACCGGGTCGCCGACGCACTGCTCGCCCACCCGTTGATCGGCCAGTACTCGATCGCCGAGAAGCTCGCCGACGAGCTGGTCGCGGAGAACAAGGACCTACTGCCATGGGCCAAGGCGTGAAGGCCGCCGTGCTCGCCATCGACGGCGGGAACAGCAAGACCGACGTGATCCTCATCGACGACGCCGGCTCGGTGCTCTCGCACGTGCGCGGGCCCGGGGCGTCGCCGCAGAACATCGGTCTGCGCCCCAGCCTCGAATCGTTCAACCGCATGGTGAACGAGGCGGCGAGCAAGGCCGGGCTGGCGACGAGCAAGCCGTTCGCCCGGCACACGGCGGCCTACCTGGCCGGCGCCGACCTGCCGCGGGAGGAGGAGATCCTCCAGCGGGAGTTCGGCCAGCTCGGGTGGTCGGACACCACTGCCGTCGGCAACGACACCTTCGCGCTGCTGCGCTCCGGGACCTCCGACGGCGTCGGGGTGGCCGTGGTCTGCGGGGCCGGCATCAACTGCGTCGGCGTGGCCCGGGACGGGCGGGTGCACCGGTTTCCCGCCCTGGGCCGGATCTCCGGCGACTGGGGCGGCGGCTCGCAGATCGGCGGCGACGCCCTGTGGCACGCCGTGCGGGCCGATGACGGCCGCGGTCCGCAGACCGCGCTGCTGCCGGCCATCCTGGCCCACTTCGGCGTGACCAGCATCGGCGAGGTCGTGGCCGGGCTGCACTTCGAGGAGATCAGCGGCGACGTCGTGCACGAGCTCTGCCCGCTGCTCTTCCGCGTCGCCGCCGACGGTGACGCCGTGGCCGCCTCGGTGGTGGAGCGCCTCATCGAGGAGATCGTCGTGCTGGCCACCGTGTCGCTGCGCCGGCTCGACCTCGTCGGCGAGCAGGTCGACATCGTGCTCGGCGGCGGCGTGCTCACCAACACCGGCGACGCCATGCTCGACGAGATCACCCGCCGCTGCCACGCCGTCGCCCCCCTGGCCGACGTCCACCTCGTCGACCTCCCCCCGGTCGCCGGCGCCGCCCTGCTCGGCCTGGACGCCATCGGCGCCAGCTCCGAGGTCGAGGAACGCCTCCGCGCCCACTACGCCCCCGAAGAGCGGCTGGTGGCGGGCTAAGACCCCGTGGGCAGGGGCTTGACTTCGGCGGCGGCGGCCCCTGCCCACGGTTCCAACGTTGCACGACTCCCGCCACGCAGCGCAGGGGCCCTTCCTGACTTCCACTCTCGAAAAGGGCCCCTTCCCCACACCCGAACCGCTTGGAAGGGGGCTTTCCTCCACTCGGAGTGGAGGAAAGCCCCCTTCCAAGCGGCGATCGAGGACGGTAAGGGGCGGGCTAGCGGGGTGCGGGGGTGTTGGGCGTGTCAGCCGTTGTGGTGGTGGTGAGCGTGGGCGTCGGCGTGGTCGTGGTGGTCGGCGCCGTGGTGGTGGTCGTGGTCGGCGTCGTGGTGGTGACCGTCGCGCCGACGACATCGGCCTGGGTGCTGGGGGCGGGCGACTTGCTCACGGTCACGGTCTTCACGGTCGGGGTGCCGTTGACCGTCACCGTTGAGGCGATGACGGTGACGGGGAAGCCGTCGCCGTCCATGGGCAGGCCGTCGCCGCCGAGCTGGCCGCTGGTGGTCAGGGGCTGGCCGCCCCGGTCGATGGTCCGGACCGGGGCCTGGCCGTCGGCGGCGGACGCGAGCTGCACACCGACCACGATTCCGACCACGGCGGCGATGGCCGCGCTGGCGGACACCGCTGATCGCAAGGACAAACGCACGGGGAAACTCCTCCATCGACCACGTTCGGTCGGACCATCGGGCAGCACACCATGTGCGCTACCGGATGGAGCAGTTACTCACCCGTTAGTGTCAACAATGCCAGCCGTTCGAGGGGTAACCCTCAACGCCGGCCGGCCATCCTGATCATGTCGCCGAGGCGGTGGATCAGGCCGCTGGCGTCGGCCGGCGACACGGTGGCCCAGTCCTCGCCGTCCCGGCCCCGGCCGGACACGCCCAGGTACCGCCCGGCCTCGGTGTCGAACCAGCTCAGCCCGGGCATCCGCCGGGCGGCGCCCCGCTCGTCGAACATGGCCCCGGAGAACTGGCCCAGGCGCAGCACGGGCTCACCGAGCATGGTGGTCAGCGGCTGGTACTCGGCGCTGTGCCGGTTGGGCTGCGCGAGCTCCTTGGCCGGCACGGACACCTGCTGCCCGGGACCGGGTCGGTGCGGCGGCAGGAGCGCGACCAGCGACGCCGCCAGGGCGGTGTCCCGGATGTACTCAAGCCGCATGGTGCCGCCCTGCTGGACGGCCAGCAGCGCCCGCTGCCCGACGGCCACCGACGCCGCGTAGACCATGGGTCCGCGCTGGGCGTCCAGCGTGGAGATGGTGTCCAGCTGGACGTGCGGCCGCGCGAGCAGCCGCAGCGCGTCCTCGAGGGCCGGGTCGAGCTGGCGACCGCGCGCCAGCCCGCCCCGCTCCAGGTCCTCGTACACGGCCGTGCGGATGCCGGCGCGCTCGTCCAGGGTCGCCCCGTGGCTGGGCACGTCGAACGGATAGGGCACGGACCCGATTCGCAGGTCCTCCCACACGATGTCGAACGCGGCCAGCGGGAGGATCGCGATCGGCGGCATCAGTACCCGCCGCTCGGATTCTCACCGATCACGGTGGGCGCGACCATCTGGCCGTCGCCGAACACGTCGTCGGTCTCGACCAGGAACGTCGGCCGCTTGCGCTCCTTGTCCTCTTCCTTCTTGCCGCCCTGGCCGGCCCCGCCGGCGCCCATGCCGGAGTTGCCGGCGCTGCCCGACGCGCCCATGCCGCCGCGCGCACCCGAGCCGCCCTCGCCGGCCGCACCCGCACCGGCCGAGGAACCCATGCCGGGCTTGGTCGACGCCGACGAGGAGGAGCTACCCGCACCGGCCGCGCCGCCGCGGTAGCTGCCGCCACCACCCGCGCCGCCGCCGGCCCCGCCGGCCAGACCGATCGCCGGGCCGCCGCCCGGACCGTACGGGCTGTTCGGGCCGCCCCCACCGGGGGTGTTGGTGTAGTTGGGGCCGTTGTAGCCGGGGCCGCCCATGCCCGGGTCGTAGCCGGCCAACCGGGTCGTGCTGCTGCCCGGGCCGCCGACCTGGTTCGGGGTGTAGCCGCTGCCGCCCGGCGTCACGCCCGCCGGCGTGTAGCCGCCACCGCTGGTCGAGGGGGTGTAGTGGGAGCCGCCGTAGCTGGCGCCGCCGCCCGAGGTGCCCTGGTACGCCGAGACGCCGCCGCCCGCGCCCACCGGGCCCGCGCTGGCCAGCTGGGTGCTGGCCGTGCTGCCGCCGCTGAGGTCCGGCGGCGGGGTGAAGGCCGGGATCGAGGACGAGGCCGACTGCATCGAGCTGTCCCGGGCCTGGATGACCTGCACGGCCTTGTTCTTGGCGTCGTTGGACGCCTCGTGGGTCAGGTACATCTCGGCCGGCAGCGCGATCAGCGCGATCGGGTTGACCGCCGCCTGCGCCAGCATCTTGCCGGGGTTGTACTCGATGGGGTCCGGCATGTCCGCCTTGGCCTTGGCCGCCGCGTCCACCTGGTCGTGCATGGCGGTGCCGGTCGCGTTGAAGTACTGCGCGGTGTCGGCGCTCCAGTCCCGAACCTTGGCCAGATGGGCTCGCGCCAGGTCGGCCGCCGCACCCTCCCAGTGCGACTGCGACCCGTTGATCGCCGCGTCCAGCGTGATGGCGGCGTCACGCAACTGCCCGGCCAGGCCATGCCACTCGTCGCCGGCCTTGTACGCGGCGCCCGGGTCCACGTTCTGCGTGACCAGGGTCTTGATCTGGTCGTGCGACATGCCCGGGTAGTTGGCGTTCGGATGGGGAACCGCGGGGTGTCCCGTCATCGCTCCATACCCCCTGTTTCGGAAGATCTCATGAGACGAGTGGCAGCTTCGGCTCGGCACCGGCGGCTAGGGCCTTGGCGTGGTCGCAGGCAGCCGGGTAGGTCTTGGAATCCTGCGCCGTCACCAGGACGGTGAACGTGATGTCGGAGGCCAGTGCGATGTCGACGCCACAGATGGCGGCGGAGTCGTCCTTGAGCTGCAAGGCCTTGTGGCCACCGAGGGTCAGCGGCGAGCTGGTCGGGTTGAAGGCGCCGGAGGTCGGTCGCTGGCCCAACGCGTACTGCTCAAGGCTGGTGGCCACCACATCCGCGTTGAGGGCGGACCATTCGCAGTCGTTCGGGCCGAGCTTCTTGGGCGCGTTGGTCAGCCCCATCGACGCCAACACGTCCTGCGGCAGCACTGCGCACACGTCGAGCTGCGGCGCGGCGGAAGTGGTCGGGCTCGTCGATGTGCCACCGCCGGTCGCGGGCGAAGCCGTGCCGGATGCCGGCGCGCCGCAGCCCGCCACCACCAGCGCGACGCCGGCCGTGACTACGGCGAGTAGATCAGGTCGACGCACTAGTAGTTCCCCGCCCGATTCACGCCGCCGTGGGCATCGCTGTCAGAGCTCTGGTAGCCCTTGACGCTGGAATTGATCGCCGCGATGAGCGTGTCCAGATTGTTGGCAAACGCCTGCAGCTGGCCATTGGCCGAATCGGGGCCGGTGGACTGGATCGCCATGTTGCGCTGGGCGATCTGCTGTGCGTATCCGCCGCCGATCGGCATCTGGTTCGGCGTCGCGAGCCTGGACCGGGCCTGGGTGGCGATCTGCTTGATCTCGGTCAGCTTGTCGTTGATGACCTTGGCGGTGTTCTCGTCGACGGCGAACTGGCCGGTCTGGACCGCGCCGCTGAGGCCTTCCACCATCGAGAAGAGGCCGCCGAACAGGCCGCCCGCGCCGCTCTGGCTGTTCAGCTGCTGCGCGTAATCGAAAGTCCGCTGGGCCGCTGGGTCCATCGGCTGCTGTGCGCCTGGCGTCGACATGCCTCTCCCCACCCTGAGTGCTGACGGATCCTGATGCTAGCGAATCGGCCACTCGGACGCAGAAAGGTTCACCAAGGTTCCCCCGCCGGGAAAAAATCATCCGACGTGGGCGAGCACCGCCTTGGCCACCGGGGTGAGCAGGCGTTTGACCGACTCGCGGTCGCCGGCGGCGGCTCCGCCGGTGGAAAGGGTGATCAGGGATCGGCCCGTGCGGAACGTCAGGTTCCAGGTCGACGGCCCTGTATCGGTCAGGCAGGAGGATCCGTCACCAAGAGTCACGCCAAGAGTCACGGCCGAGCCCCCGCAGGACGTCCGGTTCTCCTGGACCGTCCACTGTGGTTTGTCCCACACCGTCATGTCCAGGCGGATGTCCCGGTACTGCGGACCGAGCGCGCCGTCGGGCACGACGTTGGACCGCACGCAGCTGGCGGCGGTGCGCAGCCCGACCTCACCGTCGGCCTGCGGCACGCTGGCGAAGCCGGCGTCGTTGTACTCCAGCACCAGCGCGGAGGGCCCGCCCGGATAGGCCAGCTGGAAGGTGTCCGAGCCGAGCAGCGCGCATGGGCTCTTCACGCCGGCGAACGGCGCGGTGTGCCGGTAGACGGCGGGCCCGGACGGCCCGGCGACCACGGCGTCGACCACGGCCCGGGTCACGTCCTGCACGAACTGGCGCTGGTCGCGGTCCCCGTACAGCGGCTTGCGCAGCTCGAAGGTGATGGCCACGGCCAGCCGGCTGCGGGCGATCACGGTGGTCCAGCCGGAACCGTCCCGATAGGACGACACCTCCAGCCCCCGGTCGTGCAGCACGACGGCGTTGTTCTGGGTCGGCCACGACCGGGTCTGGTCCACCTTGTCGGCCGTGGTGAACGGGGTCTGCTGCACGGTGACGCCGATCTCGTCGCCGCCCATCAGCGTGTACCGGCAGTTGCTGATGGAGTCCAGGCCGCCCTGCGGCACGGCGGCCTCAGCCGGCACGTCGCCGTCGAGGTGGGAGTCGATGAACGAGGAGCCGGGGTCGATGCGCACGCCCAGGTCGCCGAGGGTGCGGGTGGACAGCAGGCCGCACGCGTCGTAGGCGGCGGTGTCGCCGTAGCTGAGCGGCTCCCCGCCGCCGGGCTCCTGCACCACGACCGGATGCCCGACCGGCGGCAGGTCGCCGGGCTGCGACTGCGGCGCGGCGTCGCTGCCGCCGGCGACCACTGCGACGAGCACCATGACCACTGCGGTGGCCGCGGCGGCCACCAGCCACCCGTAGCGCTGCATCAGGGACTCCAGGGGACACCGAGAGCGACAGGGACGGCGCAGACGGTAGCCCCTAGACGATCACGGCGTGGCCGGCAGCCGCCCGTCCACCACGAAGGCCACCTTGAGGGCGTCGTAGCAGGCCGTCTCGGCGTCTTTGCCCTGGTCCACGTCGATCTGGACGCTGGAGTGGGCGGTCGCGGCCAGGTACAGCGAGCAGCCGGGGCCGTCGGTCTTGATGATCTTTTTGCCGGCCCGCCCGTGCACCGAGGTGACCGTCGCGCCGGCGGGAAGGGCCAGGTCACCGAGGCCGACCTGGGTGAAGAGGCTGATGCTCAGGTAGTAGTCGTCGCCCAGCAGCCAGCCGCACGAGCTGGACGCCGCCACATTCACCCCATTGTGTGCATCGGTGGTGATGCCCAACGCGCCGCGGCCGGACTGGTCGATCAGCGTGCACGGGTCGACGCCGTCGAGCGAGGCCGGCCGGTTCGATGAGATCCCGGCCACTCCTGGAGTGCCGGACGAGGCGGGCGTGGTGGCGCCGGATGAGCAGGCTGCCAGCAGGAACAGGCCGCCGACCAGCAGGGCCGCGCGTGGGGACATGGCGCAGACCCTAGCCAACCCGGTCCGCCTACGGCGGCGTAACCGACGCTGGCGTAGGTCGAGCTCAGCGGTGCATCCTGACTGGTTGGTTGGCCTGTCCAACCTTTTTGTGGGGGATGTGGAGGAGGAAGGCAGTGCAGCACCGCTTCACCACGTACGTGGCCGTGGGCGACAGCTTCACCGAGGGGCTGGAGGATCTGGGTCCGGACGGCCAGGTCTACCGGGGGTGGGCCGACCGGCTGGCCGAGCTGCTGGCCGTCGGCGCGCCGGAGTTCCGCTACGCCAACCTGGCCGTGCGCAGCCGCAAGATGCGGGAGATCCTGACCGACCAGGTGCCGCTGGCCGCCGCCATGCAGGCGGACCTGGTCACGTTGTGCGCCGGCACCAACGACATCATCCGGCCCGGCAGCGACCCGGACGGGGTCGCCCGGCTGTTCGAGGACGCCGTCACGCAGCTGGTCGAGGCCGGCAGCCACGTGGTGATCTTCACCGGCATGGACACCAAGGGCACCCCGGTGCTGGGCCGGCTGCGCGGCAAGATCGCCACCTACAACGGGCATCTGCGGGCCATCGCCGACCGCCACGGCGCGACCGTGGTCGACCTGTGGCCGCTGGAGATGCTGCGCGACTCCCGGGCCTGGGCTCCCGACCGGCTGCACCCCTCGCCCGAGGGCCACCGCCGGCTCGCGCTGCTGGTCGCCGACCGGATCGGCGTGGCGGCCGGCCCGTGGGACGAGCCCTGGCCGCCGGTCGAGCCGCTGGCGCGGATGGCCCGCCGGCGCGAGGACCTGCGCTGGGCCAAGGAGTTCTTCGTGCCGTGGATCGGGCGGCGGCTGCGCGGCGTGACCTCGGGCGACGGCCTGACGGCGAAGCGGCCGGAGCTCAGCGAGCTCTAGACAGAACCCGGGGCCTGGGGGGCGTCAGCACAGCGAGTTGGGAACAGAACCCGGGCCGCCGGGCGAAGCCCGGCCTCGGGGGTCTGGGGGTCGTCCCCCAGAACGAACCGCGGACGACCTGGCTCGCGCTCTCCGCGAGCACACCTCGCCAGAGGCCGTTACGCGGTTCCTACCTGACCCCCAGGCGCAGGTAGGAACCGCGCAACTCGGCTCGGCCGACGCTCTCCCCGAACATCGGCTGAGCCGCTCCGGGTGACCGACCCCCCTCTGGGTCCTCAATCGTCACCCGCGCACAGCCGCTCGATGCCGGCGGCATCGAGCGGTGTCTGCCATTAACGCTTTCACATCGCGGTGCGTGGGCACTAAACGTCGGCTAAACCGGCCAGCAGACCCTCGACGGCGTCGGCGTAGGGGGAGCGCATCCGGCGGTAGACGGTGAGCGCGAGGTTGAGTTCGAGCCGGGCGGCCTGGCCGCGGCCCTGCTCCAGGTGCAGTTCGCCGAGCTGGTGGTGGAGCATCGCCTCGACATAGGCCATGCCGTAGGTCTGGGCCAGTCGCAGGCCGTCGCGGGCGTAGCCCTCGGCCTCCTCGTAGCGGCCCAGCTGGCGGCTCACCCAGCACAGGTTGGCCAGCGAACGGGCGCCGTCCTCGTGGTTGCCGCCGGACTCGTGCAGTTCCAGCGCCCGGCGGTAGTAGTCGAACGCCTGCTCGTCCTCGCCGCGGTCCTGGGCCAGCACGCCGAGGTTGTTCAGCGCCACGGCCTCGCCCTGGCAGTCGCCGATGCGCCGGTACAGGGCCAGCGAGGTGCGCAGGTGCGTCTCGGCCTCGTCGAACCGGCGCAGCTCGGCCAGGATGCCGCCGAGGTTGTCGCCGGCGATGGCCACCAGCGCGGGGTCGTCCAGTTCGACGGCGATGCGGTGGGCCTGCTGATAGCGCTCCAGGGCCAGGTCGAACTCGCCGACGAGCTCGGCGGCGTTGCCCAGGCCCCGCAGCATGCGCGACTCGCCGTCCCGGTCGTGGCCGGCCCGCGCGCCGCGCAGGCCCAGCTCGAACAGCATGGCCCAGTCGGATGTCAGACCCCGCAGGTACACATAGGTACGCAGGCACAGCGCCAGCTGCCAGGTGTGACGGTGCAGTCCGACCGCCGCGCCCAGCCGCACGGCGGCGACCAGGTTCGGCCACTCCGCGTCGAACCAGCGCAGCGCCTGCTCGGCCGAGGCCAGCATCGGGGTGTCGGCGATCTCGCTGGAGACGGTCGGCTCGTGGGCGTCCCGGGGCGGGCGGACCAGCCGGTGCGCCCGATCAGCGACGAGGAGGTAGTAGTCCAGCAGCTTCTCGGCGGCTCGCGTCCGCTGCCGCGCGGTCAGCTCGGTGGCGGCGATCTCGCGTGCGTGCAGCCGGATCAGGTCGTGCAGCGTGTAGCGGTCGGCCCGGGTCTCGGTGAGCAGGTGCGCGCTGGCCAGCTCGCGCAGCCGGCGGCGCGCGGTCACCAGGTCGGCCCCGGTCAACGCCGCGATCACGTGCGGTGTGACCGAGGTGCCCTCGTGCACGCCGATCGCGCGGAAGGTCTCGGCCAGGTCGGGGTGCAATGTCCGGTACGACACGTCGAACGCGCCGCGCACGCTGGTGTCGGCGTCCTCCAGGTCGAGGGCGCGCAGCCGGTACTGCTCGTCGGCCAGCTCGCTGACCAGGTCCTCGACCGTCCACTGCGGACTGGCGGCCAGCCGGGCGGCGGCGATGCGCAGGGCCAGCGGCAGGTGTCCGCAGAGCACGGCCAGCCGACGCAGCGAGTCGATCTCGGCGCTGCGCCGCTGGTGCCCGGTGGAGAAGTCCAGCAGCCGCACCGACGCCTCGCTGGACAACGTGGTCAGCGCCAGCAGGCGCGCGCCGCCGCGGGCGACGAGGCCGTCCAGTCGGCGACGGCTGGTGACCACCACCAGCGATCCGGAGCCGGCCGGCAGCAGCGGCCGGACCTGCTCCGAGTCGCGGGCGTCGTCCAGCAGCACCAGCACCCGCCGCTCGGCCAGCAGCGACCGGTAGAGCCCGGCGCGCTCGTTGAGGTCCAGCGGGATCGCCTCCGCCGGCACGCCCAGGGCCAGCAGGAACTGGGTCAGCACCTCGGCCGGCGAGGTCGGTTCGTGGCCGGCGTCGAAGCCCCGCAGGGCGGCGAACAGCTGGCCGTCGGGGAAGCCGGCGGCGTTGCGGTGGGCCCAGGTCAGGGCCAGCGCGGTCTTGCCGACGCCGGCCGGGCCGACCACGCCGGCGACGGTGATCGCGCCCTCGACGCCGCCGCTGTGCTGGAGGCCGTCCAGCCAGGCCAGCTCCACGTCACGGCCGGCGAACGCGCTGGTGGCGGCGGGCAGCTGGGCCGGGATGACCGGTCCGTAGACCTGCCGGTTCTTGGCCGGCGCCGGCACTGGCAGCCGCAGCGCCGGGTCGTCGCGCAGCACCTGCTCGTGCAGCTGTCGCAGCTCGGGGCCGGGGTCGATGCCCAGCTCCTCGGTGGCGTAGCGGTGGAAGCGCCGGTACGAGACCAGGGCGTCGATGCGCCGCGCGGACCGGTACTGGGCCAGCATCAGCAGGCTGAGCAGGCGTTCCCGAAACGGGTGCTCGTCCACCAGCCGGCGCAGCTCGCCGATCACCTCGGCGTGCCGGCCCAGCTCCAGGTCGGCGGCGATGCGCTCCTCGACGGCGGCCAGCCGCAGCTCGTCGATGTCGGGCAGGCCGGTCTGCAGCTGCGCGCCGCCGAGCAGCGGGCCCCGCCACAGGCCCAGGGCCCGGCCGAGCAGGGCGGCCCGCTCGGCGGCCGGCTGGCCGATGGCCTCGCCGATCATCTGCTTGGCCCGGTGCAGGTCGACCAGCTCGGGCTGCACCTGGAGCACGTAGCCGGGCGGCTGGGTGCGGATGGAGGCGGCCCCGCCGGCCTTGGCCAGGATGCGGCGGAGCTTGGACACGTAGCCGTGCACGATGGTGCGCGCGGTCTCGGGCGGGTCGTCGCCCCAGAGCGCGTCGACGATCTGGTCGAACGAGACCACCTGGTTGGCGTCGAGCACCAGCAGCGCGAGCAGGCTGCGCACGCCGGAACCGCCGAGCGTGGCCGGGCGCCCGTCGACCAGCAGCTGTACCGGACCGAGCACGCCGAACTCGAGCGTGGCACCTGCTCGCTCGACGGTCGTGGACGGCAGCATCATGCGGGGCAGCTCCCTGAGGCGAGCGATGCGTCCAACTTACGGGAAAGCGTTAACCATTCGTGAGGAGTCTCCCCGGAACGGTCTAACAATTCGCTACTCAGCGTAGCGATCTGCCCGATGGTTGGACCTATCGTGTCACGCCTGTTCAGACGCGTGACCGGCCCCGAGAGTTCCGTCTAACCGAACAGCTTCGCCAGCCGCGCCCGCACGCTGGCGACCCACGGCGTGCCGATGTGGCCGAACGAACGCAATGCCTCTTCCCACACCGCCCGGGCGGCCAGCTTGTCGCCGCGGTCCAGGTAGACGTCGCCGAGGCCGCGCACCGCGTAGCCCTCGCGCAGCGCCGTGCCGCTGACCCGGGACAGCCGGACCGCCTCGGTGAAGCACGCCTCGGCGTGGTCCAGCAAGCCAGCGGCGCGGTTGGTCTCGCCCAGGTGCACCCGCACCCAGGCCTGCCGTTCCTGGTCGTCGTACTGCTGATAGATGTGCAGCGCCTGCTGGTTGTAGGCGAGCGAGGCCTGGTAGTCGCCGCTGAGCCGGGCCAGCTCGCCCAGCGTGCTCAGCGGCTGCGCCTGCCGGTAGCGGTCGCCGAGCAGCCGGTACAGCGCGAGCGCCTGGCGGGACAGCGCCACCGCCTCGTCGTGCCGGCCCACGTGGAACAGCGCCGACGCCGCGTGGGCCGAACCCAGGGCCACGACCGGCAGGTCCCCGTCGCCCTCGGCCAGCCGGCGGCACGCCTCGTGCTCGGCCAGCGCGCGCTCGTGCTCGCCCAGCCGCCCGTAGAGCAGGCCCAGGCCGTGGTGCATGAGGGCCTGCCCGTTGCGGTCGCCGGCCGCCTTGGCCGCGGCCAGCCCCAGCTCGTGGCCGGTCCGCCAGTCCTCCCACGGGCAGTGCGTGGACAGGAAGTCCAGCTGTAGCCGGGCCAGCTGCCACACCCGCGTGTGGAAGGAGGCCTGGTGGGCGTTGCGCAGCACGGAGATCAGGTTGCCGCGCTCGCGTTCGAACCAGGCCAGCGCGTGGGCGCGGGTCTCCAGACGCGGCGTGGCCACGATCGAGCAGAGCGAGGGGGCGAGCGAGTCGGCCGGCGGGCGGATCAGGCGGCGCGCCCGGTCCGAGACCACGCAGTAGTACTCCAGCACCCGGGCCCCGATGGTGAACGCCTCGGCCTGGGGCAGCTCGGCGAACGCGACCTCACGGGCGTGCAGGCGCACCAGGTCGTGCATGGTGAACCAGTCCTGGCTGGTCTCGGTGACCAGGTGGGCCGCGCTCAGCGCCCGCAGCGCGGCGCGGGCGGCGCTGACCGGGCTGCCGGACATGGCGGCCAGCAGGTGGGGCCCGAAGTTGATGCCGGGGAAGAAGCCGAGCAGCCGGAACACCGAGGCGTACTCCGGCGGCAGCGTGCGGTACGAGACGTCGAACGCCCGCCGCACGCTGACCTGCATGTCGTCGTCGGCGTCCTCGATGTCCAGGGCCTGGAGCCGGTGCCGCTCGTCGGCCAGCTCGTCGGCCAGCCGGGCCAGTGCCCCGGTCGGGGCCATCGCCAGCCGGGCCCCGACGATGCGCAGGGCCAGCGGAAGATGACCACAAAGGTTTGCAATTCGTGAAGCGTTCACCGGATCGCGCTGCGACCAGGGGATGTCCGAGACCTCGTCCAGCAGCCGCACCGCCTGCGGGCCGGGCAGCGTGCCCACCGGCACGTACGCGGCGCCGTCCCTGGCGACGAGTCCGTCCAGCCGGCGACGACTCGTGACCACGGTCAGCGGGCCACGCCCGCCGGGCAGCAGCGGCCGCACCTGCTCGGAGTCGCGGGCGTCGTCCAGCAGCACCAACACCCGTCGGCCGGCCAACAGCGACCGGTACAGGGCGGCCCGCTCGGCCAGGTCCACCGGCACCGCCTGGGGCGCGACGCCCAGCGCGATCAGGAACCGCCGCAACACGTCCGCGGGCTCGGCCGGCGGCCGGTTCTGGTCGTATCCGCGCAGGCAGACGAACAGCTGGCCGTCGGGGAACTCCCTGGTCACCTGGCCGGCCCAGGTCACCGCCAGGGCCGTCTTGCCGGTGCCGGCGGCACCCACGACCACGCCCAGCGTGGAGGTGTCGGCCTGCAACAGCCGGTCCAGACTGGACAGTTCCTCGTGGCGGCCGGTGAAGCCGGTGGGGGCCGGCGGCAGCTGGGCCGGCGCGACCACGCCGGCGATCTCCACACTGGACGGCTCCGGCGGCAGCAGCGACGGGTCGTCGTAGAGGATGCGGTCGTAGAGGGCGCGCAACACCGGGTCCAGCGGCTGGTCGCGGCGGCCGGCCTGGATGCGCTCGTACACGGCGAGGGCCTCGGCCCGCCGGCCCTGCCGGTGCAGCTCGGACATCTGCCGGCCGACCAGATCGCGGCGCAGGGTGTCGGGCAGCAGGGCCAGTTCGGCGGCGGAGATGGCCATCGGGTCGTGCACGTCGATGCGCTCGGCGTCGATGCGCAGCCGGTAGCCGAAGCGCTCGGTGATCAGCTCGGTGTCCCCGCCCGGATCGGCCTTGTCCAGCAGCACCCGCAGCTCGTCGGCCGCCTCGGTGTGCTCGGTGAGCACGATCTCGTTGGGGTGTAAGGCGATTCTGGTCAGCAGCGTGCACGCCTCGGCCGAGTCGACGGCCAGTGGGCCGTCGACCCCGAGGATCTCGGGCCGGCCGAGCAGGCGGATCAGGACACCGCCGCCGCGGACCGCCGGATGCGCGCTGGTCACGTGCTTCCCCCGCCCCATCAGGTGGTTCTGACGGGCAAGTTACCGCCAACGCCGGTGGCGGGTCGCGGGCCGACCGGGCTACCGGTCGAAAAACCCGGACATCTTTGCCCGATTCGTGGCCGACAACGAGGGAAAACGCGAAGCGGCCCCGACGTCCGCTCCCGATTGCGGACGGCGGGGCCGCGCTGCGCCAGTTTGGCCGCCAACAGCTCGGAACTCACCCCGAGCGGGAGTCCCGACCTGCCGGCGATCAAGGTCTGGCGAAGCGGAAGTGGCCTTGCGCCAACGGAATTGGCAAACCCGGCCGCTCCCCGGTTTGCGCGGCAACCGTAACAGAACGCGTGTGACCGGTCACAGCCACCCCACCCTATCGGAGCATCACCGGTGATCAGGGCTGCCGAACCAGGTTCGCAGCGCACCTGTGACACCGGCGGCCTCCTCTCCGACCCAGACGACATGCCCGTCGGGCCGCAGCAGCAAACCTCGCTCCGCCACTTGATCGGTTCTGGTGACGACCGCCTCCACCCGGCCGCCCCAGGGGCGCGCCGCATCGGCCAGCGCCCCGTCGCCGAGATCCAGCAGCACGCCCCGACCGGTCGTGAACAGCCGGTAGAGGGTGGCGCCGGCCAGCTCCACATCCCGCATTCGCCGCCCCAGCAAAGGGTTTCCCCCGCCGACGTCGTAGCGCACGCCGACCCCGGACACCAGCTCGGCGAGATGGTCGTTGACCTGGTCGTACGCTCCCAAATCACGCAGCACCGCCCGCAGCGGCTCGATCTTCGGGTCGGAATCCATCAGCACCGCCTGGGCTCGGGTGTTGGCCAGCACCGCCGCGCCGACCGGGTGCCGCTCCCGGTGGTAACTGTCAAGCAGACCGGCCGGGGCCCACCCCTGGACCTCGGCCGCCAGCTTCCAGCCGAGGTTGAACGCGTCCTGGATGCCCAGGTTCAGGCCCTGGCCGCCGGCCGGCGAGTGGATGTGCGCCGCGTCGCCGGCCAGCAGCACCCGACCGTCCCGATAGGACACCGCCTGTCGGCTGGGCGTGCCGAAGCGGGACAGCCAGCGCGGCGAGTGCAGGCCGAAGTCCCGGCCCGTCACCTCCTTGACCCGGCGCGAGACCTCTTGCAGCGTCGGGGAAACGTCACGATCCACTGACACGTCCGGGGCGCTGACGATGATCCGGTGCACGTCGCCATCCACCGGATAGCTGCCGAACGTCCCGGCCTCGGTGACGCTGAAACCGACCGGCGGCCGCTCGGTCACCTCCGCGTCGGCCAGCAAGGCGTCGCCCGACGAGGGCTCGCCGGGGAAGTCGATGCCCGCCAGCTTCCGCACCGCGCTGCGACCGCCGTCGCAGCCGACCAGGTAGCTGGCCCGGGCGATGCTCCCGTCGGCGAACTCCGCCAGAACTTCCCCGTTCTGGGTGAGATTGGTCAGTTCCCGGCCGCGGTGCACCGGCACGCCCAGCTCCTGCACCCACTCGGCCAGGATCCGCTCCGTGACCGCCTGGGGCGTGGTCAACGCGTAGGGATGACTCGTGTCCAGGCCGTCGAAGTTCAACGGGAACAGGCCGGCGAAGTGGCCGGCCAGCCGGCGGCGGTGGCCGGTGCCCTCGAACCTCGGCAGCAGGCCGCGCTGGTCCAGCAGCTCCACCGTGCGAACGTGCAGGCCCAGCGCCCGGGACTGCCCCGTCGGTTTCGGCAGCTTCTCGTACACCTCGACATCGACGCCGCGCAGCCCCAGTTCCCCGGCCAGCATCAGCCCGGTCGGCCCCGCGCCCACGATGATCACGTCGGTCATGCGCCCCCCTTAACGACATTAAGCATCGACAGAACGCTATTAAGCTGTCAATCGTGAAACTCAGCCGGGACTCCGTCGTCGACGCCGCCCTCGAGCTGCTCGACGAGGTCGGCCTGGACGGCCTGACCCTGCGCGGCGTGGCCGAACGGCTGCACGTTCAGGCGCCGGCCCTCTACTGGCACGTGCGCAACCGGCAGGCCCTCATCGACGAGATGGCCGCCGCCATGATCCGTGACGGCATCGGCGGCCTGGCCCCCGACGGCGCGTGGATGGACCAGCTCGGGGACATCGCCCGAGCCTATCGGCAGACCATGCTCTCCCACCGTGACGGCGCTCGGGTGCTGGCCGAGTCCTGCTCCGCCGACCCCGCCATCGCCCGGCTCGGGGAACTGGCCCTGCGCATGCTCACCTCCGCCGGCTTCACCACCCAGGACGCCATGCGCGCCCTGGTCTCCCTGACCAGCTACGTCGCCGGCTTCGTCACCGACGAGCAGGCCTCCCGCCCGCCAACCGACCCGCCCGACCCCGTCCTGTTCCCCCTGCTCACCGCGGCCGGCGCCGGGCACCACACCGCCGAGACCTTCGAGTACGGCCTGCAACTCCTGCTCAGCGGCCTCCGACTGGCCCGCCTGACCGCCTGACACCCCCGGCCTCGGGGGTCAGAGGACGTCGGCTACGAGGTAGGGGTCGAGGCCGGCGGAGCGGCGGACGACGTGGTCGGCGTCGACGGCGAAGACCAGGCAGCCGGGCTGGGCGTCGGCCCAGGCCACACCGGCCCGGCCCATGGCGAAGGCGGTGGTGGCCACGCAGTCGGCGGTGGTCAGGTCGGCGGCCACGACGGTGACGCTGAGCAGGCCCCGGGCCGGCAGGCCGGTGCGGCCGTCGACGATGTGCTCGCCCCGTTCGTAGGTCGCCGAGGTGGCCACGGCCAGGTCGCGAACGCCCAGCACGGCGCACATGCGGTCGGACAGCTCGGGGTGGCGGATGCCGACCAGCCAGGGTCGCCCGGGCTCGGGCTCGCCGACGGCCACCACGTCGCCGCCGGCGTTGACGCAGAACCGCCGGGCCCCGCCGGCCCGCAGCCGCTCAGCGGCCCGCTGCACGGCCCAGCCCTTGACCACCCCGCACGGGTCGAAGGACCGGCCGGGCGGCGTGGCGGTGAAGGCCCCGAAGCTGATCTGCTCGTAGTGCCGGCAGATGCCGAGCACCTCGGCCAGGTCGGGGGACACGTCGGCGACCTCGCCGCGGCCGTACCGGCTGACCTCGCTGTCCGGGCGGAACGGGCTGAACCGGGCGTCGACCTGCCGCAGGTCGGCGTACAGCGGCGCGAGGTCGACCGGGTCCCGGACGTCCACCGAGACCGGCATGCCCATCACCTGTTCGACGTGCCGCATGCGCTCCACAATGCGCACGCAGGCTGTGTCAAGCCTGTGGGTGTTCTGTCGGCTAGCTGTCGACCCGGGCGTCGAGTCGCCAGCTGTCGGTCCCCTACAGCACCATGGGGTCGTGCGCGCTGACAAGGCTGAGGCCCCGGTCCGACTGCTGGTCGTCGACGACGAGCCCCACATCGCCGACCTGGTGGCGACGGTGGCCAAGTACGAGGGCTGGCACGCCCGCGTGGCCAACAACGGGTCGACAGCGCTCACCGAGGCGGCCGCGTTCAACCCGGACATCGTGGTGCTCGACCTGATGCTGCCCGACCTGGACGGCTTCACCGTGCTGGACCGGCTGCGGGCCACCGGCGCGATGGTGCCGGTGGTGTTCCTGACCGCCAAGGACGCCACCGCCGACCGCGTGGCCGGTCTGACCCGCGGCGGCGACGACTACCTGGTCAAGCCGTTCGCGGTGGAGGAGCTGATGGCCCGGCTGCGGGCGGTGCTGCGCCGCACCACCGGCCCCGGCTGGAAGCGCTCCGTGCTCGCGGTCGAGGACCTGGAGCTGGACGAGGACACCCGCGAGGTGCGCCGCGGCGAGGAGAACGTGTCGCTGACGCCGACCGAGTTCGAGCTGCTGCGGTACCTGATGCGGCGCTCGCCGGCCGTGCTGACCAAGGCCCAGATCCTCGACCACGTGTGGGACTACGACTTCGGCGGCCGGTCCAACGTGGTGGAGCTGGTCATCTCCCACCTGCGCCGCAAGCTGGACACCGGGTACGAGCCGCTGATCCACACCATTCGCGGCGTGGGTTACGTGGTGCGCAAGGCAACCTGATGAACCGGCTGACGACCGCGTGGCGGCGGCTGCGGCTGGGCACCCAGCTGGCCCTGGTGCTGGGGGTGCTCGCGCTGGTGGTGTTCGGCCTGGTCGGCACGATCACCGTGTCGCTGCTGCACGACTACCTGGACCAGCGGCTGGGCGAGCAGCTGGGCACGGTGCTGTCCCAGTACAAGGCCAACAACCAGATCAACAGCATCCCGCCCGGCAAGTTCGGGCACTCCAGCCAGGGCGACAAGGACCCGCCGATCGGCGTGCAGTTCCGGTTCGGGTCGGGCGGCACCATCGAGGCGACGAACGTGCTGCCGGCGGGGTCGTCCTATCCCCCGGAGCTGGTGGCGCTGGCCCGGCGGGCCCTGGTCGGCCCGCACCCGGACGACCAGATCATGGTCAACGGCGTCCTCTACCGGTTCACCGCGGCGCCGTACATGAACACCGCGCCGGGCAAGGTGGCCGTGGTCGGGCTGTCCGAGGGCGACACCGAGGCCACCATCCGCCGGATGATCATGGTCAACCTGATCACCTTCGGCCTGGCCCTGATCGTGCTGGTCGTCGCCGGGCAACAGGTGCTGCGGCGCGGGCTGCGGCCGTTGGGCACGGTGGCGTCCGCCGCGCACACCATCGCCTCCACCGACCTGACCACCAATTCCGTCGACCTCTCCGTGCGCGCCACCGGCGAGGGCGGCGGCGTCGAGGTCGAGGAGCTGCGCTCGGCGTTCAACGTGATGGTCGATCACATCGACCAGTCGCTGGCCGCGCGGTCGGCCGCCGAGCAGCGGCTGCGGCAGTTCGTCGCCGACGCCTCGCACGAGCTGCGCACCCCGCTCACCTCGATCCGCGGCTATGCCGACCTGTTCGCGTACGCCGCGGCCAACGAGCCGGCCGAGCGGGAGCGGCACCTCGCGCGGATGCGGGAGGAGGCCGGGCGGATGAGCCTGCTGCTGGACGACCTGCTGCTGCTGGCCCGGCTCGACGCCGCCGAGACGCCGCTGCGGCCCGAGCCCGTCGACCTGGTCGAGCTCGCCGTGGCCGCCGCCGACGGCTTCCAGGCCGGGCAGCCCGACCATCCGTTCACGCTGGAGGTCGAGCCGTCCTCACTGCCCATGGTCGGCGATCCGATGCGGCTGCGGCAGGTGCTGGACAACCTGCTCACCAACGCCGCCGTGCACACCGATCCCGGCACTCCCGTGTGGCTGCGGGTGCGGGCCGAGGCCGGCTGGGCCGTCATCGACGTCGCCGACGGCGGGCCCGGCATCAGCCCCGAGAACCAGGCCCGCGTGTTCGACCGGTTCTACCGGGTCGACGACTCCCGGACCCGGCACAGCGGCGGCACCGGGCTCGGGCTGTCGGTCGTGCTGTCGCTCGTCACCGCGCACGGCGGCGCCGTCACCTTGCAGAGCCAGCCCGGCGCCACCGTGTTCACGGTGCGACTGCCCCTGTCAGCCGGCCAGGTGTGAGCGGGCCCAGAGGTCGATGCCCGACTCCACCGCGTGCTTGTCGATCGCCGCCAGCTCGTCGTCGGTCAGCGGCGGGGCCGACAGCGCCGCCACGTTGTCCTCCAGCTGCCGGACCGAGCTGGCCCCGATCAGCGCCGAGGTCACCCTCGGGTCGCGCAGGGCCCAGGTCAGCGCCAGCTGCGCGAGCGACTGGCCGCGCTGGCCGGCGATGTCGTTCAGGGCCCGGATCCGGGCCAGATTCTCCTCCGACAGCAGGCTCGTCGACAGCGACTTGTCCTGCGTCGCCCGGGATCCCGCCGGCACCCCGTTGAGGTACTTGTCCGTCAGCATGCCCTGGCCCAGCGGCGAGAAGGCGATGCAGCCCGCCCCCACCTCGTCCAGCGCGTCCAGCAGGTCCGCCTCGATCCAGCGGTTCAGCATCGAGTACGAGGGCTGGTGGATCAGCAGCGGCACCCCCGCCGTGCGCAGGATCTCCGCCGCCTCCCGCGTCTTGGTCGCCGAGTAGCTCGACACCCCCACGTACAGCGCCTTGCCCTGCTGATGGGCGCTCACCAGCGCGCCCATCGTCTCCTCCAGCGGCGTGTCCGGGTCGAACCGGTGGGAGTAGAAGATGTCCACGTAGTCCAGGCCCAGACGCTCCAGCGACTGGTCCAGCGAGGCCAGCAGGTACTTGCGGCTGCCCCATTCCCCGTACGGGCCCGGCCACATGTCGTAGCCCGCCTTGGTCGAGATCACCAGCTCGTCCCGGTACGGCCGCAGGTCGTCGGCCATCATCCGCCCGAAGTTCCGCTCCGCGCTGCCGTACGGCGGGCCGTAGTTGTTGGCCAGGTCGAAGTGCGTGATCCCCAGGTCGAAGGCGCGCCGCACGATCGCCCGCCCCGTCTCGTACGGCGTGTCGTCCCCGAAGTTGTGCCACAACCCCAGCGAGATCCCCGGCAGCCGCAGCCCGCTGCGCCCACACCGCCGGTACGTCATGTCCTCGTAGCGCCCACCCGCGGCCTCGTACGGCACCGTCCCGCCTCCCAACTCTCCCGTCCCACCCGAACGGACGCGAGTCTAGGTCGGTCCCAGGTCACGGGCTGAGCACCGCGGGATCGAAGGTGACGGGCTCAGGAGCCGCCTTGATGGTCACGGTCTCTCCCGGCCGAGCAGTCATCTCCTCGACGTAACGACCGTTTTCCAAGCGGTACGCGGTGACCGACACGTGCCCTGCCCTGTCCTGCTGGAGCGCCCAGAAGTAGGGAATGCCGGCGTTCGCGTAGGCGACGAGCTTGCTCTCGCGTTCGCCCAGTGTGTTGCCCGGCGACCAGACCTCGGCCACAAGTGCCAGATTTTTCGCCTTGACGCTCTGCCCGAACGGACGGCCTTCGATCAGCACCACATCAGGAATGAGTCCCGTGCGCAGCAGTGAACTGACCTCGGCGGCGACCGCGGTCACCGCGGTCAGGTCGTCGCGGCCGGCTCGGCGGAGGGATTCCTTGAACAGAAGCCGGAGCTCGTCGCCCGCGAACTGGTGCTGCACTGAGGGTGCGGGACTCACGTGGAAGTAACCCCAGATCAACTCAAGGCGGGACCCGTCCTCGGGTTGGTCCGTCGCCAGCCAGTCTTCGATCGTGTGCTGGCCGATCGGGTGCGCGAGCGCTGCGCTCACCGGAATCTCCTCCTCGGCTCGACTCACGACCACCCTCCCACGGGCACCCACCTGGCGTCCTACCTGCATTTTCATCCAATGGTGCCGTCAAGTCGAACACCGGCGCGACGTGCCCCGTTCGATGGTGGGCGGATCGGGGCACGGAGCGGGACAATCGGGGCGTGGGCCGTGCGTGGAAGGACTCCTGATGACCGAGAACGAGACCCAGATCCGGATCGACGCGGGCCGGCTGTGGGCCGGGGCGGCGGCGACGGCGCTGGTGGCGGGGCTGATCGCGGTGGTGGGGATCCTCATCGCCCGGGGCATCGTGCAGGTGGAGGTGCTGGCCCCGAAGGCGGAGGGGGCGTGGGGCAACGCCAACACGGTGACGTACGCCCTGGTGTCGGCGGCGGTCGCGCTGGCGGCGACGGGGCTGCTGCACCTGCTGCTGCTGACGACGCCGAGGGCGACGACGTTCTTCACGTGGATCATGGTGCTGCTGACCCTGATCGCGGTGGTGCTGCCGCTGAGCCTGCCGGTGGACCTGGCCAGCCGGCTGACGACGGGCCTGATCAACCTGGCGATCGGCCTCGCGGTGACCAGCATCCTGACCAGCTTCGCCCCGGGCACGGTGCACCTGGAGCCGCCGCAGCAGCAGTACCCGCAGCGGCACATCGGCCCGTACGACGAGACGGTGGAGTGGCGGGACCAGCAGCAGTAGCGGTCAGCGCGGGCCGATGCCCAGCGTGGCGCGGACGGTCCGGTCCTGGGCGGAGCCGCTGTCGTGGGTGGCGTCGTCCAGGTAATGGCTGAAGTGGGCCTGGTCGGTGTCGGCGGCGGCGCGCTGACGGTCGGCCAGTTCGGCCTGCTTGGCGGCGATCAGCTGGTCGATCGTGCCTGCGAACTCGTTCGGCCACGGCCCGGCCTTGAGGTCGTCGATCTCCTTCTGCACCACGGGAATCGAGCGGGCGACGACGGCCTTCTCGGCGGCCCAGCCGGCGGCGGGGTCCTGTTCGGCGACGATGGCGTCGTAGGCCGAGACGGTGTCGAGGTAGTGCTTCTGCTCGGGGGTGTAGGGCAGCCCGGTGTCCTTGACGTGCCCGCTCATGGGCAGGCCGTCGGCCCGCTGGAAGTAGCACTTCACGGCCCGGTCGCCCTGCGCCCACGAGTCTTCGACCGGATAGAGGAACGTCATCTTCACACCCGAGTAGTTCATCCCCGGGGCGAGGGCCTTGGCCACTTCGGCCGGGCATTTGCGGTGGCCCAGCGCATTGATGGTGGACTGCCCGGGGTA
Organism: Kutzneria sp. NPDC052558; assembly: GCF_044547355.1. Lineage (NCBI taxonomy): Bacteria > Bacillati > Actinomycetota > Actinomycetes > Pseudonocardiales > Pseudonocardiaceae > Kutzneria > Kutzneria sp. NPDC052558. The sequence continues at coordinate 267,453 of NZ_JBIUAG010000012.1, forward strand.
GCTCGAGCCGGACAGCGGCTCGACGGCGAACACCTCGGCGGAGTGCGCGTCGGCGCAGTCCTTGGCCGTGACCGGCACCGCGGCATCGGTGTCCTGCCGGTCGAAGCACTGCCCAGGCTGCAAGGTGTAGCCGACGTTCGGGACGGCCTTGTGGTTCTCCCGATCGAGGCGAACCACGAACAGAGTGGCCATCGCGGCGACAAAAACGACGCCGATCACCACGGGTTTGATGTAGTGCCGAGCCTTCGGCTGGGCCGGTTGGACCTCGGGCGTGGGCTGTTCGGATTCACTGGACATGTTGGTACACCGCCGTTTCCTCCCCTGGACGACGGGCAGAGGGTAGCGGAGCGGCGGATCAGCGCGGCGGCAGGTGCAGGGCGGTCCGCAGGGACTCGTCCTCGGTGTCGCCGTTGTGCACGTCGGCGGTGTCGAGGGCGTCGTCCATGGTGTCCTCGTCGGTCGCGGCGGCGGCCTGCTGGCGGGCGGCGAGCTCCTGCTGCTTCTCGGCGATGAGGCTGTCGATGCCGGACTGGGCGTTGGTGGGCCACGGCCCGGCCTTGAGGTCGTCGATCTCCTTCTGCACCACGGGAATCGAGCGGGCGACGACGGCCTTCTCGGCGGTCCATGAGCCGGACATCGCCGCGTCGGACTCGTCGTCGATGATCTTGTTGTACGGGGCGACGGCGTCCAGGTAGCGCTTCTGGTCGTCGGACAGGGGCAGCCCGACGTCCTTGACGTGGCCGGTCATGGGGGCGGTGTCGACGCGCCGGTAGAAGCAGACCACCGTGCGGTCGCCGCTGAGCCACGAGGACTGCTCGGGGTACAGGTAGTGCACGGCGAAGTCGGGGTAGTTCATGCCGGGCGTGAGCCACCGGGCCGAGTCGGCGGCGCACTTGCGGTCGCCGAGGTTCTCCAGGGCGTAGACGCCGGGATAGGCCGACCCGGACACGGGTTCGGCGGCGAAGGCCTCGGCGTCGTGCGGGGTGGCGCAGTCCCGCACGGTGACGGCGGCGGTCGAGCTGGCCACGGGCCGGTCGAAGCACTGCCCGGGCTTGAGCCGGAAGCCGGTGGAGGTCGAGGAGGCCGAGTTGTTGGCGGCATCGCGCACGCCGACGACCACGGCGGCGATGAAGAACACCGCCCAGAGCACGAGCCACAAGCCGGCCAGCACGATGCCGGCGATGGCCAGGCCCTTGCCGCTCTGCCGGGTCTGGCGGATGCCGCTGAGCCCGAGAATGCCGAAGACGAGGCTGAGGATCGCGCTGAGCAGGAAAAAGCCGAACACGCCCAGCACGAACGAGGTGATGGCGAAGCCGCTGGTTCCCGGCCTGGGACTCGGCCACGGCTGACCGCCCATCGGACCGGGCTGGCCGGGCCACGGGCCCTGGCCGGGCCACGGCTGGCCCCACGAGCCGGCCTGGCCGGGCAGGCCTGGCGGCAGGCTGGGCTGGGCCGGCGGCATCGGCGGGTAGTTCTGGTACGCGGGCTGCTCGGGCTCCATGGACATCACGAAATACCGCCGTCTCTCCCCTTAACGGACAAGCAAGGCTACCGCCCGCCGCGCTGTGAAAAAACGCTAACAAGCGAGTTCAGAAAGTCGTGATGGACTGCACAGCGGCGGGGGGCGAGACTTCGCCCATGAAGGCACTGGTCAAGGTCGACGCGGCGCCGGGTCTCGAGCTCACCGACGTGCCCGACCCGCAGGTCGGGACGGGTGACGTGGCGGTGAAGGTGCTGCGCACCGGCATCTGCGGCACCGACCTGCACATCGACTCCTGGGACGACTGGGCGGCCCGCACTGTGACGCCGCCGCTGGTTCTCGGCCACGAGTTCGTGGGCGAGGTGGTGGAGACCGGCCGGGACGTCACCGGCGTCAAGGTCGGCGACCTGGTCAGCGGCGAGGGCCACCTGGTCTGCGGCACGTGCCGCAACTGCAAGGCCGGCCGCCGCCACCTGTGCGCCAACACCCGCGGCCTGGGCGTGCACAGCAACGGGGCGTTCGCCCAGTACGCGGTGCTGCCCGAGCAGAACGCCTGGGTGCACCGCACCGAGGTGGACCTGGACGTGGCGGCGATCTTCGACCCGCTGGGCAACGCCGTGCACACGGCGCTGTCCTTCCCGGTCATCGGCGAGGACGTGCTGATCACCGGGGCCGGCCCGATCGGCATCATGGCCGCGGCCATCGCCCGGCACGCGGGCGCCCGCCACGTGGTCATCACCGACGTCAGCGAGCACCGCCTGGAGCTGGCCCGCAAGGTCGGCGTGGACCTGGCCCTGAACGTGGCCGAGTCGACCCTGGCCGACGCCTACAGCCGGCTGAACATGTCCGAGGGCTTCGACGTGGGCATGGAGATGTCCGGCCAACCCAGCGCGCTGCGGGACATGATCGCCACTATGTCGCACGGCGGCCGGATCGCCATGCTGGGGCTGCCGGCCAAGGAGTTCCCGGTGGACTTCGGCTCGGTGGTGCTCAAGATGCTGCACCTCAAGGGCATCTACGGCCGGGAGATGTTCGAGACCTGGTACTCGATGTCGGTGCTGCTGCAGGCCGGCCTGGACATCGCCCCGGTGATCACGCACCGCTTCCACTACACCGAACACAGGACGGCCTTCGACACGACACGAGCCGGCCGCTGCGGCAAGGTGCTCCTCGACTGGACGGAGAAGTAGATGTACGGCGCGATGCGGGACGACCTGCGGGCCGGGCTGGCCGAGATCCGCGAGGCCGGCCTGTACAAGGCGGAGCGGGTGCTGGGCGGGCCGCAGGCGGCGCAGGTCAGCGTCACCGGCGAGAGCGTGCTGAACTTCTGCGCCAACAACTACCTGGGCCTGGCCGACCACCCGGTGCTGGTCAACGCCGCGCACGAGGCGTTGGACCGCTGGGGCTTCGGCATGGCCTCGGTGCGCTTCATCTGCGGCACGCAGGAGCTGCACAAGCGGCTGGAGGGCCGCCTCTCGCAGTTCCTCGGCACCGAGGACACGATCCTCTACAGCTCCTGCTTCGACGCCAACGGCGGCCTGTTCGAGACGCTGCTGGGCGAGCAGGACGTGGTCATCTCCGACGAGCTCAACCACGCCTCGATCATCGACGGCATCCGGCTGTGCAAGGCCAAGCGGGCCCGCTACCGCAACCGGGACATGGCCGACCTGGAGCGCATCCTCCAGGAGAACGCCGACGCCCGGTACCGGCTGATCGCCACCGACGGCGTGTTCTCCATGGACGGCTACCTGGCCCCGCTGGACGAGATCTGCGCGCTGGCCGAGCGCCACGACGCGCTGGTCATGGTGGACGACTCGCACGCGGTGGGATTCACCGGCCCGACCGGCCGCGGCACGCCGGAGCTGTTCGGCGTCACCGACAAGGTGGACGTGGTGACCGGCACGCTGGGCAAGGCGCTGGGCGGCGCCAGCGGCGGCTACGTGTCGGGGCGGGCCGAGATCGTGGAGATGCTGCGCCAGCGCTCCCGGCCGTACCTGTTCTCCAACTCGCTGGCCCCGTCGATCACCGGCGCCGCGCTGGCCGCGCTGGACCTGCTCAGCTCCTCGGGCGACCTGCTGGACCGGCTGCGCGCCAACACCGAGCTGTTCCGCCGCCGGATGACCGAGGAGGGCTTCGACCTGCTGCCGGGCGAGCACCCGATCATCCCGGTGATGATCGGCGACGCGGCCAAGGCCGGCCGGATGGCCGATCTGCTGCTGGAGCAGGGCATCTACGTGATCGGGTTCTCCTACCCGGTGGTTCCGCACGGCAAGGCCCGCATCCGCACCCAGATGTCGGCCGCGCACTCGCTGGAGGACGTCAACCGCGCCGTCGACGCTTTTGTCGTGGCACGGTCCAAGATGGACGGATGATAGATCCTCGACGGCTGCGGGTGCTGCGGGCGCTGGCCGACCACGGCACGGTGACCGCGGCGGGGCGGGCGCTGCATCTGACGGCGTCCGCCGTGTCGCAGCAGTTGGCGGCGCTGGAGGCGGAGACCGGGCAGCAGCTGCTGCGGCGCAAGGGCCGGCGGGTGTGGCTGACGCCGGCCGGCGAGCTGCTGGTCGTGCACGCCAACGCCGTCGCGGCCGAGCTGGAGCGGGCCGAGGCCACGCTGGCGGCGTTCGACGCCGGCCTGCGCGGCCCGGTCCGGCTGGCCAGCTTCGCCTCGGCGATCACGCAGGTGGTCGCCCCGGCGGTGGCCTCGCTGCGGGCCGGCGCCCCGGACGTGAGGGTGCTGGTGCAGGACGCCGAGGGGCACGCCAGCGTGCCGCTGCTGCTCGACGGCGAGATCGACGTGGCCATCACCGAGGAGTACCGGCCGGCGTCGCAGACCGACGACCGCCGGCTCAAGCGTTTTCCGCTGTACGTCGAGCCGTTCGACGTGGTGCTGCCGGCCGGCCACCGGTTGGCCAAGGAGTCCGAAGTGGACGTCAGCGCGCTCGGCGGCGAGGACTGGATCGCCCCGCTGCCCGGAAACCCTTGCCGTGACGTGCTTTTACTGGCCTGCCCGGACGCGCTGATCCGGCACACCTCCGACGACTTCCGAGCCATCGTGGCCCTGGTGGCGGCCGGCTCGGGGGTGGCCCTGGTGCCGCGCAACGCCTTCACGCAGACACCCGGCGCGATCGCGTTGCCGGTCAAGGGAGACCAGTCGCTGCGCCGGGTGTTCGCGGCCGTGCGCAAGGGCAGCGAGGACCATCCGCTGATCCGGCTGGTCCTCGCCGCCCTGGTCCGCGGTCAGGATCCGGTGACCGCGTAACCGTTGCTGCTCAAGGCGGTCACGCCACTGACTCCCGGGACCGGCGTTGGAACCTGGCTCTGGGTGTAGAACTTCCCGTCGCCGAGCAGACCGTCCTGGCCGCCGCCCCACGCGTATTCGGCGCCGTCGGCCGTCACGGCGTAGGAGGCCAGCCCGGTGGTCGCGATCGCCCGAACCCCGGCCAGGCCCTGCGCCTTGACCGGAGTGTCCACATAGAACGCATGGCTGCCGCGACCGTCGCCCAGGTAGCCGGTGCCCCAGGCCCACACCGTGCCGTCGGCGCGCAGCACGTAGTCGGAACCGTTGGCCACGACCGCCCGCGCATCATGCACGCCGGGCACCGCCACCGGAACGATGTCCTGGTCCTGGGAGCCGCGCGCGCCCCAACGCCACAGGGTGCCGTCGGACTTCACCGCGACCGCGGGGGCGATGGCGGTGACGTTGGTCAAGTCCTTGACCTGCACCGGAATCCCGGAGGCGCAGTTGGGCCCCTTGTCGGCGTCACTGCTCTTGACCGGGCAGTCCAGGGGCCCGGGAACGGTGCCGTTGCCCAAGGCGCCGCCCGAGTTCCAGCCCCAGCTCCACACCGTGCCGTCGGACTTGAGCGCGTAGCTGGTGGTGGTGTTGCCGGCGACCGCCACCACGTTGCTCAACTCGGTGACCTGCACCGGAGTGTCGTACTGACCGTGCGGGAAGTCGACACCCAGGTGCTTGTAGCCGTTCTGGCCCCACACCCACACGGTGCCGTCGGACCGCAACGCCATCTGCGTCGACACGGCGGTGATGTTGGTCAGCCCCGAGATCCGCACCGGGAAGGTCGCGTACGGGTAGGCCGGGCCCGCCAGGTCCGGCAGGTCGCCGCCCGCCACGGGGCCGTTGCCGAGTGCGCCGTTCCCGGCCCCGCCCCAGGCCCACACCGTGCCATCAGACTTGAGGGCGTACTGGGTGCCGTAGTAGTTGCTGGCGGCGATGACGGAGTCCAGGCCGTACACGGCCGTGGTCGGCGTCAGGGCGTCCCCGACGGTGCCGTTGCCGGCCTGCCCAACCGTGTTGACCCCGAAGCCGTACACACAGCCCCGCTGGCACGCCGCCTGCGACGGCGCGAAGTAGCCGGCCACGTCGACGAGCACGTCCACCTGGCCGTGGGCGTTGAAGACGCTCACGGCACGGTCCGGGCTCACCGCGACCGTGGCCATGGCCGCCGCGGTCTGGCCGGCGACCACGTTGCTCGTGCTGGCCGACGAACGCGGCTGGTCGGCCGGGTGGGCGGTGAGGAAGGTGGCGGCGGAAGCGTTGGTGGCGGTCAGGTTGAACACCGCCGCCGTCGCACCAGCCGGCAGCCAGCCGCTCAGGTCGACCCGACGGTCCGCGCCCGCGGTGATCGGATCACGCGGCTGTTCCTGGTAGTCGCGAGTGTCCACCACCCGCAACGGCTTCAACGGGTAGAAGGCTTGCGTGGACTGCGGCGAGTAGTAGCCGGCCAGGTCGGCGATCAGGTCCACCGAGCCGGCCGCGTTGGCCAGCGTCACCTTGCGGTCCGCGCCCAGCCCGACGGTGACCAGGTTCGGCGTGTCCTGTCCCGGCTCCGGGTTGAGGTTGGACGTCGCCGGCCGCTGCTGCCCGGCCGGGAAAGCCGTGACGAAGGTTGAGGCGGTGACGTTGGTGGCGGTCAGGTTGAACGTCACCGAGGTCGCACCGGCCGGGACCTGCCCCGACAGGTCGAGCGTCACCGTCCCGTTAGGACCGACGGGAGCGCTGCTCCTGGTGTCGAGAACCCGTTGCGGCGCCACGGGTGTGTACTTCGCCGCCCCGCCGGCCGAGTAGTAGCCGGCGAGGTCGATCACCGCGTCGGCGGCGTTCGGCCCGGCCGCCACGTAAAAGCTGTGGCTGTCCCGGTCGATCGGCACGACCGCGAGGTTGGCCCGGGTCTCCCCGGCGCGCACGTTCACCGTGGAAGTGGTGCCCGCGAACGACGATGTCCCCGCGGTGAGGAAGGTCGGCCCGTCCGGGTTGGTCGCGGTGACGTTCACCAGCACTGCCGCCGCGTCGTCGGGCAGCTGCGGCACGGCGAGTTTGACGCTGCCGCGGGCGGCGATCCGATCGCCCGTCACTCTCGTGTCATGTAACCGGGTCGGGCTCACGGAGGTGAACGCCAGACCCGATTTTCCTTGCGGCGCGGCCTGCGCCGTCGGAGTCAGTATCGAGGACGCCGCGGCGACCGCGGCCACCAGCACGCCAATCCTGGCGAGCGACATGTGTTTCCCCCTGTAGTGGGCTTGTCTGCGGCCCCCGTGACCCTGGCACGGGCCAAATCGCCCACACCAGCCTCACCGGCGGCCCGCACCCAAAGGGGCATGACCGACGATTCCAAGCAACCCGAAAGCCGTTCAGGACACGCACAAGGGCGGCGGAGGCCATTTGGCCCCCGCCGCCCTCGGTGTGCTGGGCTATTCGGTCGACACGTAGTAGCTGCCGTCGCCGATCGCGCTGACGCCGACACGGATCTGGGTCGGCGTGCCGGTCAAAGTCCACTCGCCGCCGCTGTGGTCGAGCGCGTGCCCGGTGGCCAGCTGGGTGATCGAGCTCAGGCCGGCGATGGCCGCGCCCTGGAAGGTGCCGGTGAAGCTCGCGCCATCGGGCCACTGCCACACCGTGCCGTCGGCCATCAGCGCCCGAGCGCCGGAGTTGACGCCGTTGTCGCGCTGCACGGAGGCGATCTGGCCGTCGGGCAGCGGCAGCCCGGCCGGGGTCAGCTGCTGCCCGGAACCGATTGCGCCCCAACGCCAGACGCTGCCCGGGCACAGCACCACCCGCACGCCCAGCCCGGTGCACCCGGACAGGCCGAAGACCTGGACCGGGACCGCGCTGGCCACGTCGTTGGTGTTGTTGCCCAATGCGCCGCGGGAACCGTCGCCCCAGCTCCACACCGTGCCGTTGGACTTCAGCGCGTACCGGGTGACGGCGTTGCCGTTGCGGTTCTCGGCGATCGCGATGACGTTGCTCAGCACGACCTTCGGGCCCGAGTCCCACGCGGTGGTGTCGGTGTTCCCGTTGCCCAGCTGGAGCGATTCGTTGGTGCCCCAGGTGTAGACGCTGCCGTCGGTGGTCAGCGCCATGCCCGGGGTGATCGACTTGATCCCGGTCAGCGCGGCCACCGGCAGGGGCTCGAAGTCGCCCTGGCCCAACGGGCCTTCGGCATTGCCGCCGAATCCGATGCCGAGCTGGCCGCGGTCGTTGCGGCCCCAGGACCACAGCGTGCCCGAGCCGTCGATCGCGTACGCGTCCTGGTCGGTGTTAGCGATCGCCGTGACGCCGGACAGGCCGTACACCCGGGAATCCGCGCGGGTGGTGGAATCGGTGGTCCCGACCCCGGCCTGGCCGAACTCGTTGGCGCCGCTGCCGATCACGCACTTGGTGGCGCAGGCCGGCAATGCCGGCGCGAAGTAGCCGGCGAGGTCGACGATCGCGTCCAGGCGGCCTTCCCGGTTGCGGATGTCCAGCGCCCGGTCACCGTTGAGCGGTGTGATCACGGCGTTGGCGGATGTCTGGCCCGGCAACAGGTTCAGGTTGCTCACGCCCGGCTGCGGGGCCCCGTGCGCCCACACGGTCAGCACGGTGTTGCCGGTGACGTTGGTGGCGGTCATGTTGACCACGGCCGCCGTCGCGCCCGGCGGGGCCCAGTACATCAGGTTCAGCGGGCGCGTCTCCCCCGCCTGGAGGGCGTTGCGCGGGGTGCCGTCGGCGTTGCGGGTGTCGAGCACCCGGCCCGGCAGCAGCGGGAAGAACGCCTGCGTGGAATCGGCCGAATAGTAGCCGGCGAAGTCCACCACGAGGTCGGCCGAGGAGTGGGCGTTGGTCAGCGACACCTTCCGGTCCGCGCCCAGCCGCACGGTCACCAGGTTGGGAATGTCCTTGCCCGCCACCAGGTTCAGGTTCGAGGCGTTCGGCCTCGGGGTGCCCGAGGGATAGGCCGTGACGAACGTGTCGCCGGTGACGTCGGTGCCGGTCAGGTTGAACACCACCGCCGTCGCGCTGGCCGGCGCCTGGGACGACAGGTCCAGTGTCACGGTGCCGCCCGGCCCGAGCGGCGCGCTGTTGCGGGTGTCCAGAACCCGTTGCGGCCCAACGGGAGTGAACTTCGAGCCGCCGGTCGGCGAGTAGTAGCCGGCGATGTCCACGATGGCGTCCACCGCGTTCGGGCCGGCCCCGACCCAGATCCCCGGGTTGTCGCCGTGGCCGAGCGCCACCGTCACCAGGTTGGCCCGGGTCTCGCCGGCGGCCAGGTTCAGGCTGGACGTGGTCGGCGTGCCGTGGGTGCCCGGGCCCTCGGCCAGCCAGGTCGGCCCGGCCGGATCGGTCCCGGTCAGGTTGAACACCACGGCCGTGGCGTCGGCCGGCACCAGGCTGGTCGGCACCGACACGGCGACCGTGCCGTGGGCCGGGATCTTGCTGCTGTCCCGACTGTCGAAGATCCGGGTCGGTGACACCGGCGTGAACACCGTCCCGGCGTCGGGCAGCGGTGTCGCCGCCTGTGCCGGCACGACCACGGAGAGCGCACCCGCGGCGACAACAGCCGCCAGTGCAAGGATTCTGGCTACTGACACACGTACCTCCACCCCTGGTGACGGGCATCCACGACCGTCCACCCGCGACATCTCCGCACCGGCCGGCGGCGTTACCTGCGACAACGCAAAAACACCCGGCGCAGGCACTCGCCCACGCCGGGTGTCTACCCGGGAATTCCCTGGACGGTCAGGGATTGGCCACCGCGATGCCGCCGTCGCCCAGCGCTGTCACGCCGCTGAGCGCGGCGATCCGCACCGGGACCAGGCTGCTGGTGAACCGCTGGCCGTCGCCGAGGGCGCCGTTGTAGCCGCTGCCCCAGGCCCAGACCGTGCCGTCGGACTTCAGTGCGTACCCGATGCTGTTGCCGGAGGCCAGGGTGGTGACCCCGGTCAGCCCGGACACCGTCACCGGATCGGTCACCGGCGTGCAGGGGTTGTCGAGGCCGCCCTGGCACTTCGTGCCGTTGCCCAGTTCACCGTCGGAGTTCATGCCCCAGGCGCGAACCGTGCCGTCCGGCATCAGCGCGTACGCGGTGCCGTCGGTGAAAGCGGCCGCCCGCCCGGCGACCGCGACCGCGCCGGTGACGCCGGGCACCTGGTGGACGTTCGGGTCGCCCTGGTAGTTCGAGTTCTCGCCGCCCCACTGCCAGACCGTGCCGTCGGACTTGATCGCCAGCCGGTCGCCGATCTTGACGACGTTGTTCAGGTTGGCCACCTGGACCGGCGTCGCCGAGGCGCAGTTCGGGCCCTTGGGCGAGATGCCCTCGCCTTCCGAGCACTTGTTCGGGTCCGGCGCGACCCCGGTGCCCAGCTCGCCGAAGACGTTCTGGCCCCAGGCCCACACCGTGCCGTCGCTCTTGAGCGCGTAGCCGTCGCCGGTCGAGCCGGCGATGGCCACCACGTTGGTCAGGCCGGTGACCTGAACCGCCGTGCTCGCCAGGTAGTTCTCGTCCTGCACGCCGTTGCCCAGGCTCCACATGTAGTTGCTGCCCCACGCCCAGACCGTGCCGTCGTTGCGCAGCGCGTACCCGCCGGTGATCTGGGTGATGCCGCTCAGGCCGAACACCTTGCCGGGAGTGGTCGAGTAGTAGCTCGGCGGATAGATGTACTGGGTGGTCGAAACCGGGCCGTCGCCGTAGCCGCCCGGGCGGCCGTTGGCCAGCTCACCCGCGCTGTTGCTGCCCCAGTCCCAGACCGTGCCGTCGGACAGCAGCGCGTAGCCGTGGCCCGAGCCGAAGGGGCCGGTGGTGACCGCCGTGACGCCGGACAGCCCGTAGGCCGCGGTCGGCGTGTGCAGGGCGTTGTCCGTTGTGCCGTCGGCCTTCTGGCCGTACTGGTTCTGGCCCCAGGTGTAGACGCAGGCGCTGGCGCATGGCTGCTTCGCCACCGCGAAGTAGCCCGTCAGGTCGGCGATCGCGTCGACCTGGCCCACGTGGTTGAACAGCTGGGCCTTGGCGTCCGTGCCGAGCGTGGTGATCGCCATATTGGCCGAGGTCTGGCCCGGCTCCAGGTTCAGGTTGCTGGCCGATGGCCGGTCGGAGAAGTCCGGCCACGCCGTCAGATAGGTCGAGCCGGTCACGTTGGTGGCCGTGAGGTTGTAGACCGCGGCGCTCGCGCCGTCCGGCACGAAGCCGCTGAAGTTCAGCGAGTGCGTGCCGCCGGGGCCGAGCGGCTGGCGCGGATTTCCGTTGGTGTCACGGGTGTCCACCGCCCGCAGCTGCTGCAACGGGAAGAACGACAACCGCGAGTCCGGCGAGTAGTACCCGGCCAGATCAGCGATCAGATCCACCGAACTGTGCGCATTGGCCAACGTCACCTTCCGATCGGCACTCAACTGCACCGTCACCAGATTCGGACTCGTCTGCCCCGCCTCGAGATTCAAGTTCGACGCATCCGGCTTCCCCTGCCCAGCCGGATAAGCCGTCACAAACGTCGAACCCGTGACATCAGTACCGGTCAGGTTGAACACCGCCGAGGTCGCCCCCGCCGGCACCTGCCCGGACAGATCCAGGGTCACCGTCCCACCCGGACCCAGCGGCGCGGAGTCCCTGGTGTCCAGAACCCGTTGCGGCGCAACGGAAGTGAACTTGGCGCCGGTGGACGGCGAGTAGTACCCGGCCAGGTCCACGATCGCGTCGACCGCGCCCGGCCCCGCCTCCAGCCACACGCCGTGCTGCCCCGCGCCGCCGATCGGGCTCGTCACCAGGTTGGCCCGCGTCTCACCACCGGCCAGGTTCAGGTTGGACGTGTTGTTCGGCGACGGCCCGGCCAGCGAGCCCACCGCCAGGTACGTCGGCCCCGTGGACCCCGTCCCGGTCAGGTTGAACACCACCGCCGTCGCATCGGCCGGCACCAGGCTGGTCGGGAACGTCACCTCGTAAGCAGTACGGGCCGGAATCTGGTGCCCGCCACCGACTCTCGTGTCATACACCCGGGTCGGCGTCACCGGCGTGAACGAACTGCCCGACGCCACCGCCCCCGGCGCCGCCTGCACTCCCGGCACCGCAACAAAAGCCGCCGCCACCATCACGGCGACAAGAACCCCTGCCCTGGCCGCGCGATCACGCCGTAAACCAGCGACCACACCCGACCCAGCTCTACTCAAAGACATGGAACCCCCTGCGATGGACCCTCCCCGACCCGCAGCGCAGTCTGACACGCACTCCCCCCAACAAACCACCCACCGCCACCAACCCGACCCAACCTCACCAGGCCCAGGGCTTCCAAAACCAAGACGGACCAAAACCAATGCCCCAAACCCGACACACCACCCATGGGGGCAAGGGCGGAGCCCCAAACGAGCACCCCGCCCCAGCACTCCGAGCGCCCCGAGGCGAAGCCCAGTGGGGGCAAGGGGCGAAGCCCCAAAAACCAGCACACCACCCCGTCACTCCACCCCGCCGGCAACCCACCCAGAAAGCGACGGGCGAAGCCCGAGCGGGGGGCGAAGCCCGAGCGGGGGGCGAAGCCCGAGCGGGGGGCGAAGCCCGAGCGGGGGGCGAAGCCCGAGCGGGGGGCGTGGGGGGCGAAGCCCCCCACATCGGGGGTCTGGGGGTCGTCCCCCAGAACGACCCCGGCGAGAGTGGGCTCGCGCTTTCCGCGAGCACACCTCTCCCATCGAGCCGGCGGCGGGACTTGAACCCGCAACCCCTCGCTTACAAGGCGAGTGCTCTGCCAATTGAGCTACGCCGGCATGGCTTTGGACATGGTAAGCGGCGCAGCGGGTTGCCACCTGCGACTTGTGGTCTGCTCAGGGTAGAACCGGATTCCTCCGTCCGGATGTCGCCTCAGCCGGCCGGGTGGCGCGCATGCCCGCTGACCAGGGCAGAAGCGGCGGCCACGGTTCGTGATCAATGTCGACCGATCGGGGTAACCCGGTGGAGCGTGTCGGAGACCACGTCGCCGCCCTTGCAACGGTTGGGTGAATGGGACCGATCCTGCGTACGGATGATCGGGGAGGAGACGGGCAGTGCGGCACACCCGGCGGGTGCGGGGCAATTTCTGGCGGCGGCAGCGGGTGGCGGCGACGGCGCCGGCGGAAGTGGGCCCCGAGCTGCCGTCCGATGCCACCGTGAACCTGGTGTTGGACCTGGCGCTGCGGATCGGCGAGGTCCAGCTGGCCAGCGGCGCGGCCGCCGCGGACGTGGCCTCGACGCTGATGCGGGTGACCGCGGCGTACGGTCTGCCGCGCTGCGAGGTGGATGTGACGTTCATCTCGATCTACGTCTGCTGCCATCGCGGCACGGCCGCCTCGCCGGTGATGTCGATGAAGGTGGTGCGGTCCCGGGGCCTGGACTACACGCGGCTGTCCGCCCTGGAGTCGCTGGTGCGGCGGGTGATCGCCGGTTCGGTGCCGGCCGAGCGGGCGTCGGTGGAGCTGGACGAGATCAGCGCGGCCAAGCACCCGTATCCGCGCTGGCTGGCGACGGCGGCGTGGGCGGCGATGGCCGCGTCGGTGGCCTTGCTGCTGGGCGGCGGCCCGATGATGGCGCTGGTGGCGGCCCTGGTCACGGCGGTGGTGGACCGGGTCGGCCGCCTGCTGAACCGCCGCAATCTGCCGTTCTTCTTCCAGCAGGTGGTCGGCGGCGCACTGGGCGCGGGCGGGGCGCTGGTGGCGACGGCCACCGGGCTGGTGCCGCCGAGCCAGCTGTCGCTGGTGGTGGCGGCCGGCATCGTGGTGTTGCTGTCGGGCTTGTCGGTGGTCAGCTCCGTGCAGGACGCGATCAACGGCTACACCGTCACAGCCTCGGGTCGCACCATGGAGACGCTGCTGATGTCGGTCGGCCTGATCACCGGCGTCGCCTTCGCGCTGCGGATCGGCGTGCGGCTGGGCGTCGGCTCGACGCTGGCCCCAGTGTCGCCGCTGAGCTTCGGCACCGTCCCGATCCAGATCGTCACCGGCGCCGCCGCCGCGGTCTTCTTCGCCCTCGCCAGCTACGGGCAGCCGCGGGCCCTGCTCGTCGCCGGCCTGTCCAGCGCCCTTGGGGTCGGCGCGTACAGCACGCTTCAGGCCGCCGGCGCCGACGTGCTGACCGGGTCCGCCCTGGCCGCCGTGCTCATCGGCTTCTGCGGCCAACTGCTGTCCCGACGCCTGCGGGTGCCGCCCCTGGTCGTCGCCATCTCCGGCCTGACTCCGCTGCTGCCCGGTCTGACGACCTACCGGGGCCTGTACCAACTGACCGTGCAGGGCGATGTCAGCGGCTTGTCCACCCTGGTCCTGGCCATGGGCATCGGCCTGGCCCTGGCCGCCGGCGTCGTGCTCGGCGAATTCCTGGCCCAACCAGTCCGCAGCCGACTCGGCCGCCTCGAACGCCGTTTCTGGGTGTCGCGCTGACCCCCGGACCAACCGGACCAATCCCGTGTTTCCAAAGGAACATCCGCACCCCCGACCGTCAGGAATAGGGGATTCTCTAGACCTGCCCCGCCTACCATTGCCCGGTCGAGGAAAGGGCCCGGGTGACGGTCGCCACTCGGGGGTAACCCCGTCGGCAGGACGCGCCTGTCGCCGAAGCTGGTTAGCCTCGGTGGCGCAGCGCCGCGAGCACCTGTCGAGGAGGCGTCACCCCGTTGAGCACCAACGGCTCGGATTTCATCGTCGTGGCCAACCGGCTTCCGGTCGACCTGGAACGCATGGAGGACGGCACCCAGCGGTGGAAACACAGCCCCGGCGGTCTGGTCACCGCACTCGAACCGTTCCTGCGTTCGCGCAGCGGCGCCTGGGTCGGCTGGCCCGGCGTGGCCGACGCGGAGGTGGAGGCGTTCGAGGAGGAGGGGCTGCGGCTGTATCCGGTGGGCCTGTCCTCGGCCGAGGTGCGGGACTACTACGAGGGCTTCTCCAACGCCACTCTGTGGCCGCTCTATCACGACGTGGTGGCCCCGCCGGTGTTCGACCGGTCCTGGTGGGAGAGCTATGTCAAGGTCAACCGGCGCTTCGCCGACGCCTGCGCCTCGATCGCGGCCAAGGGCGCCACGGTGTGGGTGCAGGACTACCAGCTCCAACTGGTGCCGCAGCTGCTCCGCGAGCAGCGCCCCGACCTGCGCATCGGCTTCTTCCTGCACATCCCGTTCCCGCCGGTGGAGCTGTTCATGCAGCTGCCGTGGCGCACGGAGATCATCCGCGGGCTGCTCGGGGCCGACCTGGTCGGCTTCCACCGGCCCGGCGGCGCGCAGAACTTCCTGTGGCTGGCCCGCCGCCTGGTCGGCCTGGAGCCCAGCCGCGGCGCGGTCGGCGTCCGTACCCGTCCGGGTGTCGTCCAGGTGGGTGACCGCACCGTGCGGGTGGGCGCCTTCCCCATCTCCATCGACGCCGCCGGCCTGGACGCGATCGCCCGCAGCCGGGAGACCCAGGCCCGGGCCAAGCAGATCCGGGAGGACCTGGGCAACCCCAAGCGGATCATGCTCGGGGTCGACCGGCTCGACTACACCAAGGGCATCGACGTGCGGCTGCACGCCCTGCACGAGCTGCTGGCCGAGGAGCGCATCACGGCCGAGGACACGGTCATGGTGCAGCTGGCCACGCCCAGCCGGGAACGCGTCGAGCACTACAAACAGATGCGCGGCGAGATCGAACAGGTGGTGGGCCGAATCAATGGCGAGTTCGCCCGGGTCGGTCACCCAGCGGTGCACTATCTTCACCAATCGGTGGACAGGCGGGAACTGTGCGCGTTCATGAGTGCCGCGGACGTGATGATCGTGACGCCTGTCCGAGATGGTATGAATTTGGTCTGCAAGGAGTACGTGGCCTGCCGATACGACCTCGGCGGGGCTCTGGTCCTCAGCGAGTTCGCCGGCGCGGCCTCGGAGCTCACCAGCGCGTTCCTCGTCAACCCGCACGACCTGGACGGGGTGAAGAACTCGCTTTATGCCGCCCTCACCGTGGATCCGGCCGAGGGCCGCCGTAGGATGCGCGCACTGCGCCGTCAGGTCCTGACCCATGACGTCGACCGCTGGGCGCGGTCGTTCCTCGAGGCTCTGGGCTCCGCGTCGCCGAACTGATTCGGTTCAGTACCAGTGTGACCCACAGTTGAATACCCCGAAAATCCCCCGAAAGCCTGAGGAGGAGGCGCGTGACCGCCGAGGCCCTCCCCGCGGAGCTCCGTCGCGCGCTCGTGCAGCTGGCACGAACGCCTCGACTGCTCGTCGCGTGCGACTACGACGGAACGCTCGCCCCGATCGTGTCCGACCCCGAACAAGCACGGCCGTCCACCGAGTCGGTCGGCGCGCTGCGTTCGCTGGCCGGGCTCCATGAGACAACGGCGGCGGTGATCTCCGGTCGCGCCCTTCGCGACCTTGCGACACTGTCGCGCCTGCCCGGTGAGGTGCACCTGGTCGGCAGCCACGGCTCCGAGTTCGACGTGGGCTTCGTGCACGCGCTCGACGCCGACGCCAAGGCGCTGCACCGGCGCATCGAGCAGACCCTGGACGAACTGGTCGCCGACGCCGAGGGCGTGCACCTGGAGACCAAGCCGGCCAGCATCGCGGTGCACGTGCGCCGCGCCCCCGCCGAGATCGGCGAGCGGGTGCTCGACGCCGTCCGCTCCGGCCCGGCCACCTGGGACGGCGTGCAGGTCACCGAGGGCAAGGCGGTGATCGAACTGGCCGTGGTGCAGACCGACAAGGGCCACGCCCTTGACGTGCTGCGCCACCAGGTCGGCGCGACCGCCGCGGTGTTCATCGGCGACGACGTCACCGACGAGAAGGCCTTCGCCCGGCTGACCGGCCCCGACCTGGGCATCCACGTCGGCGACGGCGAGACCCAGGCCGGCTACAAGATCGCCGACACGGTGGCCGTGGCCACCGTGCTGGCCTTCCTGGTCGAAGAGCGCCGGACCTGGCTCTACGGCGAGCAGGCGCCGCCCATCGAGCGGCTGTCGATGCTGGCCAACGAGCGCTCGGTGGCCCTGGTGACCCCGGACGCCAAGATCACCTGGCTGTGCCACCCGGAGCCGGACTCGGCCGCGGTGTTCGCCGACCTGCTCGGCGGGCCGTCCGCGGGCGTGTTCTCGATCAAGCCGGAGCGCAACGGCCTGCCGCTGGGGCAGCGCTACCTGCCCAACACCATGACCGTGGAGACGCGCTGGTCGCGGCTGCTGGTCACGGACTACCTGGACCACTACAGCGCCCCGCACCGCACCGACCTGGTGCGGGTCGTCTCCGGCGCGACCACCGCGAAGATCGAGTTCGCGCCGCGCCCGGAGTTCGGGCAGGTGCCGGTGGCCCTGGTCGCCGAGGACGACGGCCTGCGGGTGGTCGGCACCGGTGACCCGATCGTGCTGCGCTCTCCCGGCGTGACCTGGCAGATCAGCTCGGACGGCATGCACGAGACGGCGACCGCCATCGTCTCGCCCGGCCCCGACGCCCCGGTCGTGCTGGAACTGCGCTGCGGCACCGACGACCTGTCGCCCAACCCGGTCAGCGAGCCCGAGCGGCGCGGCCGCAGCGGCCGCTACTGGTCGGAGTGGGTGGAGACGCTGTCCATCCCGCCGGTGGAGAAGGACCTGGTGGTCCGGTCCGCGCTGACGCTGCGCGGGCTGGTGCACTCCGAGTCCGGCTCGATCATGGCCGCGGCCACCACCTCGCTGCCCGAGGAGATCGGCGGCGTCCGCAACTGGGACTACCGCTACTGCTGGCTGCGGGACGCGGCGCTGACCGCGCAGGCCCTGGTGTCGCTGGGCTCCATCCGGGAGGCCGAGGCCTACCTGGGCTGGGTGCACCGCGTGCTGGACACGCTGCCCGGTCCGGAGCGGCTGCACCCGCTGTACACGCTGTACGGCACCACGCTCGGTCCCGAGGCCGTCATCGACACGCTGCCCGGCTACGCCGGCTCCCGGCCGGTGCGCGTCGGCAACCTGGCCAACCAGCAGGTGCAGCTGGACGTGTTCGGCCCCGTGGTCGACCTCGTGGCCCAGCTGACCGAGGCCCGCGGCAAGATCACCGACGACGACTGGCGCATGGTGCAGGCCATGGCCGAGGCCGTCTCGCGCCGCTGGCACGAGCCCGACCACGGCATCTGGGAGGAGCGGCACGCGCCGCGGCACAACGTCTACTCGAAGGTCATGTGCTGGATGACCATCGACCGGGCGATCAAGCTGGCCGAGGGCTACGGGCGCGAGCTCGACCCGTCCTGGCCGGCGCTGCGCGAGGCCATCGCCACCGACGTGCTGAAGAACGGCTGGAACGAGGAGGTCGGCTCCTTCACCACCGCCTACGACGGCACCGACCTCGACGCCGCCTCCCTGCACGTGGGCCTGACCGGCCTGATCGACCCGACCGACGAGCGCTTCCAGTCGACGGTCACCGCGATCGAGGCCGAGCTGCGCTCCGGCTCCACCGTCTACCGCTACCACCGGGACGACGGCCTGCCGGGCGACGAGGGCGGCTTCCACCTCTGCGCGGCGTGGATGATCGAGGCGTACCTGCTGTCCGGGCGGCGCACCGAGGCCGAGGAGCTGTTCGCGCAGCTCGTCGACTGCGCCGGTCCCACCGGCCTGCTGCCCGAGGAGTACGACCCGATCGCCGAGCGCTCGCTGGGCAACCATCCCCAGGCCTATTCACACCTCGGCCTGATCCGCTGCGCCCAGCTGCTGGCCAACCACAAGTAACCCGCAGTAATCGCTAGGAAGGGGCCTTTCCTGACGTCCAACGCCAGGAAGGGCCCCTTCACTGCACTTCAGGCCACTAACGGGTGAGTCCCCATCACCCACCCCCTGCCACCCATCGTGATCGCTGGGAAGGGGGCCTTCCTCCACTCGGAGTGAAGGAAGGGCGCATTCCCAGCGCTGGGGCGGGAGTTGTCCACAGGGTTGTGCACAGAGCTGTGCACAACCGGGTGAGGGGTGTGGACAGATCAGATGTCAAGGGGGATGCGGCCGCCGAAGGGCTTGATCATGGCCATCGCCAGGGTGATCACGTCGGCGCTGCGGCCGTGCTGGTCGGCGTGGGTCTTCATCAGGTTGACGGTATGCCGCTCCCCCTCCGACCACGCCGACCACCGCTGCCGGGCCTGGGCGTCCAGGGCCTCGAAGTCCGGCTCGTCGGCGGCGGTGACCTCCAGCAGCCAGCTCAGGTACGCCCGCAGGTCGGCGATGGCCGTGGAGCCCGCGCCCTGAATCGGGCCGTGGCCGGGCACCAGGCGCCGGTGCTCCAGGGTGGTCAGCCAGTCCAGGGCCTGGATCCAGCCCTCGGCGGTGCCGGCCATCACCAGCGGCGCCACGCCGACGAACACCAGGTCGCCGGTGAACAGCACGCCGTCGGACGGCACGTGCACGACCAGGTCGCCCTCGGTGTGCGCGACCCACGGCACCGGCAGCACCTCGGCGCTGGCGCCGCCCAGGTCGACAGTGGTCGGCTCGGACACCAACTCGTCGATCTTCGGCGGCGTCACGTCGCCCCAGCCGTCGAAGTCGAAGACCGCCTCGAACAGGTGCGGCCCGGCGGCGATCATGTCGGCGGCGTGCCCGGTGGCCAGCAGCCGGCCGCCGGCCCGGGCGATCTGGATCGCCCCGTGCGCGTGGTCGCCGTGCCAGTGCGTGATCGCCGCGACCAGCTGCTCGCCCGCGTGCCCGGTGTCCTCGCGAACGGCGTCGAGCAGGCGGGCCGACCGCGCCTCGGTGGCGAGGGTGTCCACCACCAGCGTGCGCTCGCGGCCGGTGACCCAGCCGGCGTTGTTGAGGAACCAGCCACCGGTCGGCTGCTCGTACGCGCGAGTGGCCGAACCGAGGGAATGCACCAACGGGGATGACGACATACCGGCAGTCTGGCACCTGTGAACGCGCGTGGCCGCTGCGGGCAACACCAGGTGTGACCACGATGTCGAAAGACGACACGGGCGAACACGAGCGGCCGGATCCCGGCGATCCGGCCGAGCTGTTCGCCCGGCTCTACGACGAACACGCCCCGGCGTTGCAGCGCTACCTGGCGCGCCGCATCGGCCCGGAGACCGCGGACGACCTGGTCGCCGAGACGTTCCTGGCCGCCATCGCCGGCCATGGCAACTACGACCCGAGCCAGCCGATCCGGCCGTGGCTGTACGGCATCGCCACCAACAAGCTGCGCCGTCACCTGCGCCAGGAACGCCGCCGCTACCAGGCGACGGCCCGGCTGGCCGCCCGGAACCGTCCGGCCGACGACCACGAGGCCGCGGTCGCCGACCGGGTCGACGCCGACGCTCGGGTCCGCGCCCTGGCCTCGGTGCTGGCCAAGCTGGCCGGCCCCGACCTGGACGTGCTGCTGCTGACCTCGTGGGCCGGCCTTGACTCCACCGAGGTCGCCGAGGCTCTCGGCATCCCGGTCGGCACCGTGCGCTCCCGGCTGCACCGGGTGCGGAAATCACTGCGAACCAGCCAAGGAGGATCCGATGCGACAGCTCTGGACTGACGACGAGCTCGACCAGGCCCTGGCCGAGCTGCACGCCGACGTGCGCCCCACCCCGAACGGCCTGGCCACGGTCCGCGATCGCGTGCTGAACCCGGCCGCCGCCCGCGGTCCCCGATTCCGCTCGCCCTGGTTCCCGCTCGCCGCCGCGGCGGCGGTAGCGGCCCTGGTGACCAGCGTGCTGGTGCTGCTACCGCACACCGTGCAACCGGCCGCGCCCCCGACCGCCACGGACTTGTCCTCGCAGCAGCTGAGCGCCCTGCTGGCCAAGATCCACTACAGCGATCCGACCGTCGCGCCCGGCCAGTTCAAGTACGTGCGCGAGCAGCTGTGGGGCGGCGGCTCCCCCGACGGGCTGGTCGACCAGGCCACCACCACCTGGCAGCCGGCCACCTGGACCGACGAGTGGCTGCGCCGGACCTCGATCATCGGCATGGTGCCGGCGACCTACGCGAACGGCGCCATCAAGGCCACCGGTCCCGAGAAGCAGCTCAACATGACCAACCAGGACGTCACCGCGGCCTGCGGGGACTTCGACTCGGTGAACCCGCAGGTCACCGGCCACCTGCCCTGCGTGGGCCAGAAGGGCGGCTGGCTCACGCCGACTCCGGAGTGGCTCGCCGCCCTGCCCAGGGATCCCGAGCAGCTGCTGGACGAGGAGCTGAAGGCCAGCCAGGCCGCCATGAGCCCGCTGTACATGGCGATCTACGCCCTCAGGTCCGGTGTCGTGCCGGCCGACGTCCGGGCCGCGCTGTACCGGGCGCTGGCCGGGGCGCCGGGCAGCTACGGCCGGGAGAACGTCCCGAACCTCCAGGGCAAGCGGGGGCTGGCCATCGGCGTCATCGACCGCGGCATCCACGACGAGCTGCTGATCGACCCGAGCGACGGCAGCTTCCTAGGCGAACGGCAGTACAGCGAGAGCACCGGCACGGTGATCGCCTACTCCGCGCTGAGCTATGCGGTTGTGGACGGCAAGGGCGTCACGCCGAAGTGATCACCTACTTCTTGGCCACATCGTACAGAACCTGAAGCGCCGCACCGAGATCGGGCACCACCAGGGCGCGGACCTCCGGGGGGAGGGGGCCGGAGTCCGGCGGCACCAGCGCCCGGGTGAAGCCCAGCCGAGCCGCCTCGGTCAGGCGCCGCCCGACGCCGGTGACCCGCCGGATCTCCCCGGCCAGGCCGACCTCGCCGACCGCGATCACGTCCGCCGGCAACGCCGCGTCCACCGTGGCCGAGGCGACCGCGAGCGCGATGGCGAGGTCGGCCGCCGGCTCGGTGATGCGCATGCCGCCGACCGCCGCCGCGAACACGTCCTGATCGGTCAGCCGCACCCGCCCGCGCCGCTCCAACACCGCGAGGATCATGGCCAGCCGGGCCGAATCCAGGTCGCTGACCGCGCGGCGCGGGGCCGGCAGGCCGGTCTTGGCCACCAGCGCCTGCACCTCCGCCAGCAGCGGCCGCTTGCCCTCCATCACCACCGTCACGGCCGTGCCCGGCACGCCGACATCCTTGCGGTTCAAGAACAATCCCGACGGATCCGGCACCCCCACGATGCCGTCGTCACGCAATTCGAAGCAGCCCACCTCGTCGGCCGGGCCGTAGCGGTTCTTCACGCCGCGGACCAGTCGCAGCGTGCTGTGCCGGTCCCCTTCGAACTGGAGCACCACGTCGACCAGGTGCTCCAGCACGCGTGGGCCGGCGATCGAGCCGTCCTTGGTGACGTGGCCGACCAGTACCACCGGCAGCGCGTTCTCCTTGGCCAGCGCGATCAGCGCCGACGCCACCGCGCGCACCTGGGTCACGCCGCCGACCACGCCGGTGTCCTCGGTCGACTGCACGGTCTGCACCGAGTCCACGATCATCAGGCCCGGCTTGACGTCCTCCACGTGGCTCATCACCGCCGACAGCTCGCTCTCGGCCGCCAGGAAGATCTCCGGGTGCAGGTTGCCCGTGCGCTCCGCGCGCAGCCGCACCTGGCCCGCCGATTCCTCGCCCGTGACGTACAGCACAGGCCCCGAGTCCTGCTCCGCCCAGCGGTGGGCCACCTCCAGCAGCAACGTCGACTTGCCCACGCCCGGCTCGCCGGCCAGCAGCACCACCGCCCCCGGCACGATGCCGCCGCCCAGCACCCGGTCCAGCTCGTCCACGCCCGTCGACCGCGCCTTGGTCGCCTCGACGTCCACCTCGGAGATCCGCCGCGCCGGCGCACTCGGCGCGCCCGCCGCGATCCGCGCCAACCCCGCCCGCGCCGGCGCCCGCTCCTCCACCGTGCCCCAGGCCTGGCACTCCGGGCAGCGCCCCACCCACTTCGCCACCTCGAACCCGCACTCAGCGCACCGGTAACTGGCCTTGGCTGGCTTGGCGTTCTTCACCACGCGGCAACGCTATCGGCCGGGTCTGACAGTTCCGCGCGGGAGCCCACCCAACCCGGGCGAGGCCGAACAGACCGTGCTCCCGATCTGTTGGTCAGCCCACCGACCTAGCCGAAACCATCCCCCACCACTCCCTTGGGGGGCTGCCCCGTCGCCAGCCTACCCGAGGGAAGGGCTAGTCGATCTTGATAGCGGGGTGCCTGTGGATAACTCAGGGGCTGTGGACAAGCCCCCGGCAGCGGTGCTGTCGGGGGCTTGGCGGCAGAAGCTCAGTTGTCGACGCGCGCGGACTTGTCGGCGGCGATGGGGAGGGTGAGCGTGAGGTCGCCGGCGCTGGCGAAGGTGAAGGTGACCTGCACGGTCTGCCCCGGCTGGATCTTGTCCACGTTGAGGCCGATCAGCTGGATGCGGATGGTGCCGATGGGCAGGTCGGCGGCGCTGGTGCTGGTGGTGGCGGTCACCGAGGTCGACGTGGCGGTGCTGGTCGACGTCGAGGTGCCGCTGGTGGAGGTGCCGGTGGTCGACGTGGAGGTCGCCGGGGCGGACGTGGTGGTGGTGGTGGGCAGCGGCGCGACGGTGGTGGCCGTGGCGGTGATGGCGTGGAAGCCGGGGATGGTGCCGTCGCCGACGATCTGCGCGGAGCCGAACTGCGGGCTGCTCACGCCGGTGAGCTTGTCCGAGGCCTGGCCGGAGTTGGCGATCGTGACGAGCACGGCGGCGTTGTCGCCGCGGCCGTAGAAGCGCTTGGCGGTGGGGAACGCCAGCTGGGCGTCACGCACCGCGATCTGCTTCACGGTGCCCATCGAGCCGTTGACGGCCGGCACCTGGGTGTCGGTCTGCGTGATCTGGCCCGCGCTGCAGCCGGACACGAGGATGGCGGCGCCGATCCCCAGCACGGCGGGAAGCAGGCGCAGTCGCGTGATCAGGTTCTGCTCACCGCTGCTCACTGTGGCGGGATCCTTCCTTGGCACACCATCAACTCCGACACGTGGACCGAAGCCTAACCACTGGCCGTCAGCGGCCGCGCACTCGGTGCCCGTTCGGGTTGTCCACTGTGGATCCGACCGGGGTGGGCAGCACGCCCAATCGGGGTTTGTCAACCCCCCGTGCGGCCGCTGACCTGCGGTAACGGATCTTCGGCCCGGGGCGCGCGAGTTGCCGGACGTGTTAAGCTAGGGTCAGCGAAAGGGGCAGAGGACACATGGTTTTCAAGGTCGGAGAGACCGTCGTCTACCCGCACCACGGTGCCGCTCTCATCGAAGCGATCGAGACCCGTCTGATCAAGGGCGAGGAGAAGAAGTACCTCGTCCTCAAGGTCGCCCAGGGCGACCTGACGGTCCGCGTGCCCGCTGACAACGCCGAGATCGTGGGTGTGCGGGACGTCGTGGGCCAGGACGGGCTCAACCGGGTCTTCGAGGTTCTGCGTGCTCCCCACACCGAGGAGCCGACCAACTGGTCCCGGCGGTACAAGGCCAACCTCGAGAAACTCGCCTCCGGCGATGTGAACAAGGTGGCCGAAGTGGTGCGTGATCTGTGGCGGCGCGAGAAGGACCGCGGGCTGTCCGCCGGCGAGAAGCGCATGTTGGCCAAGGCACGGCAGATACTGGTCAGTGAGCTCGCACTGGCCGAAGGAACTGACGAAGACAAGGCCGAGGTCCTGCTGGACGAGGTCCTCGCTACCGCATCCTGAATTCGTTGAACACTCCGGTGGCCGCGGACGCGCGCGTCGTTGCGCTCGTGCCCGCGGCCGGCCGGGGAGTACGCCTCGGCGCTCCCATCCCGAAGGCGCTCGTCCCCGTCTGCGGATCTCCTCTTCTGGTGCACGCCGTGCGTGGCCTGCTGGCCGCCGGCTGTGTCGACCAGGTTGTCGTCGCCGCCCCGCCGGACATGGTGGACGTGGTCGTCGACGCGCTCAGTGAGTTCGGTCGCACCGTCCGTGTCGTGCCCGGCGGCGCGGAGCGATCCGACTCGGTCCGCCTCGCCCTCGACGAGGCGCTGGCCATCCACCCCGACACCCGGGTCGTGCTCGTGCACGACGCCGCCCGCTGCTTCACGCCGCCCGAGGTGATCCAGGGCGTGGTGGACGCGGTGCGGGCCGGCGCGCCGGCGGTGATTCCCGTGCTTCCGGTGGCGGACACGGTCAAACAGGTCGATGCGCAGGGTGTTGTGGTCGCCACTCCTGACCGCTCGACACTGCGGGTGGTGCAGACCCCGCAGGGTTTCGACGTCGACTTGCTCCGCCGGGCACATGATCAGCAAGATGCCCCGGTGACCGACGACGCCGGTCTGGTCGAGCGGCTGGGCGAGCCCGTCGCCACCGTCGCCGGCCACCCGCACGCCCTGAAGATCACCACCCCGTTCGATCTGGTGATCGCCGAGGCGCTGTTGTCTGGAGCGCGGCTGTGACCGAGCGTGCGAGGGCGCCAATAAGCACAGGGACCTGGGTCGCGGACCCGCCGAGTGCCAGCGAGGTGGGCCTGTGACTTTCCTCCCGCGCGTGGGCGTCGGCACCGACGTCCATCCGATCGAGGCCGGCCGCGACTGCTGGATGGCCGGTCTGCACTGGCCGGGCGTCGACGGTTGCGAGGGCCACTCCGACGGCGATGTCGCCGCGCACGCCCTGTGCGACGCGCTGCTGTCGGCCGCCGGGCTGGGCGATCTGGGCGCCGTGTTCGGCACCGGCGACCCGCGTTGGGCCGGCGCCAGCGGCATCACCCTGCTCACCGAGGTCCGCAGGCGGCTCGACGAGGCCGGCTTCACCGTGGGCAACGCGGCGGTGCAGGTGATCGGCAACCAGCCCAAGATCGGCAAGCGCCGGGACGAGGCCCAGCAGGTGCTGTCCGAGGTTGTCGGCGGTCCCGTCTCGGTATCTGGGACGACCACGGACGGATTGGGCCTGACCGGCCGCGGCGAGGGCATCGCCGCCGTCGCGACCGCCCTGGTTGTGCCTTCAACCAACTAGGGTTGATCACATGTCCGTGACTCTCAACGAGGCCTCGCTCGCCCTCATCGACGGCCTCAACTTCGCCTCCATCGCCACCATCAACCCGGACGGCAGCCCGCAGACCTCGGTCGTGTGGGTCACCCGCGACGGCAACGACCTGCTGTTCTCCACGGTCGTCGGCCGGCGCAAGGAGCGCAACCTGCGCCGCGACCCCCGGGTCAGCGTGACGATCTTCGACCAGCAGCAGCCGTACAACTACATCGAGGTGCGCGGCTCGGTCACGCTCGACCCGCAGGGCGGCCGCGAGCTGATCGACGCGCTGTCCAACAAGTACGTCGGCAAGGACTACGACGCGGAGCCCGAGGGCGCCGTGCGCGTGGTGATCCGGCTCACGCCGCAGAAGGTGACCGGCAACGCCGCCTGAGTGATGAGTCCACTGTGGACCGCCGCGACCGCGTCACTTTCCCTTGGGCGCGGCGGTCCAGACCATCTACGTTGGTGGTGTGGCTGACATCCAGGGCGTCCTGTTCGACTTCTCCGGCACGCTGTGCCGCCTCGAGTTCGGCTCGGGCGTGCTGGACGGCCTGATGGACGACGCCGGCGCGCCGCTGGAGATCACCGACCAGGTCGAGCTGATGCGCCGGCTCACCGCGCCGGTCGGCATCTCCGAGGGGCTGCCCGAGGAACTGCACGAGGCGTGGCACCGTCGCGACCTCGACACCGAGGTGCACCACACCATCTACACCGCCGCCCTGAAGGCCGCCGGCCTGCCCGACGGGGCCGCGGAAACCGTGTACCGGCGGATGCTCGACGCCGACAACTGGGCGCCGTACCCGGACGTCATCGCCGCCCTGAAGACCGTGCGCGCCAAGGGCCTCAAGTCGGCCGTGGTCAGCAACATCGGCTGGGACATCCGGCCGGTGCTGGCCAAGCACGGCCTCGCCGACCTGGTCGACGTGATCGTCATGTCCTATGTGGAGGGTCACGTCAAGCCGGAGCCGGAGATCTTCGCCGCCGCCTGCGAGCGGCTCGGCCTTGAGCCGGCCCGGGCGCTGATGGTCGGCGACAGCGAGGAGGCCGACGGCGGCGCCGCGGCGCTGGGCTGCTCGGTGGCGATCGTCGACCCGCTGCCCACCGCCGAGCGTCCCGACGCTCTGCTGTCGGCGCTGTCCGCGTACGGGATCTGATCGCTTCCGTTTACCTCGCTGTCCGGACTGACCTGGGCGAATGGGCCTGTCCGGAGTTCGTGCGTACCATTTGCGTGTGAGCCTTCACCTCTACGACACCGCGACCCGCACCTTGCGGGCGTTCCAGCCTGCGCGCAGTGGAACCGTGTCGATCTACGAGTGTGGGGCCACCGTGCAGGGCGCGCCGCACCTAGGTCATATCCGGGGCGCGGTGAACTTCGACGTGCTGCGGCGCTGGCTCGAACACGCCGGCAACGACGTGCTGCACGTCCGCAACGTGACCGACATCGACGACAAGGTGCTGACCAAGGCCGCCGATGCCGGTCGCCCCTGGTGGGAGTGGGCCGCGGCGAACGAGCGCGCGTTCATGGACGCCTACGAGGTGCTCGGCTGCCTGCCGGCCTCGATCTCGCCCCGCGCCACCGGGCACGTGCCGCAGATGATCGAGCTGATGCAGCGGCTGATCGACCGCGGGCACGCGTACGCCGCCGACGGCGACGTGTACTTCTCGGTCGCCTCCTTCCCCGCGTACGGCGCGCTGTCCGGGCAGAGCCCGAACGACGTCAAGCAGGGTGAGGGCCCGGTGCTCGGCGGCAAGCGGGACCCGCGCGACTTCACGCTGTGGAAGTCCGCCAAGCCCGGCGAGCCGTCCTGGCCGACCCCGTGGGGCCCCGGCCGGCCCGGCTGGCACCTGGAGTGCTCGGCCATGTCCACGTACTACCTGGGCGCGGAGTTCGACATCCACGGCGGCGGCCTGGACCTGGTGTTCCCGCACCACGAGAACGAGCAGGCCCAGTCCCACGCGGCCGGCGACCCGTTCTCCCGGTACTGGATGCACTGGGCCTGGGTGACGATGAGCGGCGAGAAGATGTCCAAGTCGCTCGGCAACGTCATGTCCATCCCGGCCATGCTGACCAAGGCCCGGGCCGTGGAGCTGCGGTACTACCTGGTCGGCCCGCACTACCGGTCGACCATCGAGTACTCGGACGCGGCGCTGGACGAGGCCGTTGCGGCGTACGGGCGGATCGAGAACTTCGTGCAGCGCGTGGTCCAGCAGACCGGCCCGGTCGAGCCGGGCGAGCTGACCGCCGAGTTCACCGCCGCCATGGACGACGACCTCGCCACCCCGGCCGCGCTCGCCGCCGTGCACAGCACCGTGCGCGAGGGCAACGTGGCCCTGGACAACGGCGACCAGGGCGCGGCCCGCGGGGCCGCCGGCTCAGTGCGCGCCATGACGGCCGTGCTGGGGCTGGACCCGTTGTCCGAGCGGTGGTCCCGATCGTCCACTGCGGACGATTCGATGCAGCAGGCGCTGGACGTGCTCATCGGTCACCTGTTGGAGGAACGGCAGCGGGCCCGGGCCGAGCGCGACTTCGCGACCGCCGACCTGCTGCGCGACCGGCTGTCCAAGGCCGGCATCACCGTCGAGGACACCCCCGGCGGTCCTAAGTGGAGCTTGTGAGGAACTGACAGATGGCGGGTAACTCCCAACGGCGTGGTGCCATGCGCAAGACCGGCACCAAGAAGGGCGCCGTCGTCGGCTCCGGTGGCCAGCGGTCCAAGGGTCTGGAGGGCAAGGGCCCGACGCCCAAGGCCTCCGAGCGCACCGGGCATCCGGCGCAGCGCAAGGCCAACGCCGCCGCCGCGCGCAAGGAGGACCAGCAGAAGCGGGCCAAGCGCTCGGGCGCCAACGCCGAGACCGTCGCCGGCCGCAACCCGGTCGTCGAGTGCCTGCGGGCCGGCGTGCCGGCCACCGCGCTGTACGTGGCCATCGGCATCGACGCCGACGAGCGCGTGGCCGAGTCGATCAAGCTCGCCGGCAACCGGGGCATCTCCGTGCTGGAGGTGGCCCGGGGCGAGCTGGACCGGATCACCGCCGGGGCCATGCACCAGGGGCTCGGGCTCCAGGTGCCGCCGTACTCGTACTCGCACCCCGACGAGCTGCTCAAGCAGGCCCAGGACAGCGGCGAGCCGCCGCTGCTGGTGGCGCTGGACGGCGTCACCGATCCGCGCAACCTCGGCGCCGTCGTACGCTCCGCCGCGGCTTTCGGCGCCCAGGGCGTGCTGCTGCCGCAGCGGCGCAGCGCCGGCATGACCGCCGTGGCCTGGCGGACCAGCGCCGGCACCGCCGCCCGGATGCCGATCGCCGTCGCCACCAACCTCACCCGGACGCTCAAGGACTGGGCGTCCGAGGGGCTGATGATCATCGGCCTGGACGCCGACGCCACCATCTCGTCCGACGAGCTGGAGCTGGCCACCGGTCCGCTGGTCGTTGTCGTCGGCTCCGAGGGCCGGGGGCTTTCCCGGCTGGTCAAGGAGACGTGCGACCAGACCGTGTCCATCCCGATGGCCGCCGGCGTGGAGTCGCTCAACGCCTCCGTCGCCGCCGGCGTCGTGCTGGCCGAGGTCGCCCGCCGCCGAAGGGTGGCCGGCCGGATCTGACGTTCGGCCAAACGGCCCCTCGGTCTTGGGTTAGGGTCGGCCGTTGCGTCCCTGACCCGAGGCCGAGGATGAACTTCGTCAGCCCCCTGTTCCTGTGGTACTTCGTGCCGGTCGTGCTGCTGGCCGTGCTCGTCACGCCACGTGGCTGGCGCAACGGCGTGGTCGCCGTGGCCAGCCTGGTCTTCTACGCCGCGGGCGCGGGGCCGACGACGCTGTTGCTGCTGTGCAGCATGGCCATCAACTACGGCGCCGGCATGATCCTGGAGCCCGAGCGCAGCCGGCTGTCGGCCAGCGATCGCCGGGTCGTGCTGGCCGGTGTGATCGCCGTCAACCTCGCCGCCCTGGTCGTGTGGAAGTACGCCGGGTTCCTCACCCAGCAGGCCGACAGCATCGCCAAGCTCTTCGGCGGCGGCGTCGAGATCGCCCAGGTGGCGCTGCCCATCGGCATCTCGTTCTACACGTTCCACCACATCTCGTACCTGGTCGACATCCACCGCGGCGAGCGCAAGGCCGCCCGCAATGCCGTGGCCTTCATCGCCTACATCGCGATGTTCCCCCAGCTCGTGGCCGGGCCCATCGTCCGCTACCGCGAGATCGCCGACCAGCTGCCCCAGATTCGCTACCACCGCCTCGACGACTTCGCCGCCGGCTTCCCGCGGTTCGCTCTGGGCCTGAGCAAGAAGGTCATCGTCGCCGACCAGCTCGGCCCCGTCGTCGCCACCTGCTTCGACACCGCGCCCCACGACATGACCTTCGCCATCGCCTGGGTCGGGGCCATCGCCTACACCCTCCAGCTGTACTTCGACTTCTCCGGCTATTCCGACATGGCCATCGGTCTCGGACGCATGCTCGGTTTCCGCCTCCCCGAGAACTTCGCCCGCCCCTATTCCTCGGTCACCGTCACCGAGTTCTGGCGACGGTGGCACATGTCCCTCTCCCGCTGGTTCCGGGACTACGTCTACATTCCCCTGGGCGGCAACCGCCATGGCGTAGCCAAGACCTACCGCAATCTCGGCGTCGTCTTCGTGCTCACCGGTTTCTGGCACGGCGCCAACTGGACGTTCCTGATCTGGGGCCTGTACCACGGCGCCCTGCTCATCATCGAACGCGGCCTGGACACCGGCTCCGCCCCCGCTGTCCCCCTGCACCGCCTCCTCCGCCGCGCCGGCACCCTCCTGCTCGTCATCTTCGGCTGGGTCCTCTTCCGCGCCCCCGACCTCGGTCAGGCCATGGTGATGATGGGCCACATGCTCATCCCCGACCTCTCCGGCCTCGGCGACGTCGTCGGGCCCACCCTCAACAACCAGCGCACCCTCGTCCTCCTCCTCGCGCTGCTCGTCGTCCTCATGCCCGCCCGCCCCGCCACCGGCCGCTTCCTCGAGTCCGCCCGCACCCGCCCCGCCATAGCCCTGCGCGCCGGCGTCATGCTCCTCGGCCTCCCCTACGCCGCCATCCTCCTGGCCTCCGGCACCTTCAGCCCATTCCTGTACTACCAGTTCTGACCCACGTCACCGCTCTTTTGCTTGCCGCTGAAGCCAAACCACATTCGATGCCGTCAGCGGCAACAACCTCGCCACCAGCAACGCCGCAACCTCCCTGGTCATCACCAGGTGGAACTGCTCGCTCCCCTCATCCAGCCGCACCGTGACGTGATGCTTGCTGTGGTCCGTAACCACCACCTCAGCCCCCGGCCGCCCCACCTGCGCGATCATCGGCCGCCCGTCGTCTTCCCTGTGCAGCACCAACATCAGGGTCCCTCCGGTCCGATCCGCGACCACTCCACAGCAGCCCGCCGGTCAAACTCCTCCGCAGCCACCGATGACGCATGCCGCGCCCACAACGGCACCCCCAGATCCGCCGCAAGCACCCGCCACGCCCCCGCCACACTCTGATACCCGACCGCCAGCCGCCCGACCGCCTTCACGTCAGCGGCCTTCGTCGCCGCAAACAACGCCGCCGTCTGCTCCGCGTAGGCAAGGTTCCACCGTGCGACCGCCTCCCTCGACGGCCGCGCCGCCATCACGCCGAAGCCCCATGCTCACCCAGGTTGCTTCCGACGGCCGGTTCCTCTGACACCACCGTTTCCCGTGGAAACTCCTGACCGAGGCTCGCTTCGACCCACGCCCCACACGCCACCGGCATCTCGTCTACCTCCTCCAGCTCGTCTAGCCAGCCTGTCTGAGCTAGACAAATAACAACATAGCTAGGTTGGCTAGACAAGTCAACAATCACGCTACGCCAGCTAGCTCGCTAGGCGGGCTAGCCAGGTTGTGCAACCCTGGAGAGGAGAAGCGAAAGGTTCCTTCTGTACCTCACGAAGGGACTGGCCGAACCGAGGAGCCATGGCGCTAGATCCAGACGACCCGCGACCGCCATACGTGCAGGTAGCGAACGCCCTGCGGGCGGCCATCCTGACCAAGACCTTCTCGCCCGGCGACCGGCTGCCGTCGCGCAACGAGCTGGCCAAGAAGTACAACGTCGCCCCCATGACCGTGCAGAACGCTCTCCGCGAGCTACGCGAGGAGGGCCTGATCGTCTCCCGTCAGGGCAGCGGCGTCTTCGTCCGCGAACGCACCGAACGCCCCATCGGCCTGCGCCCCCACATCGAGCGCGCCTTCGAGCAGCCCAACGTCACCATCGACTTCGCCGGCTTCTCCGGCGAGACCCTGCACGGCGTCATCCAGGAGCCGCTGGACAAGATCAGGATTGGGCGCCTGACGCCCGAGTCCATCCACGTCCGCCTCCTGCTGCCCGACCCCACGCAGCCCATGACCATCCCGTGCCAGGCCGACGACCTCGCCGACAGCCCCGAGTTCCGCAAGCGCGCCAACGAGATCATGCGCCGCCACACCCTCGCCATCGTCGACTCCGTCGAGGAACTAGGCAGCCTCGGCCTGGTCAAGACCATCTCCGCCGAGATCCGCGTCCACCGTGCCGCACCCCTCTTCAAGCTCTACCTAATCAACAACGAAGACGCCTTCTTCGGCTTCTACCCCGTCCGCGAACACGTCATCACCCTCGGCAGCACACCCCGCGCCATCTACGACCTCATGGGCAAGGACGCCATCCTCTTCCACCACTCCGTCACCGACGACAACACCAGCACCGGCAGCCAATACGTCGAACAGGCCCGCGACTGGTTCGAGAGCATGTGGTCCACCGTCTCCACGGAGTTCGTCCGGTGACCGATGTCCCTGTCGACGACCCGGACACCCTGCGCCGCATCCTCGCCAACACCGAAGCCCTACTCCTCGACTTCGACGGCCCCATTTGCTCCGTCTTCGCAGGCTTCCCTGCCCATATCGTCGCCGACCAACTCCGCGACGTCTTGACCGAAGGCGGATATCACATCCTTCCCGACGAGGTTGCCAAGTCCAAAGATCCCTTCGATGTGCTCAAGTACGCTAATACGCTAGGCGACGAAAAAGCACGCATTACAGAAACGGTTTTCCGCGCCCACGAAGTCGAAGCAGCTGCTACGGCAAGAGCGACCGCCGGAGCCAAGGAGCTCATCCGCCAATGGAAATCAACCGGCCATAAACTCGCAATAGTCAGCAACAATAGCGTTGCAGCTATCGAAACATACCTTAGTCTTCACAATCTAACCCAACAATTCGACTACATTTCAGCGCGCGCCGGCTCCGACACCGCCTTACTGAAGCCGCACCCGCACCTAATAAATCAAGCAATAGCGACCATGCAAGCCCTGCCGCAAAGCTGCACACTGGTCGGCGACTCTAGAACAGACATTGAGGCAGCGACCGCCGCTTCCGTTCGTTCGATCGGCTACGCAAACAAATTCGAAAAATTGCACAAGCTCAAACGCGCCAAAGCCGATGCGATCGTAACCGGCATCAATACAATCAGTTTGGCGCTCACACTCTAAAGCTGAGTGAAATTTTAGCTACGAAGCCGCGGAACACCGCCTTTGCGTCCAATCTTAAAGGCAATCCTATACACATCAGGCAAGTCTACACGGCCATCAACGCGTCGACTCATGACACCAAGTTCAATAAGTTCGGCCGCCAGCCCGTGGTAATCATCCACATTTCGAGGACCAGTCCGGACATCTTTCTCGTTGACAAATTCCTGAGTACCCCAGGTATTCTCCAGTTGATGCGAAAGATCAGCCTCATTCCAACGGGATACCAACACCTCCTCATCCATCGGCACTTGCAGTCCTTCGAGTGGCCCAACAGCAGTCGCCACCCACGGAAGATCCTCGTTGACTTCCGCTACGCGGATACTTGACGCAGACTGCACCCCTTCGCGAATACCATCCCAATGAAGCGCAAATTCATGACGAGCAAATCGTTCGGAAGTAACCTCCGTTGCTTTGCGTAGTGCAGTAAGGAAGCTGCGAGGACTTACCTGACCTATTCCATCGATTAGATGGTTCGCTAGCCAAGTGTAGGGGCGACCTTTCCTATGGTCCGTCCCCATGTAACTGCCAGCTATTACCTCAAAAATCTGCTGCTGCCGCTTACTGTCGCCAACGACATCGCTGGGAGGAATGGACCGCCCTGCCGCTTCGTGCCAACCCGGCACGACCTGTCGGAAATTCCGTGAAAGTTCGTCCTTAGCATTCCCTAGGTGATGAAAAAGTAGACCATAAAGGTTTGCCCCACTCCATGTAAGGTCGGCTGCGTTAGCCGTAAGCTTTGAGGAATCCGGAAACTGCATTCGGATACCATTGAACATATCGTGCCTAATGAAGATCTTCGCACGCAAATTACGGGTACGGGTGCGGAGGTCCAACGCTACCTTAAGAATACCTTCAATAAGACGCTCTGTAGTAATACGATCGGGACTAAGCCGATCCAGTGCATCGAACAGGATCAGCTTCACTTGGCCGGAATTACCGGTCTCACGGTCGGCACGAGCAAGAACAACGTCACGCTCTTCAGGGTTTTCCCGCACCCAATCGACTCGATATTGCCAACTCGACATTTTACGCAATTGATCGACGCCTAGACCGAGCAGGACAACCCCAGTCCAGATTTCTTCAGGCGTGGCGCCACCCTTGATCAGATGCGCGAGCGTCGAGGGGCCCGGATAGTCATCTGGCCTCAACTCGGAACCGTATCCCGCAATCGAGTCGATAGATCGAAGGCGAGAAATTTGATAATTCTCCGCCGCAACTTCACGTAGTTGGGCATTTTGAAGCGCCGTGTACCACACCGTCTTTCCGACGCCCCTAGCTCCGCGCACAACCGTTACATCCGGATCAAGCGCATTACGGTGCGTCCCTGGCGTGAAGAGGGTATGACTCTCCGGACGAAGCGTGTCCGCATCTGCCGCTGTAGGCAACGCGGCAAGCAGAAGCGTCCTATACTCATCCTTCGTCAGGTTATCCATCAAGATGCTCACCTGGAAACTTTCCTGCATCGGGGATCAGCGAGGTTACACCATCCAGAAAGTCTCCGAATGCTGCTACAACGAACTCCGACATGCGCCAATCCTGAGAACGTGAGGTGTCAAGCCCTACGAGATCGTTAGTGAACAGAATCGGCAACGGCGCGTGAGGAGCT
Organism: Kutzneria sp. NPDC052558; assembly: GCF_044547355.1. Classification (NCBI taxonomy): domain Bacteria; kingdom Bacillati; phylum Actinomycetota; class Actinomycetes; order Pseudonocardiales; family Pseudonocardiaceae; genus Kutzneria; species Kutzneria sp. NPDC052558. The sequence goes on from NZ_JBIUAG010000012.1 coordinate 302,111, forward strand.
GTAAGATCTTCTGGACCTGGATTATACGCGTCCGGGTCTACTCCAGTCGCATCTTCGTAAAGCGTCTCAGAAAAGCAGACTTGCGCCCGATCTCGGAAATCCGCAAGGTACTTTTCCTGCCTTAGACCCGGAACCATTGATGCAACCATCTTTAGTCGCAGTCGAATTTCTGTCGCCCAAGCGGAATTTGAGCCCCATTGCGAAAAGAGCGTTTTATAGCCCGTCCAAGTCGCCTCAGTATTCGCGGCGAACAACAGACTCAAGTGACTCAGCTGGGTAATGGCGACAGCCGCAACGTCATGTATGCCTGCCCTACTGTCAAGTAGGACGATATCGGGCCTGCGACTTCTGCGCATAACTTCTGTTTCGCAGGCCTCGACTGCTGCGACCAAGCGGCCCGCGAATCCAATGGCGCGACCTTCATCATTCTCCACAGGAAGGTCAAAATAGATTCGGTTTAGCTTCGCGAGATAATCGTACCCGCGACGAGGTCGCCCGCCTGCGGGAGCCAGCCAAACCTCTCCGTTTCCAGCCGCTTCGACGTTTTGACTACGAACCACCAAGTCTAGACCGTCGGCATTTCCAACTGCCGATTCAACAAGGTAATCGACTAGGCCATACTCGGGTAGATCCTTCATAGATTGAAGCAATGACCCAACACCCGGCGACTCAAGATCAAGGTCAATCACAAGTACACACTTGCCACTAGCAGCGAGGTGGTTAGCAAGCATGAATGTAGCGGTGGATCGGCCAACTCCACCTTTAAATCCATACAACGTTATTCTCGTTTGACTCTGATCGCCAGAGAGTCTGGTCCAATCTGCACCTACGATTCCACGTTCAAGTAGCGACAGACGACCTCGCCGTTCACCAGTCGACTGCACGACCAAAGCATCTGCAGACTCAACGATTGCCGCAGGATCAATTAGTTCCGAGGCTCGCACCACCGGCGACATTGAGCAGTAACTGCCAGTTACGGTTCGAATTTTGGAACTGATTTCAGCCATGACAGCCTCGTCAACAGGAAGCGCTCGGTCGTCAATAATGACGGTAATCCGGCCAACCATATCGCGAACAACTGTCAGATCAAAGCCTTCGGACAGCGCTCCTTCGGCGATCTCTCGCACGGATGACCACGCATCGTCAAACCTAATGATCACGGCAGCGCTCCCGCAATTTGGGCCTGTTGTTGTATAGCAATAATTTGCTTTGCCGCATCCAGATGTGCACGAACCTGCACGGGATCTATATGCTTACCGTCGGAGTATCTGTCATCGACCGCCCAGCCCACGAATGGGTTAGGCTTGGTCATTAGAGCTACAAAGCTCGCACCACCACGCCCTGAAGCCACTAGCGGCAAGTTATCCCAAAGGGGAGGGAGGTGACTGTGAGGTACCTTTTGACCGCCGCCGATCACGGAAACTGGTTTCCCTTTTACGAGGGTGGCACCCAAAAACTGCAATAGAATGACCTTCAGGGCACACTCTGCCGCAAATCCGGCCAAGTGGTCCGCAGAGGCATACCTCTGCATGGAGAAGAGGTGGTCACCATCCGCGTAGTGCCGCCGCGCTGCTGTCGCGAAGTGGGCCACTTGGATCGACGCTGTCACAGACGCAGCGTATCTTGCCGCGCGACCATCTTGCGTGTACACGTCTGTGTCTCAGCGATGTAGCTCTATACAACCCAGGACGGTTGCGCTGCCAGGAGGTGCCAGGAGGTAGCTGCCGAATCTGGCTCTATCGGACCAAGACGCGCCGCCGGCGGCGGCGCGTGGTCGGCCTGGCAGCGCCGATCACCAGGTCGTATGGCCGGAAGGGCCGCCAACGGCCCTCACCTCAGGCTTCGCCGGGCCGGGCGACCCTTCCGGCCGCGGCCGCCGGCGCACGCCAGGAACGCCACCGCCGGCGGCGCGACGACCAGGTGCCCATCGTACGCAGCCCAAGGCGCGGCAGCTCCCAACGGCCACGCGCGTCCGGGCGGCACCCCCGATACGCCCATCATCGACTACGGCCACGTATCGGGATGACGCCCTCAGCCTGGCTGGGGCCAAGCAAGATCCACTGAGTCGGGTAGCCGGGAGGGGAATCCCAATGCGCCGTGTCAACTGAACTTTTTCGAAGAGCTAATCCACGTCGCCGCACGCGTTAGTTGCCTGCGCCGTCGTCAACCTCCGGTTTTCGGTGGAGGTAGTCGAGGTTGTTGCGGGTGAGCAGCGTGCTGGGGTGGTCGGCGCCCAGGACCCGCTGGCGGTCCTCGAGGAGGCGTTCGAGCTCGGCGATCGCGCCCGCGACATCACCCGCCTCAGCCCGCCAGGAGGCGAGATTGCCGCGGGTGACCAGTGTGTCGGGGTGGTCGGCGCCCAGGACCCGCTGGCGGTCCTCGAGGAGGCGTTCGAGCTCGGCGATCGCGCCCGCGACATCACCCGTCTCAGCCCGCCAGG
>NZ_JBIUAG010000013.1:0-34266 GCF_044547355.1 Kutzneria sp. NPDC052558
GGACCTGCTCCTCGGCGCGGATCTCTCCACCCTCACACCCGAGCAACAAGTCACCGCATTCGTTATGGCCCGCAAGATCACGGCGGTTGCCGACCGCGCTCGGCTGTGCATTCTTCGCAGTTTCGACGACCTGGCTGAGATGTCCATGGCCACCCACGAGTCCGAACAGTCGCTGTTCCGCCAACAGGAGCGCGCCGAAGTCCTGGACCGCCTGCCTCGGCTGTGTGAGCAGCTGCGACGCGGGGAGATCGACCTGCGCCGGCTGGAGACCGTCGACGAGCGGGTGGTCCACCTCGACCCCGCCACGATCCCCCAGATCGAAGACCAACTGGTCGAGGTCGCCGCCGAGCTGACCCGCACCCAACTCGCGCGCCGGACCACCAAGCTGGTCGCCGAGGCCGATCCGCTGGGCTACGAGCAGCGCCGCCAGAAGGCCCGTGACAAGGAGCGGCGGATCGAGTTCTACCCGCTGCCCAACGGCATGGCCGAACTCCGCATCCGCATGTCGGCGATCGACGCCCGCCAGTGCTACGACATCGCCACCGCCGACGCCCGCGCCCTGTGCAAGGACTGCCGCACCACCGATCAGAAGCGGGTGGACGCGTTCCTGGACCGGTTCCTGGGCTACGGCATCGACCGCAAAGTCCAGGTCCACGTCACCCTGTCCATGGAGACGTTGATGGGTCTGACCGAGGACCCGGGCCTGCTCGACGGCTACGGCCCCATCAGCGCCGACTCCGCCCGCGAACTGGCCATGCTCGGCCCCTGGCGGGGTGTCCTGCTCGATGAGTACCAGCGGGCCGCCGCGATGGCCACCCACCTCTACAAGCCCCCAGCCCGGTGTCGGGAGTTCACCAAACTCCGTGACGGCGGCACCTGCTGCGCCCCCGGCTGTGTCAACCCGATCCAGGAAATCGACCACACCGTGCCGTGGCCGAAAGGCAAGACGAATCCGGACCAGCTCAAGGGCTACTGTCAACACCACCACCACCTCAAGCACGGCGACCACACCGTCACCCTCGACGACGGCGGCACCCTGCACTGGGTCACTCCCCAGGGCCGCCACTACACCACCCAACCCCACCAGTACTGACCGCCACGCATCCCCGCCCTACCGCCCCCGGCGCACTCGTTCTTTGACAATTCCACAGCGAACCGAAACACCCCTCCAACAATACAAAGCCGGCAACCCGGGAAAGCAACTGGCAACACAGACTTTCCACTTCGACAATCGGAGGGTGGATTTTGTGTGGAGGGGGGCGATGGCATAAGCTTCTTGCGTATCGAGGCAGGCGGAGCCTGCCCGATAGCGCCTTGATACGCCATCGCCCAGAGGACTCCACACAAAATCCACCCGGAGTCACCAACCAACCATCCCACCCCACCCCCAACCGCACAAAAACCCCACCTCTCACTGCAAACCCCACTCCCCGGCAACCGCGCGGCGCGGGCACCCGAACCACACCCACAACCACAACCACCCACCGCCAGCCATACCAAAGCCTGAACCTAAAGCCCCCTCAGCCCCCGAAGAGAATCGCCAGCCCGATAACGATGAGCACCACCGGCAGCAGCACGTGCCCCCACCGGGCCAGGGCTCGGGCGACGGGCCGCCGGCTGGCGAGGAACCAGCCAGCGCCACACAGGAGCGCGACACCCGCGACGAAGACGGCGACGTAGCCGACCATGCCGCCAAACCCCGCAGCAGCGAAGACGGGGACGTAGACGCCGATGTTGTCGCCGCCGTTGGCGAAGGTCACGGCGGCGATCTGGAGCACACCGGCGGAGTCGGGTGGCTCGTCGGAGTCGCGAGAGCGGAACAGCTGCCACGCGGCGTGCAGGCCCAGGGCCAGGGGGAGCAGCCCCAGGTACGGGATGACCGAAGAGGGCAGGAGTCCGACGCCGAGGGCACCGAGCACGGAGACGGCGAGGATGCCGGCGAAGCCCAGGTACTGCCCGAGCGCCACGGGAGCCCAGCGGCCCACCCGGCCGAAGAACACCGCCAGCACCAGCAGGTCGTCGATGTTGGTGATCGCGAACGTGCCGATTGCCGAGCCGAGCAGGGGCCAGGTCACCCGGCGATGGGGGCGACGACGGCGCCGGTGAGCTCGGCCAGGGCCGAGGGGGACAACTCGACCTCCAGGCCACGGCGGCCGGCGGAGCAGAAGACGGTGTCGAAGGCAGTGGCCGAGGCGTCGATGACGACCGGGAGGCGTTTCTTCTGTCCCAGGGGAGAGATGCCGCCGGCGACGTAGCCGGTGGCGCGCTCGGCGGCGGCGACCTCGGCCATGCGGGCCTTCTTGCCCTTCAGGGCGGCCGCCAGAGCCTTGAGGTCGAGCTGTCCGGTGACGGGGACGACGCCGACGGCCAGAGCGCCGTCGACCTCGGCGACGAGGGTCTTGAACACCCGCGCCGGCTCCAGGCCGAGGGCCTCGGCGGCCTCCAGGCCGAAGGACTCGTGCCGGGGGTCGTGGTCGTAGCTGTGCAGCGTGTACGGCACCTTGCGCTTGGCCAACAGCGCGGTCGCCGGGGTTCCCTGTCCCGCCATGGGAGGGACCTTATGACGCGGCTCTCACCGAGGAATGTCCACGGGGGCAGTCGTGTTGACGCAGACGTGGCTACTTCAAGCGCTGTGCTCGGCCGGTCCACGGCCCGACGCGTATCCTCAGGGGCGAACGACACGCTTCCCGCACGGGGAGCGTCGACAGCGTCCGCCCGGCTCCGCCGGCGGGGAGGGAGCCAGGTGCCGGGTAGTTCCGCCCAGGTCAACGAGAACGACACCCAGGTCGACGAGACTGCCGAGCAGCGGGCGGCGCGCTTCGAGCGCGACGCGATGCCGCTGCTCGACCAGCTGTACTCCGCGGCGCTGCGGATGACGCGCAATCCCGCGGACGCCGAGGACCTGGTCCAGGAGACCTATCTCAAGGCCTACAGCGCCTTCGAGTCCTTCACCAGCGGCACGAACCTCAAGGCCTGGCTGTACCGCATCCTGACGAACACCTACATCAACGGCTATCGGCGCAAGCAGCGGCAGCCGATCCAGACCTCGGCCGACGAGATCACCGACTGGCAGATCGCGGCCGCCGAGAGCCACACCTCGCAGGGCCTGCGCTCGGCCGAGGTGGAGGCCATGGACCGGCTCCCCGACGACGACGTCAAGCAGGCGTTGCAGCAGCTGCCCGAGGAGTTCCGCATCGCGGTCTACCTCGCTGACGTCGAGGGCTTCGCCTACAAGGAGATCGCCGAGATCATGGGCACCCCGATCGGGACCGTGATGTCCCGCCTGCATCGCGGCCGCCGCCAGCTCAAGGACCTGCTCACCGACGTCGCCCGGGACCGGGGCTTCCTGCGCTCCTCCCGCGAGCCGGAGGTGACGGGGTCGTGAGCGCCGACGAACTCCACGTGGAGATCGACATCGAGGTGGCCAAGAAGGCCGGCTGCTCCGAGGTGATCGCCGAGGTCTGGGCGTTCCTGGACAACGAGTGCGACCAGAAGCAGCGCGACATCCTGCGCCAGCACCTCGACGAGTGCAGCCCCTGCCTTGAGCAGTACGGCATCGAGGAGCACCTCAAGATCTTGCTGGCCCGCAAGTGCGGCGGCGACCACGCCTCGGCCGAGTTCAAGGACCGGCTGCGCGCCTGCATCAAGGAGAAGGTGCTGGAGCGGGCCAGGGCCGTCGAGGTCGAGCCCCGGCAGTGACAGCTCAGCAGTAGCACCCCCAAGCATGCGAAAGCCCCGGTGACCAGGTCACCGGGGCTTTTCGCGCGCACGGAATCAGGCGTTGGGACGCTTCCCGTGGTTCGCGCCGCCCTTCTTGCGGTCGCGGCGCTTGCGGGCACGCTTGGACATAGGTGTCTCCTTGAGCAACAGACGTCTGTACCCCGATTGTCGCACGCCGGTGGCGGCGGCCCGAATCCGTGGTTCCATGACGGTCATGACCGAGGAGATCCGGGCCGAGATGGTGGCCAACGTGAGCAAGGTCGTGGCCCACGAGGGCGACTCCGTGGCCGACGGCGCGGAGATCGTCATCCTGGAGTCGATGAAGATGGAGATCCCGGCGGTGACCCACCACGCCGGCAAGGTGACCAGGGTCGCGGTCGCCGAGGGCGACGTGGTGCAGGAAGGCGACCTCATCGCCGTCGTCGAGTAACCCGACCGGCTACCGTCGGTGCCGTGTCCACACTCACCGACCTGCTCGCCGAGCACACCGGCCTGCCCGGCGCCGCCGTCGACCACCTCCAGATGGTGGCGGCCGAGTGGCAGCTGCTGTCGGACCTGGCCTTCGCCGACTTCGTGCTCTGGGTGCCGCTGGACGAGCACCAGAGCCCGGACTGCACCTTCCTGTGCGTGGCCCAGGCCCGGCCGACCACGGGGCCGACCGCCCATCCCGACGACATGGTCGGCAGCACAGTCACCCCGGCCGATCACCCGCAGCTGCGCCGCGCGCTGGTCGAGGGCCGGATCTGCCGCGAGGAGGACCCGCGCTGGCACTCGGGGGTGCCGGTGCGCCGCGAGACCATCCCGGTGCGCTTCGGCGGCGACACGATCGCGGTGCTGTCCCGGGACACTAACCTGGCGGTGCCCCGGGTGCCGAGCCCGCTGGAGATCGCCTACCTGGGTAGCGCGGCCGACCTGTGCCAGATGATCTCGGACGGCACGTTCCCGGCCATCGAGCCGTCGGCCGACGTGCACACCAGCCCGCGCGTGGGCGACGGGCTGATCCGCATCGACAGCGCGGGCGCGGTGGTGTTCGCCAGCCCCAACGCGCTGTCGGCGTACCACCGCATGGGCCACGCCGCCGACCTGGTCGGCGCGCACCTGGCCCCGCTGACCCGGTCGCTGGTGGCCGACCCGTTCGACGCCACCGAGGTGGCGCAGCGGATCCGGACCGCGTTGGACGGCAATCCGAGCATGCGCATCGAGGCGGAGTCCCGGCGCGGCGCTGCGGTGCTGTTCCGGGCGTTGCCGCTGCGTCCGCTCGGCAAGGCGGCCGGCGCGCTGGTGCTGGTGCGTGACGTCACCGAGGTGAAGCGCCGGGACCGGGCGCTGCTGTCCAAGGACGCCACCATCCGCGAGATCCACCACCGAGTGAAGAACAACCTCCAGACGGTGGCGGCGCTGCTGCGGCTGCAAGCGAGGCGCACCAACAACATCGAGGCCCGCGAGGTGCTCCAGGAGTCGGTGCGCCGGGTGACCTCGATCGCCCTGGTGCACGAGACGCTGTCCATGTCGGTGGACGAGCGGGCCAACCTGGACGACGTGCTGGACCAGGTGTTCCCGATGCTGTCGGACGTGGCGACGGCGGAGAGCGCGGTGGCCGTCCGCAAGGAGGGCAAGCTGGGCGTGGTGCCGGCCGAGCTGGCCACGCCGCTGGTCATGGTGCTGACCGAGCTGGTGCAGAACGCCCTGGAGCACGCCTATCCGGCCGGCGACAAGGGCGAGGTAGTGGTCCGGGCCGAGCGCTCGGCCAAGTACCTGGATGTCGTGGTGTCGGACGAGGGCCGTGGCCTGCCGCCGGGCTTCTCGCTGGAGCGGACCGAGCGGCTGGGCCTGCAGATCGTGCGCACGCTGGTCGAGTCCGAGCTGCGGGGCTCGCTGTCGCTGCGCCGGCGTGAGACCAAGGGCACCGAAGCCGTGCTGCGGGTGCCGCTGCGGCGGAGCCGCTAGATCAGCACCGCGGCGGAGCCGCTAGGTCGACGCTGAGTAGTTGTTGATGACTTATTTCGTTTTACACGTACTAGGGGCCTGGAACCTCGGGGGAAGGTTCCAGGCCCCTGGCACGATGAGAGAAATCGAAAAGAAATGCTTCGTCAGGCGTTGCTGCGAGCACGGGTACGAGCGTTGCGGCGCTTGAGCGCACGCCTCTCGTCCTCGCTCATCCCGCCCCACACGCCGGCGTCCTGCCCGCTCTCCAGTGCCCACGACAGGCAGCTGGACATCACCGGGCAGCGGCGGCAGACGGTCTTCGCCTCGGCGATCTGCAGCAACGCGGGACCGCTGTTCCCCACGGGGAAGAACGTCTCGGGGTCCTCGTCACGGCAGGCCGCGCGGTGGCGCCAGTCCATTTCTCTAGCTCCTCGCTAAGCGCGCTACGAGCGCGCTGTTGTCGTCAGCGGTCGTCGGGGTGCTTGTGAATGCTTTCACGAACTTCCGGGATGTCAAGAGGTCGGCTCCGACTCGGTGAGAGAACTCACCCGATAGATCGGCGCGCGCGACCACATGTGGCGGTCCGTGACCAGCCATGATGCCGAAGGTCGCGGTCCTGCGACCAGCTTATTACGCTCCGGTCACGAACGCAGCACGACTCCACAGGTCACACCGCCACCCGCAGCGCCTTCGGCACTGACGAGAACTTTACCTCACGGTGTTCACCCAGGTCGTCGCCGTCCACCTGGAGCCGCACCGGCCGCTGGGCGGTCACCCCGATCTCGGAAACATCGTCCAGCCGCAGCAAATTCCCCCCAGAGGGTGGTCCCAGCGGCAGCAGGATCTGCGACAGGGTCCGCGCGATGGTCGGCGGGGCCAGGCTGCGCAGCGCGAACAGGCCCAGGCCGCCGTCGAACGAGCAGTCCGGATTCATGTGGATGGGCTTGCCGCCCAGATAGGTCCACGGGTCGGTGTTGGACACGAAGGCCAGCCTGGTCGTCTCCCGGGTGCCGTCGGGCAGCTCGATGCGCAGGTCGGTGGCGGTGAGCATCTGCTGGAGGTAGTTGGCCAGCGCGATCGAGGCGTACAGCAGCGGGCTGGCGGTCTTGTTCCGGCGGCGCTCCACCTCGGCCACCACGTCGGCGTCCCAGCCCAGGCCGGCGTTGAACGTGAACCAGCGGCTGCCGGCGCCGGCCGGTTCGGCCAGGCCCAGCCCCACCTGGCGCCGGCTGCCGGATTCGATGGCCAGCAGCAGCCGGTGGGTGGCTTCCACCGGGTCCCGCGGCAGTCCGAGCGCGCGGGCGAACACGTTGGCCGAGCCGCCGGGCACGACACCCAGCGAAGGGCCGTCCACCGGGTCCGGACCCCCGGGGATCGAGCACTGCGAGAGCAGTCCGTTGACCACCTCGTTGACCGTGCCGTCGCCACCGTGGGCGACCACCAGGTCGAAACCCTCCGTCACGGCGCGCGCGGCGGCGTCGGCCGCGTGCCCCCGGTAGCTGGTCTCGACGATCTCCAGCCGCACTTCGCTGGCCAGCGCGTGGGCCAGCACGTCCCGGCCGGCGGCGGAGGTGGCCGTCGCCTGCGGGTTGACCACGAGAAGGGCGCGCACCCTTGCAGGGTAGGACAGGCCGTGACCCTCGACCGGCCGTCGAGCCCCGTGAAGGCGGTCAGCGCTCATCGAAAGTGAGGCAGGTCTCCTTCCAACTCGCCGCGGTGTTGTCAGCGAGTGCACCCAGACGACCCGTCTGCTCGACGACAACAAGGGAATACTCCCCTGTGCGTCGGCGCCGCGGGACCGGCCGTCCGGGTGGCCTACGATCGGCGATGCGCACGGATCGTGATGTGCGCAGGTCGCCGGTCGAGGAAGGTGTCCGTTGTCACGCGAAAACGACGCTCCCGGTGCCGTGCGCGCCGCCGGTGCGATGGTCGCCGTCGAGGGGCTGGCCGCGCTGGCCGTCGCCGTGGTCGGCCTCGTGCACGGAATCGGCGGTGTGCCCGCGAACCTGGCCTACGGCCTGGCCGGCGTCTACCTGGTGATCGCCGTCGCGTGCCTGGTGCCCGGCATCCTGCTGTGGCAGAGCCGCCGCGGCGCCCGCAACGGCGCGGTGTTCCTCCAGCTGCTGGTGGTCGGCGGCATCTGGATGGGCTTCAACCCCGTCGACTCGGTGCCGGTGGACATCCTGTTCACGGCCTACTGCGCGGCCGTGCTGGTCCTGCTGCTGTTCCTGGAGCCCTCGCGGCTGTGGGCCATGGGGATCGCCAAGGACGGCTCGCAGGTGCCGTAGCGGCGCTCTCAGGCCCGCGCGGCCGCCTTGGCCAGCGCCTCGTCGGCCAGCCGGTAGCGGTGCCAGTCCTTGACCTGGGTCGCGCCCATCGCCTCGTAGAAGTCGATCGCCGGCTGGTTCCAGTCCAGCACCGACCACTCGAACCGGCCCAGCCCGCGGTCGGCGCTCTCCTTGGCCAGGGCCAGGAACAGCTCCCGGCCGTGGCCGCCGCCGCGGTGCTCGGGCTTGACGAACAGGTCCTCCAGGTACAGGCCGTGGGTGCCGGTCCAGGTGGAGAAGCTGAGGAACCACAAGGACATTCCCACGATCTCGCCGTCCGCCGCCTCGGCCACGTGGCCGAAAAGGGCCGGGGACGGGCCGAACAGCGCGGTCCGCAGCTGCTCGGCCGTCAGGTGACACTCCTGCAGCGCCCGCTCGTACTCGGCGAGGTCGTGCACCAGCTGCACGACGGCGTCGACATCGGACTCGCGGACGCGGCGGATCATCGCATCTCCCCCAGGGGTGGCACGTTCAGGCGACGGATCTGCGCCTGACCTCGCTCGTCACCCAACACCGAAATGCCGGCCGGGTCCAACCCGATTCGCACGCCGGCCGCCGGGTCAAGGCCCAGCCAGCGCACCACCAGCACGCGGCTGAAGTGGCCATGGCCGATCAGCACGACGTCGCCGCGGTGCAGCTGCTCGCGGGCCCGGGCCAGCACCGCGTCCGCGCGATCGCCGACCTCCTTGGCCGTCTCCCCGTTGGGGATCTCGTGCGTCCACACCGTCCAGTCCGGAGCCGACGCACGGATCTGTTCGGTGGTAAGGCCTTCGTAGTCGCCGTAGTCCCACTCGGCCAGGTCATCGGTCACCTCGTCCACGGTGAGACCGGCCAGCTCGGCCGTGCGCCCGGCCCGGGCCCGGGGGCTGGCCAGCACGAGTCTCGGCGGGACCGTGGTTCCGCGCAGCTCGGCGAGGACCGCCCCGGCCTTTCTGGCCTGTTGCTCACCGTGCGCGGTGAGCGGGACGTCCGTGCGACCGGTGTGCCGGCCGGTGAGCGACCACTCGGTTTCCCCGTGCCTGATGACGTACACGTCTGCCACCTTGCGGATCGTAGCCGCGCGCCGCGCTCCCGGCCGGTCGTGTGACCCATTGCACTGCATCGAACAGGCGATCGAACTTTAGGCCTGGATGAGGTAAAATATGGAGGTAGTCCAGGGGAGAGGACGGTGTCGTCGGTGCGTCATCCAAAACTCGGTGTGGTGGTGGACTTCGCCAACTGCGCGCCCGGTTCGCAGACCAGGATCGTGGCCGGACAGCGGCGGATGTACCTGGACGAGGGGCGTCAGCCGTGGGCCTACTACGGGCCGATGGTCGCGGCCATCCGCCGCGCGCTGGCCGATCCGGCGCCGGAGCAGGTGCTGGAACTGGCCGTGGCCAAGATCGAGGATCCGGCCAAGCACGCGCACTTCGTGGAGCTGCAGAAGGGTTTTCTCCGCTGGCACGAGGGTTTCGCCGGCAGCCTGGTGCCGGTCGGAGCCGGGACCTGGGTCGGGGCCGACGCGGTTTTCGACGTCGTGCCGCAGCTCGGCCTGCGGCCGGCCAAGGGACCGAAGCTGGCCGTGCAGCTCTACATGAAGGAGCCGGAGCTGGCGCCCGAGGCCGCCGCCGTGCCGCTGCACATGATGCGATCGGTGATGGACCAGGTGCTGCCGACCGGTGTGCCGGCGATTCTCGATGTGCGGCGCGGAAAGCTGCTGCTGCCCTCGCGCCGCCGCAGTGACAGGCGGCTCGACGCCGACGTGGCCGGGGTGGTCGCGCACTGGTCGGCGATCTGGCGCGCCATCGCGTGACCGGTGATCCGGGCCTGGCCCGGCGCGGGGTCAGGCCCGGGGCGGCTGGGTGAGGAAGGCCAGGCCGTTCTTGTCGCAGCCGACCTGGTTCTGATTGTGGTCGTCGGTGTCGGCCTCGCAGGTCCAGCCGCTGACCACCAGGCGGCGCGCAGTGCCCTGGGCCAGGCGGGGAGCGTCGCGGTAGTACGAGTTCAGCACTCGCAGGGCCTCGTCGCAGGCCGCGGTGCCGGCGGGCAGGGCCGGGGAGACTAGATCCCGTTTGCCGCCCGGGACGAGAAGCGTGCCGCAGTCCACGGGCGGGGTGTAGGACATCGTCGGCGGCAGGGCGTGGGTGGGGCCGACGCCGCAGGCGGACACCAGCAGCGCGACACCGAGCACGACGGGCAGCCAGCGCCCCATGGTTCCTCCGTAAGAGTGAACTCGACGCCCATTGGACGCGCGCGGGGCGGCGCGGTTCACCCGTCGGCGGCGAATTTGTCCCGGAGGCGTTGGACGTCGACGCCCAGCGGCCGGTCGACCAGCACCGGCGGCACGGCCTCGGCGATCCAGGCGTAGGCGCTGCGCAGCCGGGGCGCGCCGGGCAGGCCACGCAGGTGATGGGCCTGGGCGACGCCGATGAGCTCGCAGGCGGTGATCGACAGCAGGTGGTCGATGACCGCCCGCAGCTGCTCGCCGGCGGCCCAGGCGTGCGCCTGCACGTCCTCCTGGCCGGCGGAGGTGTCCAGGGAGCCGAGCGTGGCCGGCGCGGCCAGCCGGCGGATCTCGTGCAGCTCGCCGGCGGCCCGCTTGTGGATGGGGGAAAGGCCGGCCTGCGGCCCGGGATCGACCGCCAGCTGGGCGTTGAGCCCGGTGAACTGGCTGTCCAGCAAGCGATGCAGCCGTTGCACGCTGATCTCGGCCAGGTGGGTGAGGGCGGCGGTGACGGCGTCCATGCGCAGGCCCACGGCGACGGCGTGGTAGCCGGCGGTGGAGGTGAAGCGGCCGTCCAGGAACGAGGGGGAATCCGTCGGCGCGGCCAGCAGCAGGTCCCGCGCGGCGGCGAGGTCGTCGAGGGTGCGCCGGGCGTGGGCGATGGCCTGCGGGGCCACCCGGAACGACACCGGGGCCTGCACGAGATCGGAGCGCGTGGCGGAATCCGTTGTGCGGGAACGGATGTCGTCGAGCACGGCGGCCAGCACGGTGTCGGGGCCGGCCAGCGTCGGGTGGTAGATCGAGCGGGGAGCGCCGAGCACGTCGACGGCCATGGCGGCGGCCAGGGTCTGGAGTTCCACGGCCCGCACGGCCTCGGCGCCGCGCATGAAGGCGTGCGTCAGGGCCAGCGGCGAACCCTGGATCAGGCTCGCGCCTTCCTTGGGGCCCAACGGAAACGGCTTCACCTTGCGGCGCTTGAGGGCATCGGCGGCCGGCTTCTCGAAGCCGTCGTCCAGCACCGTGCCGACGCCGACGAAAGTCTGGAACGCGTGGGACAGCGGGATGATCTCGCCGGCGCTGCCCAGGGCCGACCGGGGCACGGCCGGCACGAAGCCGTCGTTGAGGCGGTCGGCCAGGAACTTCACCAGCTCCGGGCCGGCGGCGGTGGTCGGCGCGAGCAGGCCTAGCAGCTTCACCGCCAGCAACGCCCGGACGTCCGGCTCCGGCAGCCACGGCGGGCCGCCGACCGCCCGTCCGATCAGCAGATTCCGTTGGTGCGCCGCCTGTTGCTCCGCGTCCAGGGCCACGCCGGCCAACCGGCCCATGCCGGTGTTGACGCCGTAGACCGGCTTGTCGGCGGCCTCCAGCGCGGCCAGCATCGCCCGCCGGTTGGCGGCTACGTCGTCCAGCGGGCCGAGCTCGACCTTCTGGCCCTTGGCGATGGCCAGGATGTCCATGTCCCTCACCGGTACGGCAGCATCGTGCCGACGTCGTTCGCCTCGGCCCGGTGCAGGATCATCCGGGCCACAGCCAAGTCCGTTGTGGACAGTCCGCGGTGCCAGAACAGCGTGCGCTCCGTGTCGTTCTCACGGCCGGGTTTGTGACCGGCGACGATGTCCCCGATCTCCGCGTGGAGCCGCTGCTCGGTGAGCAGGCCGGCGTTCAGGTGCGGGCGCAGCGCCCCGAACCTCGGGTTGCCCGACTGCGACTCCCGCCAGTTGTCCACGACGATCTTGTCCACGTCGTCGAGCAGGTCCAAGGCCAGCGCGCTGATCGTCCCGTACGGCACCAGGAAGCTGCCCGGCCGGAGAAACTCCTTGCGCAGCAACGGCTCCGGCTCGGTCAGCCGGGACGCCTCGACCAGCACATCCGCGCCGTCGAGCGTCTCCTCCCACGTCGTGCACACCGTCACCGGCTTGCCCAGCCGCGCCGACAGCTTCTCCCCGAACGGCTCCCGCGACTCCGGCCGGCGGCTGGTCACCCGGATCTCCGCGAAGTCGAACACCGAGTCCAGCAGCACCACGTTCCACCAGGCCGTGCCGCGCGCCCCCACGTGGCCCAGCACCTTGGCGTCCCGGCGGGCCAGGTGCTTGGCCCCCACCGCCGTCATCGCCCCGGTCCGCGCCTCGGTGATCACCGTGCCGTCCACGATCGCCTTCGGCATGCCCGTCTCCGGGTCGAACAGGCTGATCAGCGCCATCTCGCTGGGCAGGCCGCGCTCGTAGTTGGCGACGAAGTCGCCCACCACCTTCACCCCGCTGACGCCCTTGTCGGTCAGGCTCCCCCGCAGCACGTTGAAGTGCCCCAGCCCGCCGTTGTCCGGCACCAGGTGCGTCCTCGGCTCGAACACCACCCTCCCGTTCCCGTGATCGGCGAGCACGTCCTCCACGGCATCCACGATGTCCGCGTCGGTGATGCCCAGCGAGTCGATGTCCGCCCCGGACAGGTAGCGCAGCCAGACGGTCGTCACGTCGCCAGCCTAGATCGTCCGCCCGGTTTTGTCGGTGCCCGTCGATACGGTGGGCGCACACACCAGGGGAGGGGTACGGCGATGGATGAGGACTGGACGATTCGCTACTGCGAGGGGTGGGATCCGCAGGCGAAGGCGCTGGTCGGGCCGATTTCCGAGGCGACCGCGCGGGGTCGGGACGCGGCGGGGGAGCAGTACGCGGCGGCGTTGTTCGACGGCCGGCAGGAGTGGCCGGCGGTGGTGGTCGAGGTGGCGTGGCGGGACCGGTTCGCCCGTGCCTGGCACATCGACGAGGTGGGCCGCCGGCGGCGGAAGTACGAGTACCGGGTGCTGGCCGACGAGCGGATCTTCCTGCTGGTCGACACCGTGTGGACGTATTTCGACGACGAGCAGGCGGAGTTCGACGAGCGGGCCGGGCGCCGGGAACGCACCTTCGAGCCGGACGGCAGCGGCCGGAAGTACGAGCAGCCGCAGGGCGTCGCCGGCATTTCGAGCGGCGGCGGCGTCCAGGTGGACCCGGCCGCGCTGTTCCGGCCGCGCACGGAGTTCGGGGACATCGCGACGATGCACTGGGGCGGATCCGGCGCACCTTGCCCGCGGCTGGCCGAGTGGTCGGCGGCCGAACTCGACGGCCCGGCCGTGACGCCGCCGTGGCGGCCTTCGCGGCCGTTGCAGCCGCGGTACCTGGACGTCATGTTCACGGCCGGAACCCGCCTGAGCCAGACGTATTCCCCCAACGTGACCGTCGAGGTGGTGCCGGCCGGGCAGTTGGTGATGCCCAGCGGTCGGCTGGCCGCGCACGATCCCGGCTGGCTGGAGTTCACCGACGGCCTGGAGCCGTTCGAGGCGACCATCGACCCGGGCAGCTATCCGGTCGAGCTGTCCGTGCTGCGCAGTGCGTCCGGCCACGGGACCACCATCGCCGTACGCCTGATCGTCAGGGACGAGCCAGTGGTCAATTGGGAGCTTGCGCTGCGCCCGGGACAGGACCCTCTCCTGCTCCCCGACGGCGAGTTCTACGGCTTCGGCGTGGACGCCGGCATGGGCTGCCTGTTCGACTTCGCTGCCCTGTCCGGCCTCCAGAAGGTCGTCGCCGACGCCGAGGACGAGCTCGTCGACACCCCGACCGACGGGGCCTTCACCGCCACCGACCCGGAGTCCGGGGCCACCCTCATCGCCTACCTCAGCGGCTACGGCGACGGTGCCTACCCCACCTGGATCGGCCGCACCGCAGGCGGCGACATCGCCTGCTTCGTGTCCGACATGCTAGTCCTCGACGAGAGCACCGAGCTGCACTGAGCCGACGAACGATGCCTGGTCCGGGCCGTCACGATTCGGCCTGGACCAAGGTGTAGCCGAGCATCGGCCACACCTCCCCCTTCACCTGCTGCGACTTGTCGCGTCGCGGATCGCGGCGGTAGCCCGCGCGCACCGCCACCTGCTGCGAGGCGGCATTGTCGCGGTGGACCCGCAGCCACACCTCGCGCAGGCCCATGTGCTGGAAGATCCAGGCGCTGAACAGGATCACCGCCCGGGTCGCGACCCCACGTCCGCGACCCTGCGCGGCCACCCAGTAGGAGATCTCCCCGGCCTGGCCGTCATGCTCCAGCGCGATGTTGCCCAGCCGCTGCCCGGTGGCCGAGTCGCACACGAGAAAGCCCGCCCGGTCGTCGGCCTGCCGCAACCGTTCGATCGCCGCCCGCACCTGGGCGGCGTCCAAGCTCGGCGAGTCCGTCGTGAACCGCTGGATCAGCGGGTCTCGCACACTCTCGGCGTACCAGCCCGCGTCCTCGTCGGCCCACTCGCGAAGCCGAACCACCCCGTCATCCAGTCCGTGCACAACCCAAGCCTGCCACCGGAACACGAGAAACGGCGCCGACCGGCGGAACGCGTCCCCGCTGGTCGGCGCCGTTTCGGCGGCTACGGCTCAGGCCGCCTTGGCCTCCCAGAAGATCTTGTCAAACTCTCCCGATAGTGGCTCCGACGCGCTTCCCCGCCACGTGACCCAAGGTTCGCGATTCGTCCAGTTTGGACAGTTTCGGCTAGATCAGCTCCGCTCCGTCGGGAACGGCACCAGCCGGCCGCACACTGGAAACAGCGGGCAACCCGTGCACGGGTCGGCGGCCTCGCGCCCGAAGATCGCCCAACGCACCTGAAGCCACCGCGCGGCCGGCAAGCCGGCGACGAGTCCCAGCACCGAGCCGAGCAGGAAACCGGTCATCGCTGGCCTCCATTGCGGCGCATCCAGGCCACGCGATCACCGAACGTCGTGATCAGCCGCAGCGTCAGCAGGGCAGCGACGTCGGTGCCGAGCACAAGGCGAAACTGCTCGTCACCGTCCTGGAACAGCAGCGAGACGTGGTGCTCGGTCAGCTCCTCGACAGTCAGGGACGCTTTCGGCGAGGCCACCTGTGCCACGAGCGGCGGCCCTCCGGAGTCGTCAACGAGAACCAGCATCGTCGCCCCCTTTGCCGCGTCCCGCCGCATCGAGCTCGGACCAACCCTGCTGGATCGCACGTTCAAGGACGCCCAACGCCCCGTAGTCGATGATCAGCGCGACCGGGAACGCGCTGCCGAGGCGGATCTCGACCCGATCCGCGTAGGGCAGCGCCTGTGCGCGGATCGGCAGGTCGTCCGTGATGTGGACGTGCACCAGGTCCCGCTTGCCGCCGGTCACCATGCCTCGGGGATGACGGGCCTGCTTCGCTGTGGCTCTCTCGTGCTCATAGTGGCGCCTCCGGCTTTCGGGATCGTTCTGACAACGACCACTTTCGACGGAAAGCGAGAACAGGAGCACCGCACAGCGGGACATCTACGGACGTCTTGAGTAGCTTGAAGTCGTCCCTACTCGTCTGAGAGGATCGCTGTGGCGAAGGCGAACGACCGGCTACGAGACGCGCTGCTGCGCAACGGGCTGAACCTGGAGCACGTCTCGAACGCCACCGGCGTCGACCAGAAGACAGTGGAACGGTGGATCACCACCGGCCGCACGCCGTACCCACGCCACCGCCACACCATCGCGTTGATGGTCCGCGAGACCGAGAACTATCTGTGGCCGGACGCCGTTGCCCCCGAGCGGAAGGCCGAGATCGCCGAGTCCGAGGTCATCCGCGTCTACCCACACCGCAACTCGGTGCCAGCGGAACTGTGGGACCGCCTGCTTAGCGACGCCGCCGAGCACATCGACATCCTTGTCCTCGCCGGCCTGTTCCTTGTCGAGCGCCCCACCTTCGCTAAGGAGATCACGCGCAAGGCTTCCGACGGCGCGAAGATCCGCCTCCTGTTCGGCGACCCCGCCGGGCGCGAGGTAGCCAAACGCAGCGAAGAGGAGCAGCTCGGCAAGGGCACCGTCGCCGCCCGCATCCGCAACGCGTTGGCCTTCGTCCGGCCGCTGTCCGCCGTCGCCGACGTCCAGATCAGGTTCCACAAGACCACGCTGTACAACTCGGTGTTCCGCTTCGACGACGAGATGGTCGTCAACACCCACGTGTACGGCTTTCCCGGAGCGCACGCGCCCGCGCTGCACCTACGGCGTCTGTCCTCCGGCGACCTGTTCGAGACCTACGCCGAGAGCTTCGAGACCGTGTGGGCGTCCGGCAAGCCCGCCACCTTTTGAGGAGCCGACTTGCCGCGCGTCGACCACTACAACGACCCCAACGCTCCCCAGGCCAACAGCATCCGCGTCGCCGTGAGCGCCTTCGTCCTGGACGACACCGGCCGCCTCCTGATGATCCGCCGCACCGACAACGACCTGTACGCCATCCCCGGCGGCGGCCAGGAAGTGGGGGAGACCGTCGCCGACGCCGTGGTTCGCGAGGTCGCCGAGGAGACCGGCATCGATGTCGAGGTGACCGGCGTGATCGGCATCTACTCAAACCCCGCCCACGTGATCGCCTACGACGACGGCGAGGTTCGCCAGGAGTTCTCCCTCTGCTTCCGCGCCACCCCCACCGGCGGGCAGCCGCGCACAAGCAGCGAATCCAGCGAAGTCGAATGGGTCCCCCGCGAACGCCTGGCCGAGCTCAACATCCACCCGTCCATCCGATTGCGCATCGGCCACGGGTTCGAGGGGCGCCAGGCCCCCTACTTCACCTGATCAGCCAACCGCTGTTCAGTCCGCTCGACCGCACCCAGCAGCTCAGGCCATGCCCACCGGACGAAGCACGACACGATGTCTTCGGGGCCGTAGCGCTTTTGGATCTCCGCCACCCTGTCCGTGACCGTCGTCGGCTTCCCGTCCGGCGTCGTCGTCAGGTCCGCCCACCACAACGCGTCCCGCAGCGCCGTCTTCTCGTCCTCGAACTCCGCCAGCTCAGCCTTTAGCCCCCGCAGCTCCGCCTCAAGCGGCGCACAGGAGTGGTTCGCCACCAGGTTCACCAACCGCGTCGGCGCATCTGTCGTCCGCAGATACCGCGCCCCGTCCAGCGGATGAAACCGCGTCGTCGCCAGCTCCGGGGCGTACCCGATGTCGTGCAGCACCGCCGCCGCCACCAGGAGGTCCCTCTCCTCCCCGAACAGCTCCGCGGCTTGCCGAGCCTTCTCCCCAACCCCCTGCACGTGAGCCCAGCGCCGAGGCAGCGACTCCGCCAGTCGATCACGGGCCAGCTCCGTCGCCCACTCGCTCAGCAGCACGCACTCAGGCTAGGGCCGCCCCCTCCCCCTACGCGCCACATTCTTCTCTTCATCAAGGCGGCTCCCTCGCGGAAGCCGCTCGGCCGCTGAGTACCCCTTGCGGTAGTGGATGTCGCACGCCTGTGTTGATCTCCTCTGAGCCCTGTGTGGGCCGTTCGAGGTCACCAGGAGACGAAACGACGCCGACCAACGAAACGCGTCTTCGCTGGTCAGCGTCGCTGTCAGGCCGTGGAGCTCAGGCCGCCTTGGTCTCCCAGAAGATCTTGTCGATCTCGGCGATCAGGTCGAGCAGCTCCTGGCCCTTGGCCGGGTCCATGGAGCCCTTGGCGCCGGAGGCGCCTGCGGCCTTGGTGGCCTTGTTGAACAGGGTGTGCAGCTCCGGGTACTTCTCGAAGTGCGGGGCCTTGAAGTAGTCGGTCCACAGCACCCACAGGTGGTGCTTGACCAGCTCGGCGCGCTGCTCCTTGATGGCGATGGCGCGGGCGCGGAACTCGGGGTCCTCGTTGCCCTGGTACTTCTCCTGGATCGCCTTGACCGACTCGGCCTCGATGCGGGCCTGGGCCGGGTCGTAGACGCCGCACGGAAGGTCGCAGTGCGCCGTCGCCTCGAGGCGCGGGCCGAGGATGCGCGACAGCAGTCGCATGGGTCCTCCCTGACAGTGAATGCTCCGACGTGCGGAACCCTACTCCGGACGGCCGGAGCGGGCAGGTGGAGGTGATCGTTGGCACCGGTGGGAATAGATCGTTGGCCGCTGCGCAGGCTGCGGGTGCGCGGACCGTCGATGGCGCCGACGCTGCGGGACGGCGACACGCTGCTGATCAGTTTTCGGCGCGCGCCGACGCCGGGGGCGATCGTGCTGGTCCGCTGGGCGGCGCGGCCGGATCAGCTGTCGGTCAAGCGCGCGGTGGAGCCGATCGGGCAACTGTGGCACGTGGTGGGCGACAACGAGTTCGCCTCCACGGACTCCCGCGAGCTGGGCCCGGCGGAGGTGCTGGGCGTGGCCACGTTCCGGCTGCGGCCACGCCCGAGACGGCTCACCTGACGATGGCGCGCAGCTTGTCCTGGTAGGCCACGCAGTCGGCGTAGCTGGGCAGCAGACCGGCCGCCTCCGCCTCGGCCAGGGTGGGGGCGGCCAGGTCCTTCTCGGACAGGATCGGCTCGATGTCGGCCGGCCACGGCAGCGCGAGCGCGGGGTCCATCGGCGTGACGCCGTGCTCGCCGGTCGGGTTGAACGGCTCGGAGCAGATGTAGGCCATCGCGGTGTCGTCGGTCAGCGCCATGAACGAGTGGCCCAGGCCCTCGGAGATGTAGATGGCGTTGAACTTCTCGGCGTTGAGCTCCACGGCCTCCCACTGCCCGAAGGTCGGCGAGCCGACCCGGATGTCCACGACCACGTCGAGCAGCGCGCCGGCCGGGCAGTACACGTACTTGGCCTGGCTGGGCGGCACGTCGGCGAAGTGCACGCCGCGGATGGTGCCCCGGCGGGACACGCTGTGGTTGGTCTGGGCCAGCCGCAGCGGGTAGCCGACGGCCTCGACGAACGCCTCCCCCTGGAACGGCGCGGCGAACATACCCCGGTGATCCGGAAAGGCCGGCGGTGTGAACTCCCAAGAACCTGCGATGTCGAGCTCGCGAACCTGCATGGTGGGCCAGGTTAGTCGCTTGACCGATCGTGAACCGAACTGCCTGCGAAAACTGACCGGTCAGTGCAACAATTCGTACGGACGTCTTGGTAAACCGCCTCTGAGCTGCGCAAAGAATGTGATCCCCGCCGCAGACAGACCGGTGATCGGCTGTCACACTGTGCCAACCCCCGCCGTCGCCTCGACCACGGTTTCGACACCCGGAACGTGAGTGGCCGACCGACCGCAAGGCGTGAGTGACCGACGCGACAGCGCCGGCCGCGATCCACGCGCCCGCCACAATGCCGTGTCACAGATGAGGGACGCCGTGACCGCTGTGAACGAATCCGCCGCCGAACTGACCGACACCGAGATATTTGCCGCCCACGAGGGAGGCAAGCTGGGCACCGACGTGACGGCCCCGCTGGCCGACCCGAAGGCGCTCTCGATCGCCTACACGCCCGGCGTGGCGCGCGTGAGCCGCGCCATCGCCGAGGACCCCGCGCTCGCCGCCCGGTACACCTGGGCCCACCGGCTGGTCGCGGTGGTCAGCGACGGGACCGCGGTGCTGGGCCTCGGTGACATCGGTCCGAGCGCGTCGCTGCCCGTCATGGAGGGCAAGTCCGCGCTGTTCAAGAAGTTCGGCGGGCTGGACTCCATCCCGCTGGTGCTGAGCACCACGAACGTCGACGAGATCGTGGAGACGCTGGTCCGCCTGCGCCCCTCGTTCGGCGCGGTGAACCTGGAGGACATCTCCGCCCCGCGCTGCTTCGAGCTGGAGGCCAAGCTGATCGAGGCGCTGGACTGCCCGGTCATGCACGACGACCAGCACGGCACCGCGATCGTGGTGCTGGCCGCGCTGCGCGGCGCCACCACCGCGCTCGGCCGCAACCCCGCCGACCTGCGCGTGGTCGTGGCCGGGGCCGGCGCGTCCGGCGTGGCCTGCGCGAACATCCTGCTGGCCGGCGGGGTGGGCGAGGTGACGGTGCTGGACTCGCGCGGCATCGTGCACGCCGACCGCGACGACCTGAACCCGGTCAAGCGCGAGCTGGCCGGCCGCACCAACGGCTCGGGCCTGCGCGGCGGCGTCGCCGAGGCGCTGCACGGCGCGGACGTGTTCCTGGGCCTGTCCGGCTCGACGGTGCCGGAGGAGCTGATCGCGACCATGGCCCCCAAGGGCATCGTGTTCGCGCTGTCCAACCCGGACCCGGAGATCCACCCGGCGGTCGCCTCCCGCCACGCCGCGGTGGTGGCGACCGGCCGCAGCGACTTCCCCAACCAGATCAACAACGTGCTGGCCTTCCCGGGTGTGTTCCGGGGCGCGTTGGACTCGGGGGCCCGCCGCATCACCGAGAACATGAAGCTGGCCGCGGCCGAGGCGATCTTCCAGGTCGCCACGGACGAGCTGTCGGTGGACCGGATCGTGCCCAGCGCCCTGGACCCGCGGGTGTCCATCGAGGTCGCGCGGGCGGTGGCGGCCGCCGCTGCGGCAGATGGAGTAGCGTAGGCGTCGGCGCGGACCCGCTCGGCCGGCCGATCCGCTTTTTTCATACGTCGCCAGGATATTGGCGGGGACGGCTGTGAGTTCTGCGGTGGACGCGATACCGTCGCTGGCGTCAGGTGCTCCCCGGGGGTGCGTCGCGACCGACGCACCCCCGGCGCACTGTGATGCAGTCGCCGGCTTGGCCCATCCACGCCGCCCCGGTGGCCGACACGGAAGGGCGGAGCCGTGGCTGAGCGCAGCGGGCAGGGGGGAAGCGCACCCTTCTCCCTCGGTGGTGCCCGCAACGCCGCCCGTCGCGGCCCGATCGAGCTGGGCGGCCTGACCTTGCCCGAGCCGCCGACACTGCGCGTGGACCCCAAGGGCGTCGTCATGCAGGCCAACGCGCCGGCGGCGGCGATGATCGGCGAGCCCGACCCGGACCGCCTTGGCGGCCGTCCGCTGCGGGACCTGTTGACCGGCAACGAGACCGACCTGCGGCTGCGCCGGACCGACGGCACCGAGCTGCCGGTGCGGGTGGTGCACACCCCGGTGCCGGGCACCGGCCTGCACTCCGTGGTGCTGGTGGACGTCTCCGACCTGGCCTCGGCGGCCGCGCAGCTGCGCGAGGAGCGCCGCCGGCTGACCGACGTGCAGCACGTGGCCGGCATCGCCTCCTGGGAGTTCGACCCGGCCACCGGCAAGACGGTGTGGTCGGACAGCCACTACGAGATCCTGGGCGTGGAGCGCGGCTCGGTCGAGCCGGGCGCGCAGGCGGTGCTGGACCTGGTGCACGAGGACGACCTGGAGATGGTCCGGGACTACTGGGCCAACCACCAGTTCTCCGGCGAGCCCATCGACATCGAGTACCGGATCAAGCGGCGCGACGGCGACGTGCGCTGGCTGCGCGGCGAGGCCAAGTCCACGGTCGGCGCGGACGGCCGGCTGGGTCTGGTCACCGGTTACATCCGGGACATCACCGAGCTCAAGACCACCAACACCGAGCTGGCCCACGAGCGGGCCCGGCTGGTCGAGGCCCAGCGCATCGCCCGCATCGGCAGCTGGACGCTGGACGTGAACACCGGCTACACCTACCGCAGCGAGGTGCTGCGGGAGATGTACGAGCAGCTCGGCGGCTCGGCCGACGACAAGAGCTTCATGCCCGGCGTGCACCCCGACGACCAGCAGATGATCGCCGAGATGGTGGAGAAGCTGCGCACCGCCCAGACCGACGAGCCGCTCGAGGTGGAGCTGCGCGACTCCGCGGACCGGGTCTACGTCTGCCGGGCCCGGGCCAAGCTGTCCTCCAGCGGCAAGGTGGAGCAGCTGCTGGGCACCATCCAGGACGTCACCGAGCAGCGGGCGCTGGAGCGGGACCTGCGCGACGAGCGCCGCCGGCTGTCGGACGCGCAGCGGGTGGCCAGCCTGGGCACCTGGGAGTGGAACACCGCCACCGACGACTGCGTCTGGTCGGGCATGATGCGCGAGCTGCTCGGCGTGGACGACGGCGAGCGCGCCACCTACCAGCGCTACATGAGCCTGGTGCACCCCGAGGACCGCGGCTGGGTGGACGAGCTGTGGCAGCAGCTGGCGGTCAACCGCGAGCCGGTGGAGTGCGAGCACCGGATCATCCGGCCGGACGGCATGGTGCGGGTGATGCGCTGCCACGGCGCCTCGGTGCAGAGCAACGGCCCGGTGCTGGTCGGCACCGCGCAGGACGTCACCGCGCAGCGCACCGCCGAGGCGCGGATGAAGCTGTCCAGCCAGCGTTTCACCGACCTGGTCGCGGTCACGCCGGTCGGCATCGGCCTGTTCGACGAGGCCGAGCGGCTGGTCGACGCCAACGACGCGCTGTGCGACCTGCTGGGCATCGACCTCGAGCAGCTGCGCGGCATGACCGCCAGCAGCCTGACGCACCCGGACGAGCCGGTCGGCTGGCTGTCGTCGGCGGCCCGGCTGACCGCCGAGCGCGAGGGCGGATTCAAGGTGCCGCAACGCATTCTGCTGCGGCCGGACGGCGAGCTGGTGTACTGCGAGCTGCACATCGCGATCTCCGTGCAGGACGACGGCCGGCGGTTCTGGCTGGTGGTGTTCCAGGACATCACCGAGCGCCGCCGGGTCGCCGAGGCGCTGCGGCACCAGGCCAACCACGACGAGCTGACCGGGCTGCCCAACCGGGCCGCGGTCAAGGAGACGCTGACCAGGCTGCTGGCCGGCGAGCACGCCGACAAGATCGCGGTGTTGTTCTGCGACATCGACAACTTCAAGCGGGTCAACGACTCCCTCGGCCACGACGCCGGCGACGAGCTGCTGGTGGCGCTGGCCCGGCGGCTGGAGGGCGGGCTGCCGGCCGGCTGCACGGCGGCCCGGATGTCCGGCGACGAGTACGTGATCATCTGCGAGGACATCGACGCGGTCGGCGGCGTGGACGCGCTGGGCACCCGGGTGGCCAGCCTGCTGCGGGCCGCGGTGCCGGTGCACGGGCAGTTGGTGCGGGTGTCGGCCTCGATCGGCGCGACGGTGCCCAACGGCTCCCGGTCCAGCGGCGTCGACCTGCTGCGTTTCGCCGACGCCGCGATGTTCGAGGCCAAACGACGTGGCGCCGGCCGCGTGTCGCTCGCCTCGGCGGCGCTGATCGCCTCGGCCGATCGGCAGGTGCACCTGGAGGGGCAGCTGCGCGAGGCGCTGGCCAAGGACGGGCTGACGCTGCACTTCCAGCCGGTGGTGGGTGTGGACGGCACCGTGCAGACGGCCGAGGCGCTGGTGCGCTGGCCGCACCCGGACCGGGGTCTGCTGGCCCCGGACGCCTTCCTGCCGGTGGCTGAGCAGGGCGACATGATGCGTGAGCTGGACCGGTGGGTGCTGCGCACGGCGCTGCGCGAGGCGTCCACATGGCCGGTGCCCAACGGCAAGCCCGTCGCGGTGGCTGTAAACCTTTCCGGTCTGGTTCCGGGCGACCCCGACTTCGTGGACGCGGTGTCCAACGCCGTGGCCGAGTCCGGCATCGCCTGGGACCGGGTGGTGCTGGAGCTGGTCGAGACCGCGCTGGTCGACCTGCCCTCCAAGACCATGCAGCAGATGGACATCCTGGTGGAGAAGGGCGTCCGGTTCGCCGTGGACGACTTCGGCACCGGCTACTCCTCGCTGGCCCGGCTCAAGGACCTGCCGGCGCAGATCATCAAGGTGGACCGGCGTTTCGTCTCCGGCGTCGGCAACGACCCGTCCGACTTCGCGGTGGCCCGCGCGGTGGTGGACATGGCCCGGGCGATGGGGCGCAGCTGCGTCGCCGAGGGCGTGGAGACCGCGACCCAGTTCCACGTCCTGCACGGCGTCGGCGTCGACGCCTACCAGGGCTGGCTTTTCTCCCGCCCCGTCCCGCCCCGCGAGTTCCGCGCCGTCCTGGCCCTCGGCCCCCTCCACGTCCCCCGCGCCGGCTGAACCCCCGCGAGTCGCGTTTTCCAACAGGGCGGGTCCCGCTCTCAGGCAGAGCCGAGGATCGCCTCGATCCGGTGCCGCGGCAGGTCGATCAGCCGTAGATCCGTCTCGCCCGGGATCTTCGACGCCACCAGCTCCTTGGCCTCCCGCTTGGTCAACGTGCCGCCGGACTCGGCGATCATGGCTTCCCGCAACAGGTTGCCGAGCTTGCCGTGCACGCGGTCGAGCAGGCCGGAACCGGTCCGGGTGGCGACCACGACCGCGTGCTTGCCGTCCGGGGTGCTCCGGTGCAACCGCAGTCGGTACTTGGACGCGACCACAGTGGACAGTGCCTTCTGCCCCCGCTCGTCGCGGAGGTCGGGATGGTTGTTGGGCACCAGCACCGAGAGCTTCTCGGCGTTGCAGGCCAACAGGATCCGCAGCAGCCACGGCCCCGGGTCGGCCGAGGCGTCGACGGTGACCGACCGCCCGGTGCTCGGCTCGGTCCAGTCCGGTTGCCGCACAACGGAATCGCCGGTGAAGGCCAGCAGCGCCGCATCGTCCACAGTGGATGACGACTCGATCGACTGCGGCCCGTGGGTGTAGATGCCGGTGCGCTGGGCCGCCTTGCGGCCGCGGCTGGTGGCTTGGCACACGTAGAGGTCGGCGGCGCTGCCGATGGCCTGCGCCCCGTCGAACCGGTGGAAGCCGGGCAGGATCGCCTCGAACGCCAGCCCGATGCCGAGCAGTTCCTGCTGCACCTTCTGGCCCAGCGCGGGCGTCCGGTCGCTGAAGCCGTAGGCCAGCAGCAGGCGGCCCGATCCGGTGTCGCGCAGGGCCTGCACGCCGCGGCCGGCGAACAGGGCCATGCCCTCGGGCGTGTAGGGCGGGTCGCTGAAGACAAGATCTGACGATTCGGTTACGGCCGGCGGCAGTCCGAAGCGCAGATCCGCATGCAGGCAGCGGATGTTGAGGCCGCGCTCGCGGGCGCGGGTGTCGATGTGCGCCAGCACGCGGTCGTCCAGGTCGACCACGAGCACCGCCACGTCCGGATTGACGGCGGCCACCGCGAGCGAGGTCAGGTCGTGATCGCCGAGGCAGAGCAGGGTACGTCCGGACAGTTCATACTGCTCGTTCAGCCAATCGGCCCGCCGCGCCACGGTCTGCGCGGTCGCCTGCACGTGGTCGAGCGCGGCCAGCGGCGGCGGCACTGTGTCCACATCGGAGCGGATCTGCGCCAGATCCGGCTGCCGGCGCGGCGGAACCGCGAAAGCCTCGGTGTACGAGGTGATCGCGTCGGCCCGGATCTCATATGTGTCACGGTTTCGCACCAGGTCGCCGTCCAGCGCGGACAGCAACTCCTCGACCCCGCGCCGTGGCATGGCCGACTCACGCACGAGTTCGGCCAGCGTGCGCGGGCCCTGGCCGAGCAGACCGATCACGCGGCGTGCCGGCCCGGTGCGCGCTCCGTGGCCGGAAATCAGCGCGCGGGCCTGGTCCAGAGGGGTCACAATCGGGTAAGCCTACTGGCTCGCACATAGTGGAACGCAGTGCCGTTGTCAGGGGCAGCGTCTACTGTCGTGCGCACTACCGCGACGACCGGAGGGATCTCGGGTGATCGAGTTCCAGGCCGTGACCAAGCGGTTCGATGACGGCACCGTCGCCGTCGACGAACTGGACCTGACCGTCGATCCTGGCCGGATCACGGTGTTCGTCGGACCATCGGGCTGCGGCAAGACGACCTCCCTGCGCATGATCAACCGCATGATCGACGCCACCTCGGGCTCGATCCTGGTCGACGGCAAGGATGTCCGCCAGCCGGACCCGCCGCTGCTGCGGCAGGGCATCGGCTACGTGATCCAGCAGGCCGGCCTGTTCCCGCACCGCACCGTGCTGGACAACATCGCCACCGTGCCGCTGCTGGCCGGCTGGAGCCGGGCCAAGGCGCGCAAGCGGGCCGAGGAGCTGCTGGAGACGGTCGGCCTGCCGGCCACCATGGGTGGGCGCTACCCGGCCCAGCTGTCCGGTGGCCAGCAGCAGCGCGTCGGCGTGGCGCGGGCCCTCGCGGTGGACCCGCCGGTGCTGCTGATGGACGAGCCGTTCAGCGCGGTCGACCCGGTGGTCCGCGAGGGCCTTCAGGACGAGCTGCTGCGGCTGCAGGGCGAGCTGGACAAGACGATCGTCTTCGTCACTCACGACATCGACGAGGCGATCAAGCTGGGCGACAAGGTCGCGGTGTTCCGCACCGGCGGCATCCTGGCCCAGTACGACACTCCGGCCGAGCTGCTGGCCCGCCCGGCCGACGAGTTCGTGGCCAACTTCGTCGGCCGCGACCGCGGCTACCGCGCGCTGGGCTTCCTGGCCGCCTCCGGGCTGGGCATCGGCGAGCTGGCCGGCGTCCGCGTCGGCGCGACCGTGGCGCAGGCCAAGGCGGCGCTGCGCGACGGCTGGGTGGTCGTGGTGGACGAGCGAAACCACCCGTGCGGCTGGCTTTCCGCCGATCGACTGTCCACTGTGGAGGACTCGGCCACGGTGACCGCGGACCTGCTGCTGGCCGGCGGATCCCTGTACGACACCGAGCACGGCTCGCTGCGCAGCGCCCTGGACGCGGCGCTCAGCTCGCCGTCGGCGCTGGGCGTCGCGGTGGACGCCGCCGGCACGCTGGTCGGTTCGATCACCGCCGACGAGGTGCTGCGGGCGCTGGCGGCGGCGCGCACCGCCGGCGAGGTCCCGCGATGACGTGGGTGTTCGACCACGCGGGGTTGCTCGGCGACCTCACCGTGACGCACGTCTACCTGTCGGTGCTGCCGGTGGTGATCGGCCTGATCATCGCCATCCCGCTGGGCTGGGCGGCCAGCCGCTGGCGGGCGGCGCGGGCGGTGCTGCTCACGGTGAGCGGCCTGCTCTACACCATCCCGTCGCTGGCGCTGATCGTCATCCTGCCGGCGCTGATCGCCACCAAGACGCTGGACCCGGCCAACGTGATCATCACGCTCAGCGTGTACACGGTGGCGCTGCTGGTCCGCTCCATCGCCGACGCGCTCTCGGCGGTGCCCCCGACCATCGTCGCCGCGGCCACCGCGATCGGCTACCGGCCGCTGCGGCGCTTCGTCGGCGTGGAGTTCCCGCTGGCCATCCCGGTCGTGGTGGCCGGCCTGCGGGTGGCCATGGTGTCCAACATCAGCCTGGTCAGCGTGGGCGCGCTGATCGGCATCGCCGGCTACGGCCAGCTGTTCACCGAGGGCTTCCAGCGCCAGATCGTGGCCGAGATCCTCGCCGGCATCGTGGCGACGCTGGTGCTGGCCCTGATCGCCGACGTGCTGCTCCAGCTGATCGGGCGGCTCGTGACCCCGTGGACCAGGGTGGGGAGGTAGGCCGTGAACCTGTTGACGAGCTGGCTGTTCGACCCGACCAACTGGAGCGGCTCCACCGGCGTGCCGAGCCGGCTGGTCGAGCACCTCGGCTACACCGCGCTGGCCCTGCTGATCGCCTTCGTGATCGGCTTCCCGCTGGGCGCGCTGGTCGGGCACACCAACCGCGGCGGCTTCGTGCTGGTCGGCGCGGCCAACGTGCTGCGGGCGCTGCCCACCGTCGGCGTGCTGACGCTGGTGGTGCTGCTGGCCGGCATCGGGCTGGTGCCGCCGATCGCCGCGCTCACCCTGCTGGCCATCCCGCCGATCATGGCCGGCGCCTACGCCGGCATCCAGGCGGTGGAGCCGGTCGTGGTGGACGCGGCCCGGGGCGTGGGCATGACCGAGCGCGAGGTGCTGTTCCGGGTCGAGATCCCCAACGCCCTGCCGCTGATCTTCGGCGGCGTGCGCAGCGCCGCGTTGCAGGTGGTGGCCACCGCGACCGTCGCCGCCTACGTGGGGCTGGGCGGCCTCGGCCGCTACGTGTTCGACGGCCTCGCGCAGCACGACTATCCGCAGATGGCGGGCGGCGCGATCCTGGTCGCCGTGCTCGCGGTGCTGGTCGAGCTGGTGCTCACCGGCGTGCAACGGCTGGTTGTCTCACCCGGGCTGCGCCCGGTGAGGACGAGTGGAGGAATCCAGAGATGAAGCGAACCGTAGCCGGCCTGGTCACCGTCCTGGTGGCGGCGCTCGGCCTGACCGCGTGTGGTGGGGGCTCCGGTAGCGACCCGCTGGCCGGGGGCAGCAGTGGCTCCCAGTCCCCGTCCGACACGATCACCATCGGGTCGGCCAACTTCGCCGAGAGCCAGCTGCTGGCCGAGATCTACGCGGCCGCGCTGACCAAGGCCGGCGTGAAGGTCAGCAAGAAGCTGAACATCGGCAGCCGGGAGACCTACATCCCGGCGCTCAAGGACGGCTCCATCGACCTGATCCCGGAGTACTCCGGCACGCTGCTGCAGTACTTCGACAAGAACGCCACCGCCACCAGTGCCGACGACGTCTTCGCGGCCCTGCCCAAGGCGCTGCCCAGCGGCCTGTCGGTGCTGGACAAGTCGTCGGCCGAGGACAAGGACGCCGTCGTCGTCACCAAGGAGACGGCCGACAAGTACAACGCCAAGTCCATCGCCGACCTGGCCCCGCACTGCGGCGACCTGGTGGTCGGCGCGGCGCCGGAGTTCCAGAAGCGGCCGGACGGCCTGCCCGGCCTGGCCAAGAACTACAACTGCACGTTCAAGGACTTCAAGTCGCTGGACGCCGGCAGCACGCTGACCGTCGCCGCGCTGAAGCAGGGCAGCATCCAGGCCGCGGACATGTTCACCACGGACCCGACCATCACCAACAACGGCTGGATCGTGCTGGAGGACCCGAAGTTCAACTTCGCCGCCCAGAACGTGCTGCCGCTGATCAACACCAGCAAGGCCACC
The DNA here is from genome assembly GCF_044547355.1 of Kutzneria sp. NPDC052558. Lineage (NCBI taxonomy): Bacteria > Bacillati > Actinomycetota > Actinomycetes > Pseudonocardiales > Pseudonocardiaceae > Kutzneria > Kutzneria sp. NPDC052558. Next base: position 28,629 of record NZ_JBIUAG010000013.1, read on the forward strand.
GACACGGTGAAGAAGACGCTCAACGCCATCTCGGCCAAGCTGGACACCAAGACCCTGATCGACCTCAACGGCAAGCTCGGCGCGCCGGACAAGCCGGACCCGGCCAAGGTCGCCTCCGACTGGCTGGCCTCGGCCGGCCTCTGACCCACACCCGAACCCCGGCGAGTCCCGTCCACAGTCACACCGAACTGTATGAATCCGTTTCATCAGTTCGGTGTGACGCTCAGCGGGACTCGCCGGGGTTCACTTGTGGCCGCCTATGCGGAGGGTGAGTTCCTCGGCTGACCGGCGCACCTCGGCGGCCACCTCCGGCCAGTCAAGGCCGCAAGCGCTTGCGGTGCCGCAGACGTGCCGGAACGTCGTGCTGATGGCGGCGATGGGACGGCCGCCGTGGTCGAAGACCGGGGCCGCCACCGAGGCGAAGTCGGCGGTCACGAAACCGTCCTCGACGAACCAGCCGCGCTGCCGCTCGGCCGATAGGAGCCGGCGCAGGGAGGGCAGGTCGCGGGGCCCACGGCCGGTGCGGTCGACGAAGCTGCCCGTGCCCGGGAACAGGGCCCGGACCTGGGCCGGCAGCAGGTGGGCCAGCATCGCGCGGCCGGAGGCCGGCAGGTGGGCCGGCAGCCGCACGCCGACGTCGGAGACCAGGGTGTTGGGCTGGCGGGGCTGCTCCCGCAGCAGGTAGAGGGCCTCGGCGCCGTGCAGGACGCCGAGGTGGGCGGTGGTCTCGGTGCGGTCGACGAGCCGCCGCAGCAGCGGGCGGGCCAGGCGTTCGAGCGGATCGTGGCGCAGGTACGCGGAGCCGAGTTCGAAGGCCGCCACCCCGAGCCCGTAGCGGCGTTCCTCCGGCAGGTGCGTCACGAAGCCGGCGTCGGACAGCTCGGCCAGCAGGTGGTACGCCGTCGACCTGGGCAGATCCAGCTCGCGGGCGATCATCGCGGCCGACATCGGGCCCGGCCGGGTGGACAGCAGCCGCAGCACGGCCAGTCCCCGGCGCAGCGCCGGCACATCGCTACTGCTACCCATGGGTACACCTCGGCACGTCTGGTATCCCAGACACTCTCACCCGTCCCGCACTCGTGCAAGCCGCCGCCACCAGCTGTGATGGTGCACATGGCACACCCGGAGGCAGTGCAGCTCGGCGCGAAGCCGCTGCGTCGTGACGAGGTCGTCGCGGTCGCCCGCGACGGCGTGGCGGTCGAGCTGGAACCGGCCGCGGTCGAGGCCGTCACCACGGCCCGGGCGCACATCGAGGAGCTGGCCAACGCGACCACGCCCACCTACGGCGTGTCGACCGGCTTCGGCGCGCTCGCCGTCCGGCACATCCCGCCGGACCGGCGCGCCCAGCTCCAGCGTTCGCTGATCCGCTCGCACGCCGCCGGCGCGGGCCCCGAGGTCGAGCGCGAGGTGATCCGCGCCCTGGCCCTGCTGCGGCTGCGCACGCTGGCCACCGGCCACACCGGCGTTCGTCCGTCCACTGTGGACGCGATGGCCCGGATGCTCAACGCCGGCATCACGCCGATCGTGCACGAGTACGGCTCGCTGGGCTGCTCCGGCGACCTGGCCCCGCTGTCCTCGGTCGCCCTGGCGCTGATCGGCGAGGGGCAGGTGCGGGACGCCGACGGTGTGCTCAAGCCCGCGGCCGAGGCCCTGGCCGAGGCCGGCATCGAGCCGGTGGCGCTGGCCGAGAAGGAGGGCCTGGCCATGATCAACGGCACCGACGGCATGCTCGGCATGCTGGTGCTGGCGATCACCGACCTGGCCAAGCTGCTGGACATCGCCGACCTCACCGCGGCCATGAGCGTGGAGGCCCTGCTGGGCACCGACCGCGTGTTCGCCCCCGACCTCCAGGCCCTGCGCCCGCACCCGGGCCAGGCCCGCTCGGCGGCGCACATGACCAAGATCCTGGCCGGCTCCGAGATCATGGAGAGCCACCGCGGCCCCGACTGCACCCGCGTGCAGGACGCGTACTCGCTGCGCTGCTCGCCGCAGGTGCACGGCGCGGCCCGCGACACCCTGGCCCACGCCGAGCTGGTGGCCGATCGCGAGCTGGACTCGGCGATCGACAACCCGGCGGTGCTGGCCGACGGCCGGGTCGAGTCCAACGGCAACTTCCACGGCGCGCCGGTCGCGTACGTGCTCGACTTCCTGGCCATCCCGGTCGCCGACGTGGCCAGCATGGCCGAGCGCCGCACCGACCGGATGCTGGACGTGGCCCGCTCGCACGGCCTGCCGCCGTTCCTGGCCGACGACCCGGGCGTGGACTCCGGGCACATGATCGCCCACTACACGCAGGCCGCGGTGGTGTCCGAGCTCAAGCGGCTGGCCGTGCCGGCCAGCGTGGACTCCATCCCGTCCAGCGCCATGCAGGAGGACCACGTCTCGATGGGCTGGTCGGCGGCGCGCAAGCTGCGCAAGGCCGTCGACGGCCTGACCACCGTGCTGTCCATCGAACTGCTCACCGCGGCCCGCGCGCTGGACCTGCGCGCCCCGCTCAAGCCGGCGCCGGCCACCGCCGCCGTCGTCGCGCTGCTCCGGGAGCACGTCCAGGGCCCCGGACCCGACCGCCACCTGGCCCCGGAGATCGCGGCCACCGAAGCGCTCGTCCGCAGTGGACTGATCGCGCGCACCGTCGAGGAGAACTCCTGATGACCGAGATCCGGGCCGCCCGGGGCACCCAGCTGACCGCGCGCAGCTGGCAGACCGAGGCGCCGCTGCGCATGCTGCACAACAACCTGGACCCGGAGGTCGCCGAGCGCCCCGAGGACCTGGTGGTCTACGGCGGCACCGGCAAGGCCGCCCGCGACTGGCCCAGCTTCGACGCCATCTCCCGCGAGCTGACCACGCTGTCCGACGACGAGACGCTGCTGGTGCAGTCCGGCCGCCCGGTCGGCGTGCTGCGCACCCACGAGTGGGCCCCGCGCGTGCTGATCGCCAACTCCAACCTGGTGCCGGACTGGGCCAACTGGCCCGAGTTCCGCCGCCTGGAGGCCGCCGGCCTGACCATGTACGGCCAGATGACCGCCGGTTCGTGGATCTACATCGGCACCCAGGGCATCCTCCAGGGCACCTACGAGACGTTCGCGGCCGTGGCCGAGAAGCGCTTCGGCGGCACCCTCGCCGGCACGTTGACCGTCACTGCCGGCCTCGGCGGCATGGGCGGCGCGCAGCCGCTGGCCGTCACCATGAACGACGGTGTGGCGCTGTGCATCGACGTCGACCCCGTGCGCGCGCAGCGCCGGGTCGAGCACCGGTACCTGGACGAGATCGCCACCGACCTGGACGACGCGATCCGCCGGGTGGAGACCGCCAAGAAGGAGCGCAAGGCGCTGTCGGTAGGCCTGGTCGGCAACGCCGCCGAGGTGCTGCCGGAGCTGCTGCGCCGCGGCGTCGAGGTCGACATCGTCACCGACCAGACCTCGGCCCACGACCCGCTGTCGTACCTGCCGGTCGGCGTGGATCTGGCCGACTGGCACGACTATGCGGCGAAGAAGCCCGAGGAGTTCACCGACCGCGCCCGCGCCTCGATGGCCGCGCACGTGGAGGCCATGGTCGGCTTCCAGGACGGCGGCGCCGAGGTCTTCGACTACGGCAACTCGCTGCGCGGCGAGGCCAAGCTGGGCGGCTACGAGCGGGCCTTCGAGTTCCCCGGCTTCGTGCCGGCCTACATCCGGCCGCTGTTCTGCGAGGGCAAGGGCCCCTTCCGCTGGGCCGCGCTGTCCGGCGACCCGGCCGACATCGCCGCCACCGACAAGGCGATCCTGGAGCTGTTCCCGGACAACGAGCCGCTCAAGCGCTGGATCAAGATGGCCGGCGAACGTGTTGCCTTCCAAGGACTTCCGGCCCGCATCTGCTGGCTGGGCTATGGCGAGCGGCACCTGGCCGGCCTGCGCTTCAACGAGATGGTGGCCAGCGGCGAGCTGTCCGCGCCGGTGGTCATCGGCCGCGACCACCTCGACTGCGGCTCGGTCGCGTCCCCGTACCGGGAGACCGAGGGCATGGCCGACGGCTCCGACGCCATCGCCGACTGGCCGCTGCTCAACGCCCTGGTCAACACCGCCTCCGGCGCGACGTGGGTGTCCATCCACCACGGCGGCGGCGTCGGCATCGGCCGGTCCATCCATGCCGGCCAGGTCACCGTGGCCGACGGCACCGCGCTGGCCGGGCAGAAGATCGAGCGGGTGCTGACCAACGACCCGGGCATGGGCGTGCTGCGGCACGTGGACGCCGGCTACGCGCTGGCCGACCAGGTCGCGCAGGACAAGGGCGTCAAGATCCCCATGAAGGCCAACTGATGACGGCTACCGGCCTGCTGGCCGCGATCGCCGACGTCGGCGCGGACCGGACCCGCGGAGGGTACTCCCGCCACGGGTTCGACCGGGTCGAGCTGGAGCTGCGCGAGTGGTTCGTGGCCGAGGCCGTCAAGCGCGGCCTGTCGGTGGAGACCGACCGCAACGGCAACATCTGGGCGTGGTGGGGAAACCCCGGCCCGGACGCCGTGATCACCGGCAGCCACCTGGACTCGGTGCCCGGCGGCGGCGCGTTCGACGGGCCGCTGGGCGTGGTTTCCGCGCTGGCGGCGGTGGATGTGCTGCGGGCCAAGGGTTTTGTGCCCCGCAGGCCGATCGCCGTTGTGGTGTTCGTCGAGGAGGAGGGCGGCCGGTTCGGCGTGCCCTGCCTCGGCTCGCGGCTGATGACCGGCGCGATCGACGCCGACAAGGCCCGGGCCCTGGTCGACTCGGACGGCGTGTCGCTGGCCGACGCGATCACGGCCGCCGGCGCGGACCCGTCCACCCTGGGGCCGGACGAGGAAGCGTTGGCACGTATCGGTTGTTTCGTCGAGCTGCACGTGGAACAGGGCCGTGGGCTCACCGTTGCGGTCGGGGTGGCGTCGTCGATCCTGGCCCACGGCCGGTGGCGGTTCACCTTCACCGGCGAGGGAAACCACGCCGGGGCAACGCTGATGGGCGACCGTCGCGACCCGATGGTGCCGGCGGCGTCGCTGGTTCTGGCCGCCCGCAAGGCGGCCGTCGGCGGGGCGCGGGCGACCGTGGGGCGCATCGTGCCGATTCCCGGTGGCACCAACGTGATCCCGTCCCAGGTCGACGTGTGGCTGGATGCCCGAGCCGCGGATGACGCCACCACCAAGTCGGTGGTGGCGGAGATCCAGGCGATGGCCCGGCTGGCGGCGTCTGAGGAGGGCTGCGGGGTCCGCATCACCCAGGAGTCCTACGGCGACACCGTGGTGTTCGACGAGGTTCTCCGGGACGATCTGTCCACTGTGCTCGGTGGAGTGCCGGCGTTGCCGACCGGGGCCGGGCACGACGCCGGCATCCTGGCCAGCCGCGTGCCGACCGCGATGTTGTTCGTGCGCAACCCGACCGGCGTCAGCCACGCGCCGGAGGAGTACGCCGAGCCGGACGACTGCGAGGCCGGAGTCGCCGCGCTGGCGACGACTCTGGAGCATCTGGCCGCGTGATCTACTGGTGTGAGCGGGCTTGGCTGCCCGAGGGCGTGGTCGCCGGCGTGCTCGTGCACGTCGGCGACGACGGCCGCCTCGAGAAACAGTCCACATAGGACACAAAGCCGGCGGATGCCCCCCCCCCGAACGGCATCGTGCTGCCCGGTTTAGCCAACC
>NZ_JBIUAG010000013.1:34276-60316 GCF_044547355.1 Kutzneria sp. NPDC052558
GGGTGGGCGGGGGGGGGCCCACTTCTGGGCGGGGGGGGGGGGGTTTTTTGGGGGGGGGGGGGGGGTGGGGGGGCGGGGGGGGGGGGCGGGGGGGGGGGGGGGCCCGGGCGCCCACGACGGCCGCATCGAGAAACTGTCCACTTCGGACACAATGCCGGCGGATGCCCACCGCCTGAACGGAATCGTGCTGCCCGGTTTCGCCAACGCGCACTCGCACGCCTTCCATCGGGCGCTGCGCGGACGCACTCACGCCGACGGCGGCACGTTCTGGACCTGGCGGCAGGCGATGTACCAGCTGGCCGCGCGGCTGACGCCGGAGAGCTACCTCAAGCTGGCCACCGCCGTCTACGCGGAGATGGCCGTCGCCGGCATCTCGTGCGTCGGCGAGTTCCACTACCTGCACCACGGCCCCGGCGGCGCCCCGTACGCCGACCCGAACGAGATGGGTCACGTGCTGCGGGAAGCTGCCGCTACGGCAGGTATTCGCATCACCCTGCTCGACACCTGTTACGTGGCCGGCGGAATCGGCACCCCGCTGGAAGGAACCCAGCTGCGCTTCAGCGACGGCGACGCGACCCGGTGGGCGGCCCGGGTTTCCGGGCTGAAATCGGACAACGTCATGCGGGTCGGCGCGGCCATCCACTCCGTGCGCGGCGTGCCCCGCGAGCAGTTGGCCGAGGTCGGCGGGTTCGACGGACCGCTGCACGTCCACCTCTCGGAGCAGCCGGCCGAGAACGAGGCTTGCCTTGCCGCGTACGGCAAAACGCCGACCGAACTGCTGGCCGAGGCCGGCGTCCTGTCGCCGCGCACCACCGCCGTGCACGCCACCCATCTCACCGAGCACGACCGCGCGCTGCTCGGTGGGTCCACCACCGCCGCCTGCTTCTGCCCGACCACCGAGGCCGACCTGGCCGACGGCATCGGGCCGGCCCGCGAGCTGGTCGACGCCGGCAGTCCGCTTTCCCTTGGCAGCGACCAACATGTCGTGATCGACCCGCTGGTCGAGACCCGCGCGCTGGAACACGGCGAGCGGCTGCGGACCGGGCAGCGCGGCCGGTTCAGCCCGCAGGAGCTGCTGGCCGCGGCCACCGCCGCCGGCCACGCCGGCCTGGGTTGGCCCGACGCCGGCCGCATCGCCGTGGGCGCGCCGGCCGACCTGGTGGCGGTGCGGCTGGATTCAGTACGAACGGCGGGTAGCCGACCGGAACAAGTTCTGCTTACCGCCGATTCGTCCGATGTGGACACGGTAATAGTCGAAGGGAGGGTTGTCGGAGCCCAGGGCCGTCATGCGACGCTAGGCGAGGTAGGACCCAGGCTGGCGGACGTGATGGGGGAACTGTGGCGGCTGGACTGACTCTCGGCCCCGAGAGCGGGTCGTCGGTGGTGGTGACCGGCATCGCCGAACTCACCACCAACGACCGTGAGCTGGGCAAGCTGACCGACGCCGCCCTGGTGCTGGCGGGGGACCGCGTCGTCTGGGTCGGCGCCGCCGCCGACGCCCCGGCCGCCGACTCGCGTGTGGACGTCGAGGGCCGTGCGGTGCTGCCGGGCTGGGTCGACAGCCACACCCACCTGGTCTTCGCCGGCGACCGGACCGCCGAGTTCGCGGCCCGGATGTCCGGCCAGCCCTACGCCGCCGGCGGCATCGCCGTCACCGTGGACGCCACCCGGGCCGCCTCCGACGAGCAGCTCGCCGCCGGCCTGCGCAAGCACGTCGCCGAGGCCGTTTCCCAAGGCACCACCTACATCGAGACCAAGACCGGCTACGGCCTGACCGTCGCCGACGAGCTGCGCTCGGCCGTGCTGGCCGCCCAGCACGTCGACGAGGTCACCTTCCTCGGCGCGCACCTGGTGCCGCCGGGCGTGAAGGCCGACGAGTACGTGGACCTCGTGTGCGGGCCGATGCTCGACGCCGTCGCGCCGCACGTCACCTGGGCCGACGTCTTCTGCGAGACCGGGGCCTTCGACGAGGAGCAGTCGCGGGCCGTGCTCACCGCCGCCGGCAAGAAGGGCCTCGGGCTGCGTGTGCACGGCAACCAGCTCGGCCCCGGCCCCGGTGTGCGGCTGGCCGTCGAGATGGGGGCCGCGAGCGTCGACCACTGCACGTACCTCACGCCGGCCGACGTCGCCGCGCTCGCCGACTCCGACACCGTGGCCACGCTGCTGCCCGCGTGCGACCTGTCCACCCGGCAGCCGCTGCCCGAGGTGCGCGCGCTGCTCGACGCGGGCGTCACCGTCGCGCTGGCGTCCAACTGCAACCCCGGGTCCTCGTACACGTCCTCGATGGCGTTCTGCGTGGCCACCGCCGTGCTCCAGATGCGGATGACCGTCGAGCAGGCCGTGCGCGCCGCCACCCTCGGCGGCGCGCTGGCCCTGCGCCGCGACGACATCGGCGTGCTTCGGCCCGGCGCGCGGGCCGATGTGCACGTGCTCGACGCGCCGTCCATCACGCACCTGGCCTACCGGCCCGGTGTTCCGCTCACCTGGGCGGTGTGGCGCGGGGGCGTTCGACAGCGCTGACCGACCGCAGCTCCGTCACCGTGGCGTAGCCCGCCTCCAGCAGCGCCGCGTCCGAGCCGGGCTCCACCTCGTCGTCCAGGATCACGGTGGCCAGCTCGATCATCTCCTCGTCCTGGCGCACCACCCGGCTCTGCACGCGGCCGTACGCCGTCAGCGTGGCCCAGCGCAGCGGGCCCGGGTCCGGGCGGTTGGGCACGTTCAGGTTGAGCACCGTGCCCGGCTCGATCAGGCCCAGCACGTCCTTCACGTACGGGTCGACCACGTCCCACAGCGGTGTGCCCGGCGGGTCCCACGGCACGTCCAGCGACACCGCCAGCGCCGTCACCCCGTTGACGTGGGCCGTCAGCGCCGCCCCGACCGTGCCCGAGTGGATCAGCGCCCGGCCGATGTTCGCGCCGAAGTTGATGCCCGACAGCACCAGGTCCGGCTTCCCGCCGAAGGCCCCTCGGCAGCCGATCATGGCGATCAGGCCCGGGTGCGCGTCCACCGCGTAGGCCGTCACCTCCGGCAGCTCCGGCAGCACCCGCCTTTGCACCGCCGCCCGCCGCCCGCCCGACGACGCCGTCAGCCCCGCCCCCGTCCCGCTGGCCTCCACCCGCGGCGCCGCGATGATCGTCTCGTGGCCCAGCTCCACCGCGCACCGCGCCAGCGCCGCGATGCCCGGGGAGTCGATGCCGTCGTCGTTGGTGACCAGTACCCGCAGAGGTGAGTTCACACGTCAGTCGTACCCGCTCGCCCGGCCCGACATCCACCACCGCCCACCCACCGGACACCCGCCGCCCTCGCCCGCCCTTCGCCACATGTGGCGCTGGGAGTCGAATGTGCGCCACATGTGGCAGTCGAGTGTGCGCGAAACCCACATCTGGTCTGGTGGAGAGCGCGACTCGCGCGGGGGTGGTCAGTCGTCGATGTCGTCGGAGTCGTCGCGGGCCAGGAAGGTGGCCAGGCGCTCGACGGCGTTCTCGAACTCGGGGTTGAGGTCGACGAAGGCCCGCAGGCGGTCGGCCAGCCAGGCCAGCGTGACCTCCTCCTCGCCGCGCCGCTCTTCCAGCTCCTCGATGCCACGGTCGGTGAAGTACAAGTCTTTCCTCCTACGACAACGGCCGGGCCCCTCGCGGAGCCCGGCCGTCGGAAACTACTACAGCGTCGAGAACTACCGGATCACTCGAAGGCCTTGGTGACCACCGCGCGCTGCTCGACCTCGTGCACCTTGCTGAAACCGGAGGCCGGGGCGGCCATCGGCCGGCGGGACACGCGGGTGAGCTTGCCCTGCACCTGCGGCAGCGCCTCCGGGATCACCAGGCCCAGGTGCGGCCACGCGCCCTGGTTGGCCGGCTCCTCCTGCACCCAGCGGATGTCGGTGACGTTGGGGTAGCGGTCGAACACGGCCTTCAGCTTGTGCTCCGGCAGCGGGTAGAGCTGCTCGATGCGGGCGATCGCCACGTTGCTCGCGCCGGTCTTCTCCTTCTCGGCGGCCAGCTCGTAGTAGATCTTGCCGCTGCACAGCAGCAGCCGGTCGACCTGCTCCGGGTTGGGCTGCGTCGGGTCGTCGATGACCGACTGGAACCGGCCGGTGGTGAAGTCCTCCACGGAGCTGGCGGCGGCCTTGAGGCGCAGCATCGACTTCGGCGTGAACACGACCATCGGCCGCTTCACCCCGTCCAGCGCGTGCCGGCGCAGCAGGTGGAAGTAGTTGGCCGGGGTGGACGGCACGGCGACGGTCATCGAGCCCTCGGCGCACAGCTGGAGGAACCGCTCGATGCGGCCGGAGCTGTGGTCGGGGCCCTGGCCCTCCAGGCCGTGCGGCAGCAGCAGCACGACGTTGCCGCGCTGGCCCCACTTGGCCTCGCCGGAGGAGATGAACTCGTCGATGATCGACTGCGCGCCGTTGACGAAGTCGCCGAACTGCGCCTCCCACAGCACCAGCGCGTCCGGGTTGGCCACCGAGTAGCCGTACTCGAAGCCGACGGCCGCGAACTCCGACAGCGCCGAGTCGTACACCATGAACTTGCCCTGCGGGTCGGCCAGGTTCTGCAGCGGCGTGTACTCGGCGCTGGTCTTGCGGTCGATGACCACGGAGTGCCGCTGGCCGAAGGTGCCGCGCTGGGAGTCCTGGCCGGACAGGCGGACCGTCTTGCCCTCCATCACCAGCGAGCCGAAGGCCAGCAGCTCGCCGAAGCCCCAGTCGATGCCGCCCTCGTGGGCCATCTGGGCCCGGCGCTCCAGCACCGGCTTGACCCGCGGGTGGGCGTTGAAGCCCTCGGGCAGGTCGATCTGGGCCTGGCCGATGCGGGCCACCGTCTCGGCGCTGACCGCGGTCGGCACCTTGGCCGGCACCTGCTGCTCGGACTCGACCGAGTTGGTCGGCTTGACCGGGTGCTTCTCCAGCTCCCGCACCTCGTTGAAGACGTGCTCCAGCTGGCTGGCGTAGTCGCGCAGGGCCTTCTCGGCCTCGTCCACGGAGATGTCGCCGCGGCCGATCAGCGACTCGGTGTAGGTCTTGCGCACCGAGCGCTTGGTGTCGATGATGTCGTACATCGCCGGCTGGGTCATCGAGGGGTCGTCGCCCTCGTTGTGGCCGCGGCGGCGGTAGCAGATCATGTCGATGACGACGTCCTTGTGGAACGTCTCGCGGTAGTCGACGGCCAGCTTGGCCACCCAGTAGCAGGCCTCGGGGTCGTCGCCGTTCACGTGGAAGACCGGCGCGCCGATCATCTTGGCCACGTCGGTGCAGTACTTGGACGAGCGCGAGTGCTCCGGGTTGGTGGTGAAGCCGACCTGGTTGTTGACCACCACGTGCACGGTGCCGCCGGTGCGGTACCCGCGCAGCAGCGCCAGGTTCAGGGTCTCGGCCACCACGCCCTGGCCGGCGAACGCGGCGTCGCCGTGCATGGCCACCGGCAGCACGGTGTAGCCCTCGCCGCCCTTGTCCAGCAGGTCCTGCTTGGCCCGGACGATGCCCTCCAGCACCGGGTCCACGGCCTCCAGGTGGGACGGGTTGGAGGCCAGCGACACCTTGGTCTCGCCGTCGCCGAACATCCGGAAGTACTTGCCCTCGGCGCCCAGGTGGTACTTCACGTCGCCGGAGCCGTGGGCCTGGCCCGGGTCCAGGTTGCCCTCGAACTCGCGGAAGATCTGCGAGATCGGCTTGCCCACGATGTTGGCCAGCACGTTGAGCCGGCCGCGGTGCGGCATGCCGATGACGACCTCGTCCAGCTCGTGCTCGGCCGCCTTGTCCAGCACCGCGTCCAGCAGCGGGATCAGCGTCTCGCCGCCCTCAAGCGAGAACCGCCGCTGACCGACGTACTTGGTCTGCAGGAAGGTCTCGAAGGCCTCGGCCGCGTTGAGCTTGGACAGGATGTACTTCTGCACGGTGGCCGGCGGCTTGTCGTGCACGACCTCGACCCGCTCCTGCAGCCAGCGGCGCTCGGCCGGCTCGAGGATGTGGGTGTACTCCACGCCGACGGTGCGGCAGTAGGAGTTGCGCAGCACGCCCAGGATGTCGCGCAGCTTCATCTTCTCCTGGCCGGCGAAGCCGCCCACGGCGAACTCGCGGTCCAGGTCCCACAGGGTCAGGCCGTGCGAGAGCACGTCCAGGTCCTCGTGCCGGCGCTGCCGGTAGTTCAGCGGATCGGTGTCGGCCATCAGGTGGCCGCGCGAGCGGAAGGCCTCGATCAGCTCGTTGACCCGGGCGGTCTTGTCGACCGCGCCCTCGGGCAGGTCCTCGACCCAGCGGATCGGCTCGTAGGGCAGCCGCAGCGAGGTGAAGATGTCGTCGTAGAAGCCGCTCTCGCCCAGCAGCAGCTGGTGGATGCGGCGCAGGAACTCGCCCGACTCGGCGCCCTGGATGATGCGGTGGTCGTAGGTCGAGGTGAGCGTCATGATCTTGCTGACGCCCATCTCGATCAGGGCCTTCTCGCTGGTGCCCTGGAAGTGCGCCGGGTACTCCATCGCGCCGACGCCGAGGATCGCGCCCTGGCCGACGGTCAGCCGCGGCACCGAGTGGTTGGTGCCGATGGTTCCGGGGTTGGTCAGCTGGATGGTGCTGCCGGCGAAGTCGTCCGCGGTCAGGCCGCCGCTGCGGGCCTTGCGGATCAGGTCCTCGTAGGCCTGCCAGAACTGCGTGAACGTCATCGTCTCGCAGTTCTTGATGGAGGCGACGACGAGCGTGCGCTGGCCGTTCTTGCCGGGCAGGTCGATGGCCAGGCCCAGGTTCACGTGCTCCGGCGTGATGATCGAGGGCTTGCCGTCGACCACGCCGTAGTTGTTGTTCATGTTCGGGTACGACTCGAGCGCCTTGACCAGCGCGTACCCGATGATGTGGGTGAAGGAGACCTTGCCGCCGCGGGTCCGCTTCAGGTGGTTGTTGATGACGATGCGGTTGTCGGCCAGCAGCTTGGCCGGCACCGCGCGCACGCTGGTCGCGGTGGGCACGGTGAGCGAGGCGTCCATGTTGCGGGCGATCGCCGCGGCGGCGCCGCGCAGCGGCTTCACCTCGGAGCCGGCGGCCGGCTTCACCGGCGCGGCGGTGGCCGAGGCGGCCGGGGTGGGCTTGGTGCTCGGCAGCGTGGTCTGCGCCGGGGTCGAGGCGGCGGGCGGCGCGGCGGGCGCGGCCGGCGGGGTGGCGACGTGGCCGTTGGCCGGCGCCTGCGGCGGGGCCGCCGGGGGCGCGGTGGCGGTGGCCGTCGCGGTGGCCCCGTTCACGGCGGCGGTGCCGGCGGTCGTGCGCTGCGTCGCCTTGTAGTCGGCGAAGAAGTCATGCCACGCCGGGTCGACGGATGACGGGTCGGCGAGGAACTGGTCGTACATCTCCTCGACCAGCCACTCGTTCGGGCCGAACTGCGACGCAGAGCTGGAGCTGGACACGGCTGGCGCTCGCCTCTATCTATCTCGCTACTGGTACTGAACTCACTCCGCCAGCAAGGCTAGTACTCCACGCAGGTCGCTTCACACACAGCCGAGCGGGCACAACGTCAGGTGGATCACATGATCAATCCAGATTGTCGCATCGTTGCGAGGCTGTGACCGGCGGTCTTGAGTAGGCCTTAGGGAACTGGATCGTTTCAGTCATGCACTTGCACCGGGAACAACTGTGGCCGGAACCACGTTTACCTGCGCCGCGTGCCGCGGCGGGCTCGGCCCCCGGGTAGCCGGCGCCTCGCCCTTGCTGGATTTCGCCCGCCGCATCCGGCCAGGTGGTGGGGCGCGTCGGGTGGCGGCGGCCGAAATCCAGCAACCGTGCGAAGCACCGGCGGGGCCTCGCACTCTGTTGCGTTGGCGTCCCCGCGAGCCGTCGGTTCAGGCCGCGTCCACGTGGCAGCCGGTGCGCCACATCTCGGCGTAGCGGCCGCCGGCGTCCAACAGCTCGGCGTGGGTGCCCTGCTCGACGATCCGGCCCTGTTCCAGCACCACGATCCGGTCGGCGCGGGCGGCGGTGGCCAGGCGGTGCGCGACGACGAACGTGGTGCGGCGGCCGGCGAGGCGTTCGCTGGCGGCCAGCACGGTGGCCTCGGTGGCCGGATCGAGGGCGGCGGTGGCCTCGTCGAGTAGCAGCACGGCCGGGTCGACCAGCTCGGCGCGGGCCAACGCGATCAGCTGGCGTTGGCCGGCCGACAGCGACTGACCGCGTTCGCCGACCTGCTGGTGCATCGCGTGCGGCAGACCGGCGACCTGACGCAGCGCGCCGACCGCGCGCACGGCTGCCGTCACCTCGTCGCGACTGGCCGTGGGCCGGCCGTAGCGGACGTTGTCGGCGATGTCGCCGACGAACAGGTGCGCCTCCTGCGGCACGACGCCGAGCCGACCTCGGTAGCCGTCCAGGTCATAGTCACGGACATCGACACCGTCCACGAGCACAGCGCCGTCGGTCACGTCGTAGAACCGCGCCACCAGCTTCACGAGCGTGGACTTGCCGGCGCCGGTGCGACCGACGAGCGCGACCGTCTCGCCGGCCCGCACGTGCAGGCTCAAGCGATCCAGCGCCGGCGTCGCGGCGCCCTCGTAGCGGAAGCTCACTTCACGCAGCTCGACCTCGCCACGCAGCGTCGACGGCACGGCCACGGGCTCAGCCGGCGGCACGATCGAGGACCGTGTGTTGAGCAGGTCGCCGATGCGCTTCAGACCGACCATCGCCTGCTGGTAGCCGTCGAACACGCCGGACAGCTGCTGCACCGGTGCGAAGAACAGCCCCAGGTACAGCTGGAACGCCAGCAGCGCGCCGGCGCTCAGGTCGCCGCCGGCTACGCGGTATGCGCCGACCGCCAGCACCGCCGCCTGCGCCACGCCGGAAAGCAGCGCCACGAAGGGGAAGTACACCGCGATGTAGCGCTGGGCCCGCAGACGTGAGGTTCGGTAGGCCAGGCTCCGCTCCCCGAACTCACGCGCCGAGTACTGCTCACGCGTGAACGCCTGCGTCACGCGCAGCCCGGACACGTTCTCCTGCAAGTCGGCGTTCACCACGCTGACCCGCTCGCGCGCCTGCGCGTACGCCGCCGAGGAAGCCTTGCGGAAGAAGTAGGTCGCCACGGCCAGCAGCGGGATCGCCGCCATCGACACCAGCGCCAGCCCCACGTCGGTGACCAGCAGCGCCACCGCGATGCCCACGATGGTCAGCGCGCTGACCGCCGCGGTCACCAGCCCGGTCTGGAGGAACGTCGACAGCGCGTCGACGTCGGTGGTCATCCGGGTCATGATCCGGCCGGCCAGTTCGCGCTCGTAGTAGTCGAGGCCGAGCCGTTGGAGGTGCGCGAAGCTGCGCACTCGCAGCACGTACAGGAGACGCTCGCCCACGCGCGCGGTCAGCACCGTCTCCAACCGCATGTTCAGCCAGCCGACCAGGACGATGCCCACGCCCAGCCCCGTGGCCACCCACAGCGCGCCGACGGCGCCACGGGTCACGCCGTCGTCCACGCCGTACTGCACCAACGCCGGCAACGCCATGGAGCTGAGCGCGTCGACTGTGACCAGCAGACCGACCAGCAGCAGTGCCCAGCGCACGGGCCGCAACAACGACACGAGCCCGAACTTGCGATCCGTGGCACCGGTGTCGGGGCTCAGGCGCGGCTGTTCGGTGGCTTCGGGCAGCGGCACCAGATTCGGTTGGTCCGGGCGCTCCGGCTCCACCTCGGGCCACAGCTTTGCCGACGCCACGTCACTCGGCGCGGTCACGTCCTCGATCGCCTCGCCCGGGCCGGCGAGGAGTTCCCGGAACAGCGTGCAGCGCTCGTTCAGCTCGTCCTCGGTGCCGACGTCCACGACCCGACCGCCGTCGAGCACCGCGATGCGGTCGGCCAGCGCGAGCGTGGAACGGCGGTGCGCGACCAACAACGTGGTCCGCTGCGCGGTGACGGCCTTGAGCGTGTCGTGGATGGCTGCCTCGGTGACGGCGTCGACCGCCGACGTGGCGTCGTCCAGCACCAGCACGCGCGGGGCCGACAACAGAGCCCGGGCCAAGGCGATGCGCTGACGCTGCCCGCCGGACAGCGTGAGTCCGCGTTCGCCGACCTTGGTCTCGTAGCCGTCGGGCAGCACGGCGATGAACTCGTGCGCCTCGGCTGCCCGCGCGGCCTCCTCGACTTTCGCGTCGGTGGCGTCGGGCCGGCCGTAGGCGATGTTGCCGCGGATCGTGTCCGAGAACAGGAACGCCTCCTCGAACACCACCCCGACGGCGTTGCGCAACGAGTGCAGGCGCAGATCCTTGACGTCCACCCCGCCGACCCGGATCGAGCCCGAGTGCACGTCGTAGAACCGGGGCAGGAGCAGGGACACGGTCGACTTGCCGGACCCGGCGGTGCCCACCAGGGCCAACGTCTCGCCCGGTTCGACGGTCAGGCTCACCTGCGCCAGCACCGGCTCGCTGCGCGCGTAGCCGAAGGTGATGTCGTCCAACTCGACGGCCAGCGGGCCGTCGGGCACGTCCTCGGCGCCGTCCCGGACGTCCGGCTGCGAGTCGATCAGCTCATCGACGCGGTTCACGCTGGCCTTGGTCACCTGCGCCGTCACCATCGCCGCGCCGAGGAACCGGGCCGGCCCCATCAGGCCGGTCACGTAGCTGGCGAACGCGAGGAAGGTGCCCAGCGTGACCTGGCCGTTCATGGCCAGCCAGCCGCCGAGGCCCAGCACCGCGATCTGGCCGAACAGCGGCATCGCGCCCAGCGTCGCCGTCGGCCGGGCGGTCAGGCCGGCGGCGCGCATCCGTAACGAGAACAGCCGGCGGGCGCGGCGCTCCAGGCCGGCGATCTCCCGCGCCTCCTGCCCGAAGCCCTTCACCACGCGCACGCCGGTGACCGTCTCCTCGACGTGCTGCGCGACCTCGGCGGCCTGCTGCTGCGCGTGCCAGGTGGCCGAGAACAGCGTGCGGCGGCTGCGCAGCGCGATGTAGACGACCGCCGGCACCACGATCAGCGCGATCACGGTCAGTGACGGCGACAGCCACAGCATCGCCCCGACGGCCACCACGACGAAGGCGATGTTGCCCAGCGCGTACGGCACCATCGAGATCAGGCCCTGCACCTGGTTCAGGTCGCTGATCGAGCGGGACACCACCTGCCCGGTGCGCAGCTCGTCCTGCTTGCCGCCGTCCAGCCGCTGCACCGCTGCGAACACCTGGCGGCGCAGGTCGTGCTGCACGTCCAGGGCCAGCCGGCCGCCCAGGTACCGGCGCAGGAAGGCGGTCACGAAGGTCAGCAGCTCGATGCCGGCCAGTGCCGTGATCAGCCAGCCCAGGCGGGTCGTGGTGCCCGACACCGCGTCGTCCACGGCCAGCCGCACCACCAGCGGAGCCACCGCCTGCTGCCCCACGCCCAACACGGCCGCGCCCAGCGACAGCACCACGACGACCGGATGCCGCCAGCAGGCGGCCGCCAGCCGCCGCACCCAACCCGTTTGTTCGGACACAGAAGTAACTTAATGTGCCCGCCCAAGATCATGACGCCCCACTTTTTTCCTCACCTGAGTGGCTCAGGTGGCGTTCAAGGCCAACTGAGCCACTCACGTGGGTCGAGAGGGGGTTACGTCAGGTGATGTCGCGGCGGCGGCTCATGTACCAGCCGCCGGCGGCGATGGCGGCGGCCCAGCCGGCGAAGATCAGGCCGCTGATCCACCAGTCGTACGCGCCCCGCGCGCCGGCCATGCTGCGCACGAGGTTCAGGGCGTCGTTCTGGAGCTCCTGGGTGAAGTACGGGCTGATGGTGGACACCTTGTCGACGAACGTCTGCGCCGCGACGGAGCCGGTCAGGCCGTCGGCCGAGCCGTTGAGCAGGACGCCGGGCCAGTGGTCCGGCAGCCACAGGTCGATCAGGTTCTCGGCCAGCAGCGTGTACAGGACCAGCGAGATGACCGCCCCGATGGGGTTGCCGAACAGCGCGCCGACGCCCATGGCCAGCACCGTCCAGATCATGCACTCGAGGATCCCGGCCCCGGCCAGCTCCAGCCAGCTCACCGCGTCGGGCAGCTGCGGGGTGTGGGCGACCAGGACCGTGCCGATGCTGGCGACGCCGGTGATCACGACGCCGAAGCCCAGGCCCCACAGCGCGTACGTGATCAGCTTTGCGCCGAGCACGCTGCCCCGGTTGGGCGCGGTCAGGTAGGTGGTGGTGATGGTCCGGCGGTTGATCTCGCCGGACAGCGCCAGCGCGCCGAACACGATCGGGAACAGCGCGCTGATGTTCACCGTGCGCGCGAAGATCAGCGTCGACCACGGCAGGTTGTTGATGTTGACCCGCAGCTCGCCGGCCACCGCCGACTGGTTGAACGAGTCGAGCAGCAGGCCGACCAGCCCGTTGCCGACGGTGCTCCACAGCGCGGCCAGCGCGACGGTCGGGATCAGCAGCGCCCACCACATTCTGGCGGTCAGGATCTTGCGGAACTCGGCGGAGATGAGCCGGCCCATCAGGCGTTACCTCCAGAGCCGCCACCCGGCGGCTGCTCGGGCGGCGGGGCCGCCTGCTGCTGGTCCTGCGGCGGCGCATAAGGCTGGCCGCCGTACTGCTCGGGCGTGGTCGGCGGCGCGTAGCCCGACTGGTCCTGGGGCGCTGCGTACCCGCCGTACTGCTGGGGGTCGGCGGGCGGTGCGAAGGCGGACTGCTGTTGCTGGTCGGCCGGCGGCGCGTAGCCCGGGGTGTACCCGAACTGCTGCGGCGGGGCGTAACCCAGAGGCTGTTGGTACTGCTGGGGATCGGCCGGCGCTGCGTAGCCCTGCGGGGGCGTGCCCGGCACGGCGTAGCCAGGTGTGCCGTAGCCGGGAGCGCCGTAGCCGGGAGCGCCGTAGCCGGGAGCGCCGTAGCCAGGTGCGCTGTAGCCCTGGGTCGGCGGGCCGTAGCCGGGCGGGGCGCCGTAGGGGGACTGCTGGCCGGTGTACTGACCCTGGGTCAGCCGGAAGAACAGCTGCTCGAGGTCGACGTTCTCCTGCTGGATGTCGTACAGCGCGATGTTGGCGGCCATGGCCAGGTCGGCGACGGTCTTGCGGTCCACGCCGGTGATCGCCAGCCGGCCGTCCTGGGTCGGCTCGACGGCGTTGACGCCGGCCGCCTGGAGCGCGGCCACCAGCCCCTGCGGGTCGGAGGCCTGCACGAGCACCCGGCTCTGCTGGGACTGCCGCAGGTAGTCCAGCGAGCCCTGGTAGGCGGTCTGCCCGCGGCTGATGATCACGACCTGGTCCACGGTCTGCTCGACCTCGGCCAGCAGGTGGCTGGAGATCAGCACCGTCCGCCCGCTGCGGGCGTAGGACTGCAGGAAGGCCCGCAGCCAGGCGATGCCCTCCGGGTCGAGGCCGTTGGCCGGCTCGTCGAGCACCAGCACCTGGGGGTCGCCGAGCAGCGCGGTGGCCAGGGCGAGCCGCTGCTTCATGCCCAGCGAGAAGCCGCCCACGCCCCGCCCGCCGGCCTCGGCCAGCCCGACCAGCTCCAGCACCTGGTCGGCCCGCTGGTCGGGCACGCCCATCGCGGCGGCGTACACGCGCAGGTGGTTGCGGGCGCTGCGGCTGGGGTGGAAGCCCTGGGCCTCCAGCACCGCGCCGACCACCCGGCCCGGGTTGCCGAGCTGGTCGAACGGCAGGCCGTTGATCGTCGACACGCCGGCGGTCGGCCGCACCAGGCCCAGCAGCATGCGCAGCGTGGTGGTCTTGCCGGCCCCGTTCGGGCCGAGGAAGCCGGTGACCGAACCCGGCTCCACGGTGAAGCTGAGGTTGTTGACCGCGATGATCGGCCCGAACTGTTTGCTCAGGCCCTGCACCACGATGCGGCCACTGCCGTCGTGCACGTGATTCCTCCCGGTAGCGGTGCGATCGGGTGCCCTGGTCATACCCTATTGCTCGGCTTCGCGCCGCAGGATCGCCAGCTGATCCAGCAGATATGTGACGACCCCGTCATCGTCGTTGGCCCCGGTCACGACCGAGGCGGCCGCCCGGACTTCGGGCTGGGCGTTGGCCGGCGCGACGCGGCGGTCGGCGACGGCGAACATCGGCAGGTCGTTGACGTGGTCGCCGCACGCGGTGATCTCGCCGGCCAGGCCGAGCCGGTGGCGCAACTCCAGGATGGCCGCGCCCTTGGTGGCCAGTGGGCTCTGCACCACGACCTCGGACCAGCCCGGGCTGTAGGCGTTCAGCGCGGCCCACACCCGCGCGCCCTCGCCGACGGCGGCCTGCACGGTCGCGGCGACGCCGGCCGCCTCGTCGTCCGGCACGTACGAGCAGAGCATGACGACCTGTTCCCGGTCGGCGACCGCGTGCAGGTCGGCGGTCTCGGTCAGCCGCGGGTCGGCGTACCGGCGCTTCTCGGCGATGAACCAGCCGGCCCCGGTGTTGAGCTCGGGGCCGAAGTGCACCCGGTCCCGCGCGCCGTCCCAGGTGGTCACGATGGGGTCGCCGAGCAGCTCGACGGCCTTGCCGGCGGTCGCCGCGTCCAGCGCGTTGGTGATCAGGTGTTCGCCGGTGCGCAGGTCGGAGATGTACGCCCCGTTGTGCTCGATGACCGGCAGGCGCAGGTCGACGCCCGGCAGCATGGGCCGCATCGCGGCCGTGCTGCGCGCGCTGGCCACGGTCACCGCGACGCCGGCCGCGACCAGGGCGTTGAGCCCGTCGCGGGCGGCGTCGGACAGCGACGTGTCCGACCGCAGCAGCGTGCCGTCCAGGTCGCAGACCAGCAGGTGTCCCGGTGCCGTCAGCCAGCTCACCGGTCCCATCCTGCCCGGTTTCACTGGGAAGCCGGCGACCCCTGCCAGTAGTCCTCCAGCACCCGGCGCATCTCCTCGGTCTCCGCGTCCGGCTGGCCGAGCAGCTCGAACCGCGGCGGCACCACCCCGCTCACCAGCGGCGGCTGGTCGGCCAGCGGGGCGGTCTCGTCCGGCGCGGGCAGCGGCGGCAGGGCCGGCAGCACGCCGCCGAACGCGCCGATCGGGTCCAGGCGGGCCAGCGCCGGGGCGTCCGGCCGGTCCGTGTACTCGCTGGGCGCCGGCCAGGTCGGGTCGTCGACGATGTGCACGGTCGCGAACGGCCCGGAGCTGGCGATCGCCGGCGGCTGCATGACCGGCGGCGGCGCGACCGCCGCGTACACCGGAGCCGCCGGCAGCGCCGGCAGCTCCACGGTCATCTCCGACGGCACCTCGGGCGGCAGCGTCATCATCGGCTGGGACATCATCGGCTGGGCCGTCGCCGGCCGGGCCGCCGCCGGCAGCGGACGAGTGCGCACGCCCTGCACCGCGGTGCCGTCGGCCTGCTTGCTGTGCCTGCCGCCGCGGCGGAACAGCATGCGCAGCCCGCCGCCGCTGGGCCGCGGGGGCGGCGTGCCCTCGCCGATCAGGTGCTGGTGGGCCAGCAGCCACACCTTGCACGGCCACCGCCGCTTGCGCAGCCGTCCGGGGCAGGCCCGGCACCGGCCGTCCTCATCGGCGGTGTGCACCTCCAGCAGCAGCCGCCAGCCGTCGGCCAGCCGCTGCAACTCGGCCCGGGCCAGCGGGGCCAGCGTGCCGGCGCTGGTCTGCTCGGCGGCCTGGTCCAGCGCGGCGAGCCGGCGCAGCACCGCCCGCCGCATCCCGTCGTCGACCGCGCTCATTCGGCCAGACCCACGTCGGGCCGGCCCGGCCGGCCCAGATCCGCGGTGTGGCCGGGCTCGTCTGCTCCGTCGACGTCGATGCCGTCCACCTCGATCTGGTCCAGGGTGCCGGCGGCCCGGTCCAGGGCGTGGTGCAGCCGCCGGGTCTGCTGCGGGGACAGCACCGCCGTCTCGCCGGGCGGCGCGACCAGCAGCACGCGGTCGGGCTCGACGAGCACGGTCATGGCCCGGTCCCGGCCGAACGGGTCCCGGCAGTCCACCCACCAACGGGGTTCACTCATCAGACATCTCCGTCAGGCTCCACGGGGTGCCACGTGCAGGCGAGCAGGGCTGGCGGCACACACCCGTCACACATCGGCCGATCGGGGCAGTTCGCACAGTCTGCGAGGCAGGGTTTCACCCGTTCGCACGCTCGTTCACCCGTTCGAGTGGCGGCAAACAAGATTTTTTCGACGGATCTGGGTCAAACATGAGGCAAATCGGCGGCCGAGCCCCTAAGCTGTTCTCGGCGGCCCGCTCCCAGTGACCCCCAGGCTGGTTGAGCGGGCCGCTCTTTCATGTCTGGGCATGGTTCCACGTTCACGGCCCGTTCTCCTCTCCCTGCCCCGATCTCGGCGGGACCACCTTCCTGAATCCCTCGACGGAACTTCCCTCGCCCGCTAAATTGTGGGTATATCCCATCTCTTTCGATTCGGGGGGTCCGATGAGAGTCCTGGTCACCGCTTCACCCGGCCTCGGCCACATGCTGCCGATGGTGTCGATCTCCTGGGCGCTGCGCGCCGCCGGCCACGAGGTGCTGCTGGCCATGGCCGGTAGCAACGCCCAGCACGTGCCGATGCTGGCCGCGTCCGGCCTGCACGTGGTGGAGACGCAGCCCTACGAGTCGTTCGTGCGGCTGATGAACGCGGCCCGCGACGGCATGGACATCAAGGCGATACAGAAGATGATGCGCGAGGCGGCCCGGGGCGGTGACTCCGAGAAGCTGACGAGCTTCGGCGTCCGCCTGTTCGCCCCGCAGTCCGACATCGTCGCCGACAACGTGGTGGCAGTCGCCGACGAATGGCGGCCCGACCTGGTGGTGCACTCGCCGATGGAGGGCGCCGGTCCGCTGGCGGCGGCCAAGCACGGCGTGCCCGCGGTCGAGCAGGCGTTCGGGCTGCACAGCTCCGAGACCGCGCACGCCCAGATCGCCGAGGTGCTGGCCGACACCTACCGCCGGCACGGCGTGGACGGCCCGCCGTCCCGGCACGCGCTGCTCAACGTGGCGCCACCGAGCATGGGCAGCCCCGACGCGGGATGGCCGATGCGGTACGTGCCGTTCAACGGCGGCGGTCAGCTGCCGGACTGGCTGCTGCGCACGCCGGATCGGCCTCGGGTGATCGTCACATTGGGCACGGTCATCCCCGGCTTCGTGGGCCTCGGCCCGGTGCGGTGGCTGACCGACGTGGCCGGCGACCTCGACGCCGAGTTCGTGGTCACGCTCGACGACGCGGCGGCCGAGGAGCTGGGCGCGCTGCCGGGCAACGTGCGCCCCGTGTCGTACACGCCGCTGAACGCGCTGCTGGCCACCAGCACCGCGATCGTGCACCACGGTGGTTCCGGCTCCACCATGACCTCGCTGGCCATGGGCGTGCCGCAACTGGTGGTTCCGCAGGGGGCCGACCAGTTCAACAATGCCCACGAGGTGGCCAAGCGCGGCGCCGGCTTCGAGGTCGACACCGAGATCTCCCCGGTCGGCCCGGAGGACCTGAGCCGGCTGTTGACCGACGCCTCGCTGGCCGCCGCGGCGGCCGAGGTCAAGGCCGAGATCGCCGCCCGGCCGGCGCCGGCCGAACTCGTGTCCCGACTCGAAGAACTGGTGGGCTGAAGCCGATGCGCGTGCTCGTCACCGCCCTGTCCGGCCACGGGCACCTCTTCCCGCTGGTCACGACCGCGTGGGCGCTGCGCTCGGCCGGCCACGAGGTGCTGTTCGCCACCGCCGGCGACATGACCGCGGTCAAGGCCACCGGCCTGCACTCCTACGACGTCGCGCCCGGCATGGACATGAGCCGGCTGGTCGGCGACAACGTCGCCCAGGCGTTCCGCAGCACGACCAGCGGACGCCGGCCCGACCTCGGCGGCGACCTGCGCGACCACCCGGCGTTCCGACTGTTCCACGGCCTGGCCGAGGGCATGGTGGACGGCCTGGTGGCGCTGGCCCGGGACTGGCGGCCGGACCTGGTGGTCTACGAGTCGATGAACGTCATCGGCCTGCTGGCCGCGCGGATCGCCGGGGCCGGGTCGGTGGCCCACGCGATCGGCGTCTCGCACAGCCGGCAGATCATGGCCGGCTTCGGGGCCTTCCAACTGGACATCTTCCAGCGCTTCGGGGTCGACGAGATGCCCGAGCCGGACGTGTACCTGGACGTGACGCCGCCGAGCATGAAGCCGGCGCCGGACGGCTGGCCCCTGCGGTACGTGCCGTTCAACGGCGGCGGCCAGCTGCCGGGCTGGCTGACCAGTCGTCCGGAGCGGCCGCGGATCACCGTCACGCTGGGCACGGTCGCGCCGCTGATGACCGGCATCGGGCCGGTGCAACGGATCGCCACGGCGGCGGCGAAGGTCGACGCCGAGTTCGTGGTGGCGTTGGGCGCCAATGCCGACACCTCCTCGCTGACCGAGTTGCCGGACAACGTCCGCCTGGTCGGCTACGTGCCGCTCGGCCCGCTGCTGGCCACCAGCGCGGCGGTGGTGCACCACGGTGGCGCCGGCACCACGCTCACCACACTGGACGCGGGCGTGCCGCAGATCGTGGTGCCCCAGGGGGCCGACGGGCCGGCCAACGCCGCGGCGGTCGCCGCCGCAGGGTGCGGTCTCGACGTGACCGAAGACGAGCTGGACGCCCGGCTGCTCGAGCGGCTGCTCGCCGACGACTCGCTGCGGTCCGACGCGGAGCGGATCCGGGCCGAGATGCGCGCCATGCCGTCTCCGGCCGCGGTGGCCGATCGGCTGACTAAGAATTTCGGTGGACAGAACTCTTAGTTGGCGAGTTAAATGGTCGGCATCTGAGGGAGGGAACAGCCATGCGTCTTCTTGTCACCACGTCCCCGGGACTGGGGCACATCCTGCCGACCATCTCGCTGGCCCACGCGGCCCGCGCCGCCGGGCACGAGGTGCTCTACGCGGCCGGCGGCAGCGTAGAGGCGGTGTCCGCCGCCGGGCTGCAGATCGTGGACGCCTCGCCCGGCACCGACTACATGCAGATCTTCGCCACGGTCGGCGGCCGGGTGCGGGAGGAACTGGCCGCCGCCCGCGACGACCTGGGGCGGACCATGGAGGTCGCGCTGCGCATGTTCGCCAAGGTCTCCGAGCCGACGCTGGAGACCGTGGTGCGGGTCGCCGAGAAGTGGCAGCCCGATGTCGTCGTGCACACGCCCATGCAGGCCGCCGGGCCGCTGGCCGCGGCCAAGCTCGGTGTGCCGCTGGTGGCGCTGGAGTTGGGCATGGGCCACAGTCGCGTGCGGCCGGATCTGCGCCACGCGACGTACGAAGAGCTGCGTGAGCACTTCGAGCGGCACGGCGTGGCCGAGGTGCAGAACCCCGCGGTGCGGATCAGTGTCACGCCGCCGAGCGTGCGGGGCGGGGAGGAGCTGCCCGACGACGCGTGGGCCATGCGGTACGTGCCGTACAACGGCGGTTCCGTGGTGCCGGAGTGGCTGCTGGACAAGCCGGCGCGCCGCCGTGTGCTGATCACGCTCGGCACCGTCGTGCCGTCGTTCGGCCTGGGCGTCGTCGAGCCGATCGTCGCCGCGGCCGGCAAGGTGGACGCGGAGTTCGTGCTGGCGCTGGGCAACGTGGACATCTCCTCGCTGGGCGAGCTGCCGGACAACGTCCGCCCAGTCGGCTACCTGCCGCTCGGGGTGCTGCTGTCCTCGTGCGACGCGGCGATCCACCACGGCGGCGCGGGCACCACCATGACCATCGTGGACGCCGGCGTCCCGCAGATCGTGGTGCCGCAGGCCGCGGACCAGTTCATCAACGCGGACACCGTGCAGGCCAACGGCCTCGGGCAGCGGGCCACCGTGGCCGACGTGGACGTCGAGCTGATCGAGCGGCTGCTGGGCGACGAGCAGTGGCGGGACAACGCCGCGCGGCTGCGCGGGGAGCTGCACGCCATGCCGTCCCCGGTCGAGGTGGTGGAGCGCCTGTCCGGTTTCGTCGGCTGAGAACCCAGCGGTGCGTCAGCCACTGACGCTTGGAATGCGCCTTTCCTCCACTCGGAGTGGAGGAAAGGCGCATTCCAAACGGTGAAACACCGGTTCCTGGGGGTGAAGGAGGGGGTCAGCCCTGAAGGGCGGGGGCGAGCTTGGCGCCGTCGTAGGAGCCCCAGCCGGTGACCTGGTCGTAGCCCTGGCCGGCCTGGAAGCTGCCGTTGCTGCCGGAGGTCACGTCGTGGAAGCCGGCGCCCTTGGCCGCGTACAGGGCCTGGTTGGCCGCGCCGAGCTTGGTGCCGACGAGGGCGGCGAAGCCGGCCCACATCGGGGCGGCGCAGCTGGTGCCGCCGTAGACCTGCCAGCTGCCGCCGGAGTAGATGGCGTAGCCGCTGGCCGGGTCGGCGTCGGCGGACACGTCCGGCACGGTGCGCTTGCCATTGTCGCCGGTCTGCCAGCTCGGGGCGTCGAACTTGGTGGAGGTGCCGCCGCCGGAGCCGTCCCACGCCGACTCGGAGCCGTAGCTGGTTCCGCTGACGGTCAGGTGGGTGCCGCCGACGCCGGTCACGTTCGGGTCGGAGGCGGGGAAGTCCACGGCGTCCACGCTGGAGCCGGTCTGGCTGCGGGTGCAGTCCTTGGAGCCGTCGTCACCGGAGGCGGCGAAGAAGCTGATGCCCTCGGCGGTGGCCTGCTTGATGCCGTTGCTGGTGCCGGTGATCGCGGCGTCTGTGGTGTTCGGCTCGCACGAGCCCCACGAGATCGAGACCACCGAGACCTTGTTGTCGCTGGCGATCTGGCTGGCCATGTCGACCTCGCCCTGGTCGCTGTTGGGCGCCTCGTAGACCAGGGTGTTCGCGGCCGGGGCCATCGCGTTGACGATCTCGATGTCCAGCTCGACCTCGCCCTGGCCCTCGCCCGGCTGCGAGTCGTAGTTCGCGCCGTCCACCGACACCGTCTGCGGCGCGGGCGAGTTGAGGCTGAACTGCTTGCTGTACTGGGCGATGTTGGACGACTGGTAGCCGTCGAACTCCCACAGCGCCACGGTCTGGCCCGAACCGGTGCCGAGCGAGCCGGTGTCGTAGGCCCCGCGCAGCTGGCTCGGGTTGAAGCCGGACGGCGCGGCGGCCTTGTGGGACACGGAGTTCTTGTGCTTCACGGCGTGGTTGTCCAGGCCGACGACGCCCTGCACGGCCGCGGCCACATCGGCCGGCAGCTTGGGGGCGCTGTCGTTGGCGTAGAAGTCGCGGTGCTCGGCGGTGTCGGTGTAGCGGCCCATCGACGTGCCGAACGCGTGCTGGAGCTGGGCGGCGGTGCCGTTCGCGGTGACGACCTGGCGGTTGGGGCTGACCTTGGCCACCGAAAGGCCCTGTGCGCGCAGGAAGTTCGACACGCTGTCCACAGCGGACTGAGTCGGCGCGAACCGGTCGTTGAACTGGGCCGGCGTCAGGAACTGGCCGTGCCGCGGCGAACGAGGATTGCTCACGTCGGCGATGAATTTGTCCAGTTCGCTGCTGTTGCGCAGTTTCAGCGCGACCGAGACGGACATCTGGGTGTTCGCGTCGAGCGCACCGTGCCGCTCGCTGTGCGCAAGCGCCGGAGATGTGTTACCGGGAACGGAAACCAGCGGCTGGGTCTGGGCGACGGCCGGCCCGGCCAGCGCTGCCGCCGCCAGCAGGGGTAGCGGGGCCGCGGCGAGCGCGAATGCGCGGAAACGTCGTGACATGGAGTGACTCCTTGGTGCGAAGCAGGGTTCGTGCCCAAGCAGTCACCGACGGTAGACGTGTAACACTTCTGAGGGAACCGACGATATGAGGGGTTCTTCAACTGTTTATCCACAGACGACAGGCCGGCCGCGCTGTTCGCACGGCCGGCCTGTTCTGGGAATGCCGAGCAACGCTCAGTTGGTGACCACTTCGCTCAGCGGGGTGTGCGGGAGCCCGTGCGCCACCGCGACGGGCTCGTTGACCAGCTTGCCGTCGTGCACGTTCAGGCCCAGCGCCAGCGCCTTGTCCGCGCGCAGCGCCTGCTCCCAGCCCTTGTCGGCCAGCGCGACCGCGTAGGGCAGGGTCACGTTGGTCAGGGCGTAGGTGGAGGTGTTCGGCACCGCGCCCGGCATGTTGGCCACGCAGTAGAAAACCGAGTTGTGCACGATGTAGGTGGGGTCGTCGTGCGTGGTCGGCCGCGAGTCCTCGAAGCAGCCGCCCTGGTCGATGGAGATGTCGACCAGCACCGAGCCCGGCTTCATGCGGGACACGAGGTCGTTGCTGACCAGCTTCGGCGCCTTCGCGCCGGCCACCAGCACCGCGCCGATCACCAGGTCGGCCTCGAGCACGGCCTGCTCCAGCGCGTAGCGGTTGGAGGTGACGGTGCGGACGCGGCCGTGGAACTGCGCGTCGATCTGGCGCAGCCGGTCCACGTTGGTGTCCAGGATCTCCACGTCGGAGCCCATGCCGGCGGCGATGGTCGCCGCGTTCACGCCGGCCACGCCGCCGCCGATGACCACCACGCGGGCCGGGCGGACGCCGGGCACGCCGCCGGGCAGCACGCCACGGCCGCCGGAGGGACGCATCAGGGAGTAGGCGCCGACCTGCGCGGACAGCCGGCCGGCGACCTCGGACATCGGGGCCAGCAGCGGCAGCGCGCCGTTCGCGGTCTGCACCGTCTCGTAGGCGATCGAGGTGTTGCCCGACGCGATCAGCGCGTCGGTCAGCGGCCGGTCGGCGGCCAGGTGCAGGTAGGTGAACAGGGTCTGGCCGGCGCGCAGCTTGGCGTACTCGGGCGCGATCGGCTCCTTGACCTTGAGCACCAGCTCGCCCTCGGCCCACACGTCGTCGGCGGTGGCCAGCACCTTGGCCCCGGCGGCGAGGTAGTCCTCGTCCGGGATGGAGGAGCCGACGCCGGCCCCGGCCTGCACGAACACGTCGTGGCCGCGGCTGACCAGCTCGTGGGCGCCGGCGGGGGTCAACGCGACGCGGTACTCGTGGTTCTTGATCTCGCTGGGGACGGCGATCCGCACGATGTTGGATCCTTTCCGGGCGCACGGCTGGTGTGTTGCTTCCCACGGTGGGCTACGCCAACCGGGGCTGTCATCGTGCGCCCGGAAGTACTGGGAGAGTGCCTAGTTGTGCTGGCGGCACAATAGGACCCGAGGTCTAGACCTCTCAGCCGCTCAGCGTGGAGCCCGGACGGAAGATCATCACGACCGTGACGGCCGCCCAGAGCAGGTTGAACACGCCGGTGTACATGGCCAGCTGGGCCGGCGGCGTCGGCGTGCCGTCCAGCACCCGCTGCTGGTACGGCAGCACGAGCAGGCCCAGCACCACCGCGGCGATCCCGGTCAGCACGATCGAGACGATGATCCAGAGATTGCCGGTGACGCCCATGATGCCGGCGGTGGCGAAGCCGAACACCGGCACCGCGATCGACACCAGCGCGTAGACCTTGCAGATCCGGTTGAGCAGCCGCAGCGTGGCCATGTCGGCGTCGTCTCCGCTGGCCAGCGCCTTGCGGGCGGCCGGGGGGAACATGCTGGCGGCCACCGCGACCGGCCCGATGGCGATGATCACGGCGATGATGTGGATGGTGAGCAGGATCTTGGTCACGGCGGCCGGGTCCTCCCTGGTTCGGTGGGTCCGCTCATTCAGCCTCATCATTCGCCGGCTGAGACAGTGGCTGGATCGCCAGGTGTCGACGGATTCTGGCCAGCTACCGTGGGTGGCATGCACACCGTCGCCGTGCTGGCCCTGCCGGGCGTCATCCCGTTCGACCTGGCCACGCCGATCGAGTTCCGGCGCACTCCGGGCTACGAAGTCCGGATATGCGGCTCCGAGCCGGAGATCGACACCGGGCTGTTCACGCTGCGTGCGCAGTGGGGCCTTGAGGCGCTGGCCGAGGCCGACACGGTCATCCTGCCCGGAACCGAGTCCTTCGACGTGCCGACCGACGTCGTCGATGCGCTGCGCGACGCGGCCGCACGCGGCGCCCGGCTGGCCTCGATCTGTACCGGTGCGTTCATTCTCGCCGCCACCGGACTGCTCGACGGCCTGCGGGCCACCACCCACTGGGCCGCCGCGGCGGAGCTCGCGGCGCGCTACCCGCTGATCGACGTCGATCCCGACGTGCTGTACGTCGACAACGGCCAGTTCCTGACCTCGGCCGGCGCGGCTGCCGGGCTCGACCTCTGCCTGCACCTGATCCGCCGCGACCACGGCTCCGCCGTCGCCGCCGACGCGGCCCGGATGTCGGTGATGCCGCTGGAACGCGAGGGCGGCCAGGCGCAGTTCATCGTGCACGACCTGCCGCCCGTGCCTCGGGGTAACGAGCTGGAGAAGCTGTTGGCGTGGATGGAGGAGAACTCGACGCGTGACCTCACGTTGGACGAGATCGCCGCCCAGGCCGGCATGAGCACGCGCACCCTGAACCGCCGATTCCGGGACCAGACCGGCACTTCGCCGCTGCGCTGGCTGCACCGCGCCCGGGTGCGTCGCGCGCAGCATCTGTTGGAGGCGACCGACGAGCCGGTGGAGCGGATCGCCGTGCGCACCGGATTCGGCTCCCCGACGGCGTTTCGCGAGCACTTCAAGCGGATCGTGGGCACCAGCCCACAGTCCTACCGAGCCGCATTCACACCCACTTCAGCGTGATCAGCTGGGCCAGCAGAGCCAGCCTCACATCCGGGTCGTCCAGGTCGACCAGCTCGCCGATCTTCTTCATCCGGTACCGGAACGTGTTGGGGTGGATGCGCAGCGCCCGGCTCGCCTCGCGCGGCTCGCCGGGGTGGCGCAGCCACTCGTACAGCGTGTCCAGGTCCAGGTCCTTGAGCTCGGCGAGCGGGCCCAACTCGGCCACGCCCGAGGCGTTCGCCGCGGCGGCGACCCGGTGCAGCGCCAGCGCCGGCCACACCTCCTCGTAGTTGGCGATCTTGCGCGCCGCCACTCCCGTGCGCAGCAGCCGCAACGTCTCGTCGGCCTGGGACCTGGACCGCGGCAGCTCCGAGATGTCGACCGCGCCACCCGCCGCGACCAGCGGTTCGCCCGCGGCCAGCACCTCCCGCAGCGGGGCCCAGCCCCGGTCC
This sequence comes from Kutzneria sp. NPDC052558, assembly GCF_044547355.1. NCBI lineage: Bacteria > Bacillati > Actinomycetota > Actinomycetes > Pseudonocardiales > Pseudonocardiaceae > Kutzneria > Kutzneria sp. NPDC052558. The sequence goes on from NZ_JBIUAG010000013.1 coordinate 59,107, forward strand.
GGGACCACGGCGTAGAGCACGCCGTGCAGGTCCGCGACCGCCGGCCGCCGGCCCACGCCGCGAGTCATCCGCTCCCACAGCGCCAGGCGCACGCCCTCGGCGTCGGCGGCGTCCTCGCTGGCCGCGTCGATCGCGATCACCCGGTGCGGCTGCTCGTCCAGGCCCAGCTCCGCCGCCGCGGCCCGGCTGTCGGCCGTGCCGGCCAGCACCGCCCGCACCAGCTCCGCCGACCGCATCCGCTCCGCGTCCACCCGGGCCCGCCTGCGCAGCAGGTGCAGCGCCACCACCGGTCCCGTGTCCGCGAAGGCCGCCGACCGCTCGTCGCTCACCTCGCCGTCCACCACTGCCCACATCGAGCCCAGCAGCTCGCCGCCCATCCGGATCGGCACGATCAGCCTCGGCAGCGTGCCGTCGCGCTGCGCCGGCACGAAGATCACCGCCCGGCCCTTGCTCAGCTGCCGGAACACCCCCCGGCTGCGGAACCGGGCCAGCACGTCGTCCGGCACCCGGCGGCCCATGATCGTGGACACCCGGGCCGGGTCCGTGCGGTCCTGCCGGGACGAGTAGGCCAGCACCCGGGAGTTCGCGTCCTCGATCGTCACCGGCGCGTCGATCACCGCCGCCACCGCGTCGGCCAGCCGGAACAGATCGCCGAACTGCTCCACCTCGCCGTCCGACTCGTCGTCGGCGGCCGCGTCCAGCACCGCCCTCAGCAGCCACACCAACTGCGCCCAGGCCGCCTCCTGGCGTACCTCCACGACCGCGAGCTCCGCCTCCTTCGCCGCGGCCAGCACCTCCCGATCGCCCGCCTGCGGCTGCTTGAGCAGCACCCCCGCCGCCCCCTTGGAGTGCCTGATCAGGTCCACCGCGTCCTTGCGGCCACCCACCGCCACCCCCAACACCAGATCCCCCGCCGCGATCACACTGCGCCGCCCCGGCTCCGCGATCACCACGTCGGTGACGCTCTGCGGGGCCGACGCCGCGTGCACCGCCCGCAACATCGTCGGCCCCACCCGGTCGACGACACCCTGCACGGTCACCATGCGGGCATCGTCTCACCGGCGCTGCTCCCGATGCCCGCCGAGCACGGCTCGCGGTGTCATGAGGGGGGGGGGGGGGGGGGGTGGAGGGACGGGCAGGCCCCCCCCCAAGGGGGGGTGGGGAGGGGGGTGAACGGGGGGGGGGGGGCGGCCGGGGGGTGGGCCCGCGC